>NZ_JAENWM010000005.1 GCF_016650035.1 Clostridium sp.
GTCAAGTCGTTAGGAGCTTTTGTCATAGAAATAATGTGCTTATCAAAAAAGCAATTAATAACTAGATAATTATTAGTATTATAGTTATAATTTGACTTAGGAATGCAGTTATATAAAGCTATATTTTGACGCACTACACTGAAGGAACTTTATATCCATTGCTAATTAGACTAGAAAAAAATGGTTTGTTATCATCAATTAGCAGAGACTCTCCGCTGGGCCCAAAACGAAAATACTATTCACTTACTAATCTAGGTAAAGATGAATTTTTAGTTTTTTGTAGATCCTGGGATAAAATTTCGAAATCAGTTAATAAGATATTGGGGGATGAATTAAATGACTAAAACAAAATCACTAATAAAACAATTAAATAAAGCATCTGAAAACTTATCTGAAGAGAACAAAATTATATTTACCGACATTGTAGTCTATATAAGAATGTCTAATATAAAAATAAAAGATGCGGAAGAATTTCTTCAACAAATACTAGACAGCTTTTTAAATGCAGAAAATCAAGGTGTAAGTATTGAAAATGTATTAGGGACATCTGATATTAGACATTACTGTGAGGAGATTGTAAATACCTATAAATCAAGCTATAAATATCTATCACGTTGTAGTGATTATGTAATGTACGCAGGGAGTATTATAATAATACTATCAATTATTAATTATATTTCACAGAATTTAATTATAATTATAAAATATGGATTTAACGATTTCACGTTTAATCTGAACTTTAGTTTGGGAACTATTTTTCAGTATTTACTAATATCTCTTATTATCATTGTTATTTTCTTTTACACCAAAAAAACTTGTTTTAAGCTACCTGTTAAGAGTGGTAAAATAAAAGAGTTTTTAAAACTTTGGGCAATAGCATGTCTATGGATTAGTATACCTTTTGCTTGCATGGTATTTTTTGATAAAATATTATTATTTAGATTAAATATATTTATAGTTCTTATTATTGGTTGTGGTTTATATTTTTGGGGTAATTATTTATCAGAAAAATAACGAGTATGTATATTGATAAAATTTAAAGAAACAAGTTATAATACATGTATATGAAATCATAAAATTATAAAATACAAACCCAGGAGGTGATTTTTAATTGTCAGATACGTGGATGTGTGTAAGTGATATAAGAGGTGCTACAGAAGGCAACTTATTTCTAAGTAATGGAGACATTTCTAAAGATACAAAGCAGGTTAGATTAATAAGAACGGATAGTGAAATAAGACTATTTGTAAGTTTTGAAGAAATAAGTAAATTCTTTAAAAAGGTAGAAAATAGCACAACACTTTATGGATTACATGCTTCAGAAAGTTATACTAATACAATAAGGAAACTACTTCACATAGATTTAAAAGTTAGTTTAGGTTACAGTAAAGTTAATCTAGATATTTTTGATAATGACACTCTTTATAGAATTTACACAGAACTATTATTATATCTTTTTAAAGTTAAATCGGATGAACTTCTTATACAATTTTCTACAACAATAAGATATCAATTAGAATCACTTAAGATGGTTTATGATAATAAGGATATAGTTAATTTCGATGAAGAGTTTGAGCAAACAGCGATACAGTTTAAAAAGATATATGAAATTTGCGATTCAATGAAATCGGAGGTTGAATTAATTGAAATAGATTATAGAAGTAAATTAATAAAAGAAAGAATGAAAAAAAGAAAAGAAATAAATAGATTAAATCTATTAATGCTAGATGAGATTAAAGAAATGAAAAATTAAATTACACTAGTTCCATAATAAAAATGAGGGGGATGTACTTATAATGCTAAAAGTACTAGCAATAAATTCAAGCAGCAGAAAAATGAATACTTACGGCCTAATTTCTCAGGTTAGTGAAATATTGAGAAGTCACAATATTAATATAGAAATAATAAATCTCTTTGATTATGATATTAAAGCTTGTATTGGCTGTGAGCATTGTTTGGTTAAAGGTGGATGCGTATTAGATGATCAGGTAGAAAATATAATGGAGAAAATCAGATTGTGTGATGGACTAATTTTAACTTCGCCAGTTTATATGGAAAATGTATCTGGAAAGCTAAAGACATTTGTTGATAGAACCTGCAGTTGGTTTCATCGCCCCCAAATTTATGGCAAACCCATTCTTGTAATATCCACAACCAAAGGTTCTGGTCTTAAATCCACTTTAAAATATTTACAGAGAATTGTAGTTCAATGGGGTGGATTTAATGCTGGTAGAATTGGTAGAAATATTAGAACTATAAATAATAAAATCTCGCAAAGTGAATGCGAGATTTTTATTGAACATCTTAGTAGGAATAAGGAAAATTATAAGCCCTCATTAAATTCCCTAATAAATTTTCAAGTTCAAAAAGTACTTGCCTATAAACTAGTAGGCCTGGACACCGAGTATTGGAGTGAAAAAGGATGGTTTGCTGATGTATATTATTTTAAATGCAGAATAAATATCTTTAACAAATTAATAGCCACAAGCTTTGGAAAATTTTTAAATAAAGTAGTAAATAAATAATTTAACCCGTAATCAAAGTTTTGAGTGTTCTACACGAATCGAAAATTGGATCTAATTCTAGTGATTTTTCTACAAACTCTAGAGCTTTTTCAATTTGGCTTAGATTGTAAAAACAAACTGCAATTTTATAATAAATTTCAGCATTAGCACCATATAACTCAAGTGAATATTCAAAAAATCTTAGTGCGTCAGTATCATAACCAACATAACTAAATAATAAGCCTATATAGTATGCTAAATCCCCTTCTTCGCCTATAGGAAAATAATTGTCCCAAACTTTGTTCATTACTATAACTAGTTCCTCTACGGGGAACTCTTCTTCAGTATCCATTCTTTCAGTCAATATGTTATAGACTTCTTGAAATGTTCTTGCATCCCAAACTGTAAAGCGAAGAAAGGTTAGTATCTGTTTTGTTTCTAAAGATTCGCTTAGAGGAACAACTGCTTTTTTCAAAATATAAAAATCATCGGGTCCTATACTTTCAATAATTTCCTTATAGGCCATTGTAGTTTCTATAAAATCATGAGAACTATTGCTAAATAAAAACAGTGACATGTTTATATTTTCATGATCATATATACTATGTAGGGCCCTTCCACCAATATTTTTAAAATATTGTTCCATTGAATGAAAGTTAACTGTCATAGAAATACAACCATGTTTTGATAAAAACGGATGAGAATTCTTGAGCATTTCTTTTTCACTTTTATAACCTTTATCCGCAGAAATTAGAATTATATCATCATTAAATAATGTTCTTAATCTAGATATACAGCGCATGGCCATTATGGGCAATGAAAAAGATGTATCTTCCAAATGATTTTTATAATATAGAAGTATATTATTAATATCATCATCTTCATAATAATTACTACCTTGGATTTGGTTATCTGTATAGTAATAATCTAAACCTGCTAGTATAGATTTATCTGCGGTGTTAACTTTAATCTCAGGAGAAGTTATTGTAATCAAGCCTTCATAAATTTCTCCCTCATTCACATAAAAGGTGTCTTGAGGAAGGCTGTCAAAGGTATAATTAGCAATTAAAATCAAAGGATTTTTAAGATTTCCACTAGACAAAACTTCTCCACTGTGTCTTAACTTAAGCTGATCATCTTTAGATATATCAAAGGTTGCACAGTCCAATACTCCACAATCAAAATAGGGCTTTAAAAAGCTATGATTCTGCCAATATTCGATATTCTTCTCAGAAAAATCAGTTACTATATATTTAAATTTCAGCCCTTTAAGAGAAGAATTTTCTATTAGATGTAAAAATCTTTTAAGAAAGGTATAGGTAAATCTACCTACCCCTGAAGCAAGCTCCATTATGTATATAGTAGAGTTTTTATCCATATCCGTCCTTGTAACATAGTCCCTACAGTACCCAAATATAGTTTTTGCATACAAATTTGCTATATAAGGATTGGTGGTTATATACTGAGGTACTATCCCCTTAGTCCAGGCCTCCGGGCCTTGTTTTGCAAAAAAATCTTTCTGTAGACTCCATAACATAGACTCCGATAATTGGCTTTCAGCTTCAAGTATAACTGCATTTTTTGACAATTTAATCCCCCCCGTAATTTTTATATTATTATACCATGTATTACCTTATATAAAAAATGTATAACAATTTGTATATAATTATCTTATATTTGAATAATTGCATTCAAATACTGTATAATTGAATTAAGTTAATAGATTTAACCTAAAGGAAGTTGATAAAAATGTTAGATATTTTAATAAAAAACGGATTCATTATAGACGGTACAGGTAATTCATCTTATCACAGTGATTTAGGCATAAGGGATGGAAATATAGTTAAAATCGAAAGTAATATAGATGAAGAAGCTTTAGATGTTATTGATGCCAACGGCCTAATAGTTTCTCCAGGGTTCATTGATGTGCACAGTCATAACGATTTAGTACCTTTTATGGAAGAGAACATTCAAAATTTAAAGTTGATGCAAGGGGTAACAACAGAGCTTGTAGGCCAATGCGGTTTAGGAGTTGTTCCTTGTATTGAAGATGAAAAAAATTTATGGAAAAACTATATAAGAGGAGTCGTTGGTGATCCAGGCTTCAAATGGAATTTTTCTAGTATGTATGACTATACTAATGAAATATCTAAAAAAGGACTGAAAAATAATTATACAGCTCTAATTTCACATGGAGCAATTAGGACAAGCATTATGGGCTTTGATAGTAAAACACCAACTACAGAGGAAATTAAATCCATGTGTGAAATAGCAGAGAATGCTATGAAAGCTGGTGCGTTTGGCATGTCTTTAGGTCTTCAATACTTGCCTGGAATTTTCAGTACAAAAGACGAGTTAATAGATATATGCAAAGTCATAGCAAAATATAATGGAATTGTTATGATTCATCTTAGAAACCATGACGATACTATAATAAATGCTCTAGAGGAAATAATTTATATAGCTGGGCAGTCTAAGGTACGTCTTCACATATCACACATGAGGTCTTATAACTCGAAAGATTTGGGATGCGACGCTGAAACGCTTATAAGTTACATAGAAAGTGCGGTAGCTAAAGGAATAAAAATAACCTTTGATGAGCATTTATATTTATCAGGAAGCACTCTTATGACTCAACTTTTACCACCTTGGGTTACTGCTGGGGGAAGCCTGGAAATGGTTAAAAGACTTCAAGATAGCGAGATGGTTGCAACTCTTAAAGAAGAGCTTAAAAGTCATAAAACTCACTATGCGGGATGGGACAATTACAGCTTAATTACTGGCTGGGATGGAATACTTATAACATCTGTAAAAGAAAAGGTAGATTTAAAATATGTTGGAAAGACTGTAGGTGCCATTGCTAAAGAATTAGATATTGACGCAGTGGATTTTGCATTACAACTTCTTGCATCAGAAAAGTTTGGGGTAGGAGTAGTAACACTAGATGTGTTTTCAGAAGAGGATACCATTAAGTTAATAAATCATCCACTTCAAATGGTAGGCTCAGATAGTATACCAGCTGGGAATCCACATCCAAGGCTTTATGGAAACTTCCCTCTTTTTATAGGTAAATTTGTTAGAGACAAAAAGGCTCTTACTCTTGAGAAGGCTATATATAAGATATCATATTTGCCTGCTAAAACTTTAGGCCTTAAAGATATAGGACTTTTAGCTGTAGGCAAAACTGCAGATATAGTTTTATTTGATTTAAAGGAAATTATGGGTTTTGAGGATTACTTTAATCCAACTAAAGCTCCTGTAGGGATTAAATACGTAGTGCTGAATGGTAATGTTGCCGTAAGGGATAGCATGGTTTGTAATAATGGTTATGGAAAAGTTTATAAACTCATATAAATAGCTCTGGCTCTCTTCGATAAGAAAATTGTACTTCTAATTCATGTTTATGTCTTAAATAATCTACATCATCATAATACTTTGCATTAGTTGGACATTTTTTAATACAAGCCCCACATTTAATACAAATCCCATTTAATTTAGATACATCCTCAAAATCAATGGAACCCATAGGGCAAATACTTACGCATAGTTTACAATCATTACAATTGCTATTCGTTTTTGGGGTAACCTTTCTGATATCAACAGGTATCCCCTCTTTAGTCACAGGCCTATAATATTTTCTATAAGGCTTATTCCCCTTTATAATTACAGCTTGAGTTTCATCTTGAGTTGTAATTTTTATATATATCTGATTTGCAAAGTCGCCTGCAATGTCCATATCTTTTTCATCGGGCCTGTTCCTAGCAAGCGTTTTCGAAAATGAATGTTCGCCAATAAATGCGCCACCTGCAATAACTTTAAACCCATTTAGTTCAAGTATATCGCTTAATTCTATTAGTGCATCATCATAATTTCTGTTGCCATAAACAACTACAGGAATTGCAAGTGCAGCATTACCCGTAATAGAATTTAAATACTTTAATAATACGTTAGGCACTCTTCCTGCATAAACTGGAACTCCAATAATGACAACATCTTCTTCTGTAAAGCACACTGGATTTTTTCTAACTTCTGGAATTGTAAAAGCAATCTCGTTTATAGCTATATCCATACCAATATTCTCTGAAATTTTCTTTGCTATACCAGATACGACTTTTCTAGTTGTACCAGTAGCACTAAAATACATCATATTAATTTTCTTATTCATAACAATCCCTCCCGTTTCACCTTACCATAAGTTTACCTTACCATAAGTGCCACCCACGTGGCAAGTGGCAAGTGGCAAGTTTCTTGTCCACCTCATCAATAAATAATAGTTGCATTGAAACCAATAATGCCTTATTATTAAAATTGATAAATATTTTAAAAGCGATGCATTATATTAGGAGAGGATAGTATTGAATATAGCTGCTTCTACCAAGCGATTTATTAACATAAACTTTCATGCGCTTACGCATAAGAATTATAGATATTTTTGGTTTGGACAGTGTATTTCCTTAATAGGTACTTGGACACAAAACATAGGTCAATCTTGGCTTGTACTTTCCTTAACAGGGTCTCCATTTTTACTTGGGCTTGTTGGAACCATGCAGTTTTTACCCGTAACCTTTTTCTCATTGTTTGCTGGGGTACTAACGGATAAGTTTCCAAAGAAAAAAATACTGATATTCACTCAGACGATTTCTATGCTTTTGGCTTTTACATTATCTGCATTGGTTTTTACCAATACTTTGAAATACGAATACATAATAGTTTTAGCTTTGTGTCTTGGATTTTGCAATACTTTAGATATGCCAACTAGGCAAGCTTTTAATATGGAAATAGTCGGAAAAGAAGATTTGATGAATGCTATTGCTTTAAATTCTGCCACTTTTAACTTAGCAAGAATTATTGGACCTGCTATTGGAGCTATGCTTATGGGGTACCTTGGAGCAGGTTGGTGTTTTTTATTAAATGGTTTTAGCTTTATGGCAGTAATCTATGGACTTGTACATATTGAAGCAGTTACTTATGTTAGAATGAAAACCTCTGAAAAAGGCATATTGAAGGAAATAGTGGATGGTCTTAAATATATAAAAAACAAGCCAATTTTACTCGAAACTTTGATATTAGTTAGTATTATGGGAGTCTTTGTTTTTAACTACGCTGTTTTAATACCTGTATTCACTAAAAATGTACTACATATGGGTGCAAAAACTTATGGTGTTTTATTATCTGCACTTGGAGCAGGTTCCCTTGTTGGAGCACTTCTTGTGACATTTAAAAGTAAAGGGGCTCCAAACAGAGTTCTTATGATAGGAGGCTCTATCGGCATTGGCATAATGCTTATTTTTACAGGCCTTAGTAACATATTTTACTTAACTGCACTAAGTTTATCTATAACTGGAATATTAAATATGTTCTTTTCCACCACTGCTAATTCCACGTTACAACTAAATTCTGAAGATGAATACAGGGGACGTGTAATGAGCGTATATTCGCTTGTGTTTGCTGGGTTCACTCCAATTGGAAGCCTATTTTCAGGATTTATAGCAGAGAAATATGGAGCTAGATTTTGTTTTATATTATCAGGTATTTGTACAGTTGTGTTAATATTGTTACTTATAATATGGGTTAAACATAGAAAACAGGCAAAATCTACTTTAAATTAGATTTTGCTTTTTTTGTTTCACCAATATATGTAATTAGAATTTCAAAAGAGTGATAGTAAATTTGGTTCCTATTCCCATGACGCTTCGAACTTCAATCATTCCATTATGTGCTTCAATAATTGATTTTGAAAGAGCCAGCCCTATTCCAATGGATTCACTTTTCCTTACGGTTTTAGCTTTATAAAAACGCTTAAATATATTAGGCAAGTCCGCTTCCATTATGCCTTCTCCTGTATCCTCTATTATAATTCTTGTATACAGTGCATTTTCCATAAGTTCCAAACTTATGGTTCCATCTTGTGGCGTGTGCTCTATAGCATTTTTTATAATATTAATGATTGCCTCCTCAAGCCATAATCTATCGTGTTTAAAAACTATCTCTTCACTTTCACTAAAAATGACATTAACATTTGCCTCAAAGGCCTTGCACTCCAGTGAGTCTATTGCATCTTGCATCGTTTCATTTAAGCTTTGCTCTTCTTTCACAATTTCTATAGCCTTGGCGTCCAATTTAGCAAGCTTTAGTATATTTTTTATGAGCCAGTTCATTTTTTCTAGTTGATTTTGATTATTTTGTAAAAAATCCAACCTTTGATTTTCAGGCAGCTGCTTTGTAACCATAATATCGTTATATAAAATCACAGAGGAAAGTGGAGTTTTTAACTGATGGGATATATCTGATAATAAATCAACTAAAAATTGTTTTTCTCGCCTAAGATCACTTAAATTACTCCTTATTATTCCTCTCATAGAATTAAAAGAAATAGCTAGCTTTGAAAAATCCCCTTCTTTATTTTCATTTATTTCTATGTCATAATCGCCTTCAACTACCTTTTGGGCAGCGCAAGTTAATCTTCTTATCCGTTTATAGAAAAAACTATATTGGAAATAGTTAAGTGTAAATAATATTGCGGTCATAAGAATAAAAACAAATATAATTACGTAGTTGTTTTTAATAATAGTTGGTCCAACATATGGGAAAAGCGAATCCTCTAAATCCTGTGTTAACCCATATTGTTTTAAAAATTCACTTCCACTTGTAGCTTCTTCCACAGAAATTTCCTTTGTAATAAGAGGTATAATTTTCTCCTCCATTTCAGGATTTTCTAAAACTACCCTTTCAGCAATTGCTCCTAAGCTTTTTATATAATCAGCTTTTAAGTTATCATTATTCACTTTTAAAGCTAGAGATGTAATTATTAAAAATAAAGTCATTAAAATCAAAAGAAGAGCTGTGCTTATTTTAAGTTCACTATTAATAAAATATTTCTTCATATTATTGTATCCTTATTCCACTTATACCCCAGTCCACGCTTATTAACTATATACCCAGGTTCTCTTGGATTATCTTCTATTTTATCTCTAATTCTCTTAATATAAACAGATAATGTGTTTTCATCAAAAAAAGGATCTTCACCTTCTAATAATTCACCTAGAATCTCATCCCTTTTCATTAAAATATTAGGCCTATTCATAAATATTAGTAAAAGCTTGTATTCTTGCGCTGTAAGATTTATAACCTCACCATTTTTCTTTACTGTTCCTTTTATATTATCAACAATTATATTTCCACTTTTTAATATTTTTTCTACTGATATATTTTGAGAGTTTATTATATTTTTAGAACTTCTTCTAATTAGTGCATTTATTCTTGATAAAAGTTCTCTTACACGAAAAGGCTTTGTTATATAATCATCTCCACCTATTTCAAGCCCTTGAACTATATTAACCTCTTCATCGCAGGCTGTTAGAAATATTATAGGAACATCACTTTCCTCCCTTATGTACTTACATAATTCATATCCATTGCCATCAGGCAAGTTAACGTCTAATAAAATCAAATGGAACAACTCTAAATGAAATAAGTTTTTTCCACCTTCTACTGTTGATGCTCTAGAAACTTCGTAGCCACCATCTTTTAGCGAAAATTCTATGCCAAGAGCTAATGACTCATCATCTTCAACTAATAATAATCTATTCATGCTTTTTTCACCTCATTCTAAAGTATTGTTAAGTATTAACAACTTAATAATACCTCAGTTCTACGTTAAGTTAAAGCTTCATATACTTGAGAATTGGGAAAGAGAATTTTTTTTGCTAATAATCTTCTCTAACTGCTTCAATTAGGTTTTCTTTCTTAATTCTTGAAAGTGGTGATAATACTGATAAATAACCAATAACTATAGATGCTACTCCCGCAATAGCTATGGCCTCGACTGGAAACACCCACCCGAACTCTCTAAATGCGCCCATTGATAATCCTATCAGATAGGATATACCGCAGCCTATTATTGAACCATATATAGCACCTACTATTCCATATAGAAGTCCTTCTAGAATAATCATTTTTCTTAAACCCTTTTGAGTTAGTCCAATGGATTTTAATGTAGCAAACTCTCTTTTTCTAAGGATAATATTTGTTGTTAATGTATTTACAATATTAACACTACCTATTAAGGAAACTACCAATACAAATCCATACAACAGAATTTTAATCATTAGTAATATGGATTTTGATTTCCTATTACTATCTATATTGTTTATTACCCTTAAATCAGAGCTTGATTTTATGGCAGTTTCTATTCCCATTTTCCCTTCATCTTCAGTTTTTATATCCTTAAGAACTATGTTTAATTTTACAGGACCAATGTCATTGTCCCCGGTTAATTTTTTTGCCATTTCCTCGGTTGTAATTATATTCAAGTTATTATTTACTTGCATATTGTTGAAGGGTGAGGTTTCAAAAATTGCCATAACAACAACCTTTTGAACATTGCCTTTACCGAATTCTGTTGTTACTTCATTAGGTTCATACCAACCTCCCCTAAATTGCAAGTCAATTTCATCCCCTACTTTTATATCTGCTAGTGGTCCAAAATATTCTTTATCTGTAGTTTGATTCTGCACTCTATATTTGTTATACAAGATTACTCCATTTCCACTATTTAATTTTTCTATATCAATATTTCCTGACTCAATATATTTTTTAGAAACTTCAATAGATTCCTTATCATAAATTACAATACAACTTTCCATAAGAGTTTCCTCAACTCCATCTAAAGTTGTTTTTTTATATATATTTCCCATATCCTGAATTTCTTTAACTTCACTATTACTATTAATTGCCATACTGAAAATATATGGATTGTAGCCTCTATATACCTTATCCACGGATTTCATAGCTTTAATATCATCTTCTATTTTACTGTCTATGGTTTTATGATTTAGTCCAGATGTACGATTATCCTTTTCAACTGAAAAATGGATATCCTTGGATTCATTAATATCTGATGATATATTCAGTGACATATCCATAAAGGATTTAAAAGTAACAAATAGCACTACACTTATTACTATTGAAAACACAGTTATTCTATATCTTTTTCTATTTCTCTTAATATTTTTAGCAGCCAGTGCTCCTTCAAACCCAAATATTCTTTGAATAACTACATTCTTTCTTCTCTTTATTTTTTCCTTTGTTATAGAGTTTCTACCACTTATAGCACTTAGTGGTGAAATTCTACTTGCAAAATATGCCGGCACTAGTGCTGATAGATATATTGAGACAATCCCCACTGCTGAACTTATGAGTAAAACTATAGGTGATATGGAAATTTTTATAGGTACAACTGAATCTACACCAATTAATTTAAATGCAATACCTATTCCAAATATAGCTATAATGCCACATATGAGTCCTAGTGGAATGGCAATTATTGCTAGTATTGTTGCCTCTCTTAGAACAATTTTTCTAATTTGTTTTGGAGTAGTTCCCACTGCTCTCAAAAGTCCAAACTGTTTAATTCGCTCTACAATACTTATTTGAAATGAGTTATATATTACTGCTATTGTAGCTATTAAAACTATTCCAATTATTATTGCAAGAGATACATATAAGCCTTTAAGTCCAGAATCAAATTCTCCTGCTCCTTGCATTTGTATCAAATAATCATTTTCCACAATTGAATTTGGTAACTGTCTTAATTCCTGCAGGGCAACTTTCAAGTTTGTTTTTGAGCTTATTTCTACTAATAATGTTGCATTTTTTTCATCTATACTATTATTTTTTAATAAAATTACTCCTTTGCCGTCTATCTGACTTTGAATACTGTCCTCAAGTATCCCTACAAGGATATATTCACTATCCGCAACTTTAATTTTATTTCCTACTTTAGCTTCTTTATCAATATAAGATAATGCCCACTTTTCTACGGCCACTTCATTTGCACTTTCCGGTAACCTCCCTATCTTTGCGTTATAAGGAAGAAGTTCTAAGGCCTTATCTGTTGCAGTTATTTTGTTAACAACTAACTTATCACCTAATTTTACATCATCACTTTCAGTATAAAGTCCGCTTCTAGAAACTTTAGGATTGTTAACTATCTTTGATATTAAATTTGCATCTGTCTTTTGAAATAGTACATGTGCAGACCCATACTTATTTCTGGCATCCTGTATCTGCGCATCCTGTATTCCATTAAAAAACAGCCCTATTGTTGATATAAGAGCAACAGATAACATTATCCCTATAATCGTAAGTATTGTTCTTTTTTTATTTCTCTTTAAATATTTCCCTGTTAGCTTTTTATAACTTGTTATCATCTTTTCCCCTCCCCCCTAGCTTACTTTCAAACACTTATCACCAATTATTTCGCCATCTTCAATGGTTATAACTCTATCTGCCATAGCTGCTATATTAACATCATGGGTAATAAGTATTAGTGTCTGATTATATTTTTTAGCTGTAAATTTTAATAATTCTATAACATCCTTTGAACTTTTACTGTCTAAATTTCCTGTGGGCTCATCTGCAAGTATTATTGATGGCTTATTAAAAACTGCTCTACCAATTGATACCCTTTGCTGTTGCCCACCTGATAACTCTGAAGGAAGATGATTTTTTCTCTCGCTAAGTCCGAGTACTTTTATAAGCTCTTCTAAATATATTTTATCCACCTTATCATTATCAAGTAAGGCTGGAAGGGCTATATTTTCTTCCACATCTAATATAGGTAACAGATTATAAAATTGAAATACAAAACCTATCTTTCTTCTTCTAAACACTGCAAGTTTTTCTTCCTTGTAATGGTAAATGCTTTCCCCATCAATGATTACATTACCATCTGTTGGTCTATCCAAACCACCTAGCAAATGAAGAAGTGTACTTTTTCCAGAACCCGATGCTCCCACTATTGCTACAAACTCACCCTTATCCACTGATAAATTAATATTTTTAAGTGCCTCTACCTTATTTTCACCTTTGCCATAAGTTTTATTTAAATTTTCAACCTTTAAAACTTCCATTTATATCTCCCCTTTTCTTGTTTTCTCATCACTATAAGCATATTATACTTCTCTCCACCTTCACACTCCATATCACTACGCTTACAAATACGAAAGGTTATCTTACAGTTTTGTAAGATAACCTAATAGGAATTGCTCCCTAACTTTATATGAATTTTTCATTAAATATATTAGTTAAATTTAAACGCTCTACCTTTTGCTTAATTTTATCTATATCCAAAATATAAAGTCCTATCTCCTGCATTCTCTTAAAGTACTCTGCTCCCGAAAATGTATATCTATTTATCCTCCCTTCTTTAGTTTTTATTTTTTCATTTGCATAGGCAATAATATCTCCAACAGCTAGTGTTCTCGGCAATATCAAAAGTGGCAATTCCAGATAGTTTCTTACCGAATTTTGACCAGCTAAAGCTCCTGTTATCATTGCTTCTGCATGGCCTATAAATAAACCAGACTTTTCACCTGCGCAAAACAGATTATCAATACCTACAACTCTCATGTCGTCTGTTCTTGGGGCTATAGATACATATCGTATGGAATTTCCCATTCCCCCTGAATATGGATCTATATATCTTACATTTTCTAACCCTTTTATTTTTCTCAATTTTTCTAATGGGTAATATGGGGTCATAAGTTTTACATCCCCTGTATCTATTAGAATTATATTTTCAGCAAACTCTTTTAGTGCATACTGCTGACATACCTTTAGTTTAAGTTTATCTAAATTTATATCCTCCTTAGGAACTTGTATAACGACCACACCTACTTCATCTAGCGTCTTTACAATGTCTGCTGATAAAGAACCTCTAGCTAGTTTACAAGAGCCACTGAAAGCACCATATCCTCCATCTTCCCTTTCACCTTTTAAGTCTTCAATGCCGGCTTTACTACTTATGCTTACCCTTCCACCAAAAGTTGGACATCTCAAAACACACATTACACATCCATTTCCATATTTAGTGCAGTTATTCATTGGGCCTGTAGAACCTGTAGTCTCTATAAATACATCCGCTTCCACATATCTCTTATCAGATAGATATATTCCTTTAATTTTACTATCCTCTATTTTAATATCTACTACTCTTGCTATCATGTTTACTTCTATGTCCATATCTTTTAAATATTTTACCACTGCTGGTTCAATCTTGTTTGTATCGCAAAGCCAAGCATTTTTATGCCCTGGAAAATCTATGTTTTTATGCTTACTATTTTGATCAGTCAAATTTATTAATTCTCCTGTGCCTAGCGCTATCATTTCTTCTGCCGCAGTATATCTTCCATTATTTCTCATTATGCCACCTACATTACCAAGACCTAAAAGCATATCAGTTCTTTCATATAAAGCTACCTCTGCACCAGCTTTTTTTGCCGTGATTGCTGCACTACATCCAGCCCATCCACCACCAATTACTATAACCTTCAAAATATTTACCTCCCTTACAATACATATATAGGTTTAGACTCCTTTAAATTCTATTGCAATAGCTGTACTTTTATTACTCATCTCAAATTTTGAACTCTAAACAAAAAAGCATTTCATTAAATTTTACTTTAATGAGATGCTTCTATTTATGGTTGCAAATACGTAGAAATACTTATATATAGTAGTTATCGATTTATATGAATTTAATACTAATAAATTTTTTTTAAGTTTAAAAATTCGATATTATGGTAAATCCCAGCCTTTACCGACATCTATCCACCTCTTATTTTGTGAATACTTATCTAGTTCCTCGCATGTTAGTTTAATAGCTGAATTGCTACTTCCACAGGCAGGATAAACAGTTTCAAATCTCTTAAGAGATTCATCTAAAAATACAGGCACATCATTTTCTATGCCAAAGGGGCATACTCCACCTACTGCATGTCCTGTGTACTCAAGTGTTTCATCTGGTGACATCATCTTTGCTTTAAAACCAAATTCATCCTTAAATTTCCTGTTATCTGTCTTTGCATCTCCTGCCGTAACTATTAACATGGCACCGCCTCCATCTTTAAAACAGATAGTTTTAGCAATTCTTGCTCCCTCAACACCTAGTGCTTGTGCTGCAAGTTCGACTGTTGCACTAGAGGTTTCAAACTCTAAAATCTCTTTATCTTTACCCCATTTTTTAAAATACTCTTGTACTTTTTCTATTGACATAATTTATCATCCTTTCTTTATTTAGACTTATTTAATATTAACGTTTCTTTCTTTCCATTCCATTCAATATCTATTGTAATATCTCTATCAGTTGATTTTGGCATTCCTACAGTAAATTTCAATTTTCCAGTATGCACCATAGTATTGTCTAGTGTGAATTCGCCCTCTTCTCCTTCGTTCGAACTGTCTATTGAGTAATTGACATCCTCTACCTTGTCATCACCCTTCCCAATGTATTTTATTGTGTAATAAGTGTCATGTGCTTCCTCATTACCATCAATTTTATAGTCTACAGTCCAATTGGGACTAGTGCCTTCATAATTTATTACAACATCATGAAGATCACAAAGTAAATTATGACTAAGTTTGTAAAGTGCTTCAGTATTTTTTTTATCGTTTGGATTTATAACTATATAATGTAAATATTCATTAATAAGATTCCAATTCTCAGGAAATCCTTTCCACCTACTCTCAACCCTATCAATATCCTCCATATACCTCAAAAGTTCACTTATTGAATCAGATAATTGCTTATGATTTTCAATACTCGCATATGAAGTGGAACCAAAGGTATATACAGCTGTATGCAAGTAAGCACATGTGTGCATATAATAAAAAATAATATCATTATCATCAAATTCACTGTAGTCTGACGTAAAATTGGCTTGTGCATTCGATAAACAAAATATAAATAACTCATCTGCGTTTTTCTTTTGTTCCTTTAAAACAATAAAATTATATGCCCCAAATAATAAACTAATTATTAGAGCTATTACTAATAGGTGGCGTTTTTTCACTACGATTTCCCCTTTTGATATGAATTATAGTTTCCTTACATCCTATATGATAACATATATTTTAAATATTAAACAATATAACAAATTTTATAACATTTAGAGACAATAATTCAAATCGGATACCGTTAAGTTAATACCAGCCTTTTTGGACAGTGCTATAACCTCACTCCTGCTATCAAAATTATTACTTCTGTATATTGTTTTTATTATAAACCATAAGTGTACTTTTTGCTTACCAGTATTTGTAATTAATATTACTAATAACTGTTTTAAATACGAAAGTTGGTACATAAAATGAAATGTGAACACATATTGAAATGTAGCCACAAAAATGGCACGCACTAATTTTATTAAGGGGGAGCATTACGGGAAGTGAATTAGAAAATCCAATAATAAGGTCATTAAAAAAACATAAAAAAATTGTTACAGGGATTATAATTTCTCTTTGGGCTTTACTTACTATATATCTTGGGATGGCAATATATTTCATGAATCATTTTTATTTTGGTTCTTCAATAAATTGCATTAGTGTTTCAGGAGAAAATGTTAAGGTAGTAAATGAAAAGTTGGCTTCTGAGCTTCATACTTATACTATAAATTTAAAAGAACGAGAAGGTAAAAACGAACAAATTAGAGGGGATGAAGTCGGTTTAAGTTATAATTCAGATGGGCAATTTAAGAATTTTAAAGATAGACAGAATCCTTATAAATGGGTTTTAGCAGTTTTTAATACAGAAGATTCTCAAATGACAGAAGGAGTTAAATATGACAAGTTACTATTAAAAGACCGATTGGATAAGCTTTCTTGTTTTGATAGCAGTAACATAGTTGAACCTAAAAATGCTAGCTTTAAGTATACAGATAATGGCTATGTAATTGTAGGTGAAGTTGATGGAACGAAGGTAAGTAGTGACATTTTATATGAATATGTGGCGGCTGCAATCCTTAAAGAGGAAACTACAATAGATTTGGAGTCAATTAATTGCTATGTTAAGCCGCAATATACTTCAAAATCTCAAAAAACTATAGATACTCTAAACACACTTAACAAATATGCTTTTTCAAAAATCACCTATACTTTTGGAGAACAGAAAGAAACATTAGATGGTTCTACAATAAATAAGTGGCTTACGGTTGACGAGAATCTTAAAGTCACATTTAATGAGAGTGAAGTCAAAAACTACGTAGATGTACTTTCAAAAAAACATAATACCATCGGCGCTATGAGAAATTTTAATACATCACATGGAAAGACAATAAATGTTGGCGGCGGTGATTATGGTTGGTCCATTAACAGAGTTAAAGAGACGCAAGCTTTAATTACTGCCCTAAAAGCAGGTCAAATTATAGCAAAAGAACCAGTATACATTCAAACTGCAATTTCTCATAGTGATAATGATATTGGGAATACCTATGTGGAAATAGATCTTACAAATCAACATTTATGGTTTTATAAAAATGGCACTCTAATATCACAAGGAGATATTGTTACAGGAAATGTAAGCTCTAATCATACAACACCAGACGGCATTTATAAATTAAAATACAAACAAAAGGACGCTGTTCTAAGAGGTGCAGATTATGCCGCTCCTGTTAGCTTTTGGATGCCCTTCAACGGAGGTATAGGAATTCATGACGCAAATTGGCGAGGTTCATTTGGAGGAAATATATATAAGACATCCGGGTCTCATGGTTGTATAAATTCGCCATACTATTTAGCAAAAGCAATCTTTAATAACATCGAGGCAGGTATCCCGGTTGTTTGTTACAATTGATAGTGAGGCGGCATCCGTCGCCTCATTTTTCTTAACACGTTATTGTTACTTTAATCAAGATGAGTTATGATTATAGATATCAATGGAATAAATTATATTGGGGGATAAAAAATGTGGACTCGTGAACTCTTAAAAAATAGAGCAAAGGCAGTTTTAAAAATTTCTTATTGGAATGCATTTATAGTTAGTTTAGTTTTAGCAATTATTGGTGGCACCAATAATAGTTCTATTGACATAAACAACTTCAACTGGAGTTTTGGTAATAAAACACCAAGCAGTGGCTTTAATCCTTTTAGTGAAAATATTACTAGTATATTCCCATTTCTGCTTTTAATTACTTTCATGGCTGTAATTACAATATTTGTATTTGTATTTGCACTTCGTATACTATTAGGATATCCCATTGAAGTAGGTGGAAGACGTTACTTTGTGCAATCAGCACAAAATAATATAAATCTGAATTATTTAGGATATGGTTTTGGCTTTGGAAGGTATTTTAATATCATAAAAACCATGCTTTGGAGAAGTATTGTAACCTTTCTTTGGTTCTTGTTACTTATCATACCAGGAATTATAAAAACATATGCTTACAGAATGGTACCCTATATATTATCTGACAATCCAAACATTGATTACAAACGCGCACTAGAATTAAGTGATAAAATGACCGACGGTGAAAAACTAGATATGTGGATATTAGATCTTTCATTTATCGGGTGGTATTTATTAGGTGCCTTACTATTTTTCGTCGGAGTACTATTTGTTATGCCTTATGAAAACGCTACAAAAGCAGAATTGTATCTAGAATTACGCCAAAATGCTCTGAATCAAGGTCTTTGCAGCTATGAGGAACTTCAATTAAAGCAGACTTTTTAGTTCTTTATGGATAAAAAATTATTTTTTTTTAAAGGGAGTTTTAAAATGGAGATTACAAAAATAAACGAGTATGATATTGATGTTGAATTAGAAAAAAGAATACAAAGTTTACTCCTAGAGTGTTTTCCATATATCTATCCAGAAGATAGAATATACTATAAACAAATACCTCATTTTAGATATTTAGCATTTGACAAAGATATTTTGATTGGACATGTAGGCTTGGACTATAGAGTGATGAATTTAAATGGTATGATTATAAGGGTATTAGGCATTGTAGATATTTGTATAAAAGAAGAATATAGAGGTAATGGTCTAGCCTCTATATTACTGCAAACAATTGAAAGTTTCTCAGCAGCTCATAGTTTGGATTTTTTACTGTTATTTACTGATATTGAACCATTTTATATAAAAAATGATTTCATATCAGTAAATAACACATGTAAGTGGACTAAAATAGATGAACATAAAACATTAGGTATCGGAGAAGATATAATTAAAGAGTTAATGATTAAGCAAACCGGAAACAGAGTTTGGAAAGATGGGTACTTAGATATGTTAGGTTATATGTATTGATTTTTATAATATGGTTTATATCATAAATAGTCAAATTGATAATATAAGTGATAAATATATAATTATAAACCCTAAATTATTGATGAATTTAGGGTTTTTCAATTAAATTTTATTTAATCCTTACCTAATGAACTAAAACACTCATTTCACCTCCAGATCGATTCGTTTTAGCCTTTTCAAGTAGCGCTATAAGATTGCCACTTTCAATGTCTGCTGGTGTAACTGCACTTATATATACATATTTAGTTGAACTGTTCTGAACACTCAAGCTATAATTTTCAAAAATACAATCGTTCTTTACAAATGCCTCGTGGGCATCCGTCAAAATTTTTGCCATTGCTTCCATTGAATTTTCTTTTGAATCAAGTCGGATTACAACAGTTGAAATCAGAAATAATTCTTTGTCAAATTTCATATCAAGGGTTAAAGTGAGCATTGATTCTTCCCCCTTATCTGACTTACTATACATCATGGTAGTGTTTTTATCATACCCAAGATCTTTGGAAATAATATTTTTTGCAATAGCAGAATATTCCTCGGATAACCTTTCTCTTGTATTCCATAGACTTAGTACTCTGCTTTCATAATTATCCCATTGAACTTTACCGTTTTTATAATAGACCGAGAATTTAGTATCAATACTTGTTTTAGATTTAGCCATTCCAATATATGATGTACCCTTAAATTCATAATATGCGTCTTCTATTTCAAGGTCCATTGAGGAATAGTTTTTATCTACATATTGTTTAATAGCCTTATTCGCCATGCCTTTTGTAATTGGATTACCAACTGTAGCATTAGTAATCAGAAGTATAAAACCAATAAGCGTTAAAGCTATTATTCCCGCAATTATTTTAAAGGTTAGCCCCTTTTTACTTTTCATTATATTCACCTTTCCTTTTTAAATGTAATTTTTAAAAGCATTGCAATGAGAACCCCAAGTAAGACTAAAACAGTATATATAGTACCGTAATATAATCCACTATATAGAAAAATCCATTCAAACCCATTTGGCACTATTTCACTTATAGTTGTCCATAAATAAGAAACTATGAAAATTACAATAGGAGTTAAATACCATTTACGTTTAAGTGCTACCACGGAAACACCACCTAATATAGGCATTATCATAAAATTATAAAACATTCCCATAGAATTTGAGAGTGCCACCCCAAGAACCCCCCCTGCCATAAGAATAATAATTTGTGTTACAAAAATACTACGTTTCATAGCGAAAATTACCTTTTTATCTTTTATTGAAGATTGCATCGGGTTTATGACATCAAGAGTTTCAAATTCCGATTTACAGCTGGCGCAAGCTTTAATATGCTTATTCACTATTATAGTGCTATCATCACTTGCAACTCCATCTTTTACAAGCGGTATTAAATCCAGTATTACATTGCAAGATATATTCAATATAGTCCCTCCTTTTCTAAGTTAGATTTAATATATTTTTTTGTACGAAAATCAACAACCCTTGCTGAGCTTTCTGATATATTCACTTCTTTGGCAATTTCACCGTAGCTATAACCTTCAACTCGCATGTTTACTATCTTTTGAGTACGCTCATCTTTTGCCAGTAATAGAGTCTTTATTCTTTTTACGAACTCTTTTTTAATCAATTTTTCTACTATACTATATGATACATAAATTTCTAAAAGGTCATTATATTCAACTGTATGTTTTTCTTTCCTAATGCTTTGAAGCCATAAATTTCTAGCTATAGAAAACAACCATGTTTTCACTGAAGATTGCCCCCTAAAGTTTCCAATAGATGATATTGAATTCACAAAAGTCTCTGACAATAAATCTTCTGAAAGTATAGGATTATGAGTCAGTGAAAGCAGATACACATAAACATCCTGCTTATAAGTTATATAAAAATTCTCTATTTGCTTCACTAAAATCCCCCTTTCATATAATTAGCCACATTTTTTGTTAAAACGTTACATATATAAAAAACTATTTTAATTGAGATTACGATATATCACTTTCTTAATCAATAATTTGATCATTATTCCATTTTCCAGACTTCATGTATATTATACACATCACAAGTGATGCAAATGTTGCTAACGGAGAAGCAAACCCAATTTCGTATAGCGTCATGCCTTCCATTTCACTCAAAATAAATGACAACGGAACACGAATTATAAAGGTAGCAATCAGACTGTGAATCATTGGGAATAAAGAATTACCACAACCACTGAAAAATGAATTCATACTAAATACAAAACATACCAAGATACAGTCGATGCTATATGATTTTAGATATAATGCAGCTGTTTCAATCACCTCTGTATCTTTTGAAAACAATGATGTCAGTGAAGTTGGATTCACTTGAACATATGCATAGAATATTATACCGAAAGCTAAAGAACATACCATTCCTATATACAAACACTGTTTTGCTCTTACTTGTTTTCTTGCTCCCATATTCTGAGCTGTCATTGCTGCAATGGCTGAAGCAAATGCAATTGTTGGAAGCATTGTAAATACAATTATTTTTTCTACAACACCTACGGACGCAGATGCAATAAGTCCCATTTTATTAATAATTGCTGTAATTATTATAAAAGAAATATTAATTAAACCATCCTGCAATGCAATTGGTAATCCTAACTTAAATATCTTTTTTACCTTACTTTCTTCTATTCTAACATGACTACGATTAAATTCTAAGGTAACCCCCGTATTTTTTATGTAGAATATTCCAAGTATGAAGCTAATAGTTTGGGCAGCTATAGTAGCAATAGCAGCTCCTGATGCTCCCATATGAAAACCAACCACTAAAATTAAATCTAGGACAATATTAATTATGCAAGCAACTGTTATAAAGAATAATGGTGCTTTTGAATTGCCGAGTCCTCTTAGAATGCCACTTAGCGCATTGTAACCGATAATAAACGGAATACCATAAGAACAAATAAGAATATACTGCTTTGTGTGTTCAACTGCCGCCATAGGCGTATTCATTAAATTTGTAATAGTCCCTGTAAGCAGAACCATAGTCACAGTTAAAATAGCAGCCATAATACCAAATATACAAATGATAGTTCCAACTGACTCTGCAATATCTTTAGATTTTTTTGCTCCTAAATAGTGACCTATTAAAACGGTGCCTCCTGTTGTTAATCCAAGAATAACACCTGTGATTGTTTGCATAATCTGACTTCCTGTGGCCACAGCAGAAACTTGCGCTGAACTTGAAAATCGACCAACAACTAGCAAATCCGCTGCACCATAAAGTGCCTGAAGCAAACTGGCTAATAAAAATGGTAATGCAAATTTTAATAGTGTGGGAATAACCTTTCCCTCTGTTAAATTGCTATGTTGTTCCATAACGTATACCTCCTAAAAACAAAAAAATGCTGGGTAAGACAGTTGATTTTACCCAACCATCTTATCCAGCATATAATTATCTATATACCCTCCGATGAACTTTTTAATCATAACACATGCTCAGAATGTTGTCAAAAACGCTACTATCTTCCAAAACATTTAACGATAATATGTTATATAATTGTAACAATTTTGTAATCTATGGAATACATATAAGTAGTAATATAAATGTATAGATATAACATCATTCTACATTGAGGTTTATAATATTACAAATATGGACAAGCCTTATAGCCATGTTATTATAATAACTATTGTTAGTTGTTATTTACAAATAAGATGTTAAGGGAGTGGGGATTATCAATAAAAACAAAAGAATTAAAAAGAAAACTATAAAAACAAAATTATTCTTTAGCTGTATTTTTTTAATATTAATAGTTACCATCGCAATAGTCAAAATTTTTGATGAAGAAGACGTTAACGCAGAACCTGTAACTATAGCAGTTACTACTACAATTAATGGTGGATTACAAAAAAATAATAAAATCAGTAATAAACCAATAAAAATCGCTCCTGAACATGAAGAAGGCAAAAAAAATATTTATGATGCTGAAAAAGTAAGTTCCATAGCAAATTACAAAGAAAAAAATGCTGGCAAAAAAACAGCCTTTCTCACCTTTGATGATGGTCCATCTACTACCGTGACTCCGATGATACTAGATACTTTAAAACAGTATAACATTAAAGCAACATTTTTTTTGCTTGGGGAAAATGTAGAGAAGAATGAAAAAAGCAAAGAATTAGTAAAACGTGAATTTAATGAAGGACATGCAATAGGTAATCATACTTATTCTCATAATAGAGGCAATATGCTATTCCCAAACAATAAGGTCAATGTACCTGTTTTCATGAAGGATGTAAATAAAAACGATAAAACATTAAAAAACATCCTTGGTAATAATTTTAATACAAGGCTTTTAAGACTTCCAGGAGGATATATGTCAAGAACATATTATAAAGATCCAAATTTGCCAGAGCTTAATGCAAGACTTTCGAAAAAAAACATGTTTAGTGTAGATTGGAATGTTGAAATTAGAGACGCAGCAGGTAGGCGGAATAAAAGTTCAAAAGAGTTATTCGACATATTAAAGGAACAAGTTGGAACAACACCAAAAGTAATTATACTGATGCATGACACCTACGGTAAAATGCAAACCGCTTATGCATTACCTCGAATTATAGAATATTTAATAGATCAAGGATATGAATTTGGAATAATAAAATAGAGTACTAAATTTATACGCTCTAGCTGCATATAAATTTAGTACTTATTTATTTTCTTTTGCCAATCATCCACATAACTACCAGTAGCCCAATGTGACATTACTGGTATTTCTCCTGCTTTAAGCTCCAAAGTCAGCAAATTTTCATTGAGGTTATTTCCTTCTATACTAAAAGCCATTAATTTTGTAGAAGTTAGAACAACAACAAAGTCTCTATTAGGCGAAGAATAAGCATCCACTGCACTAGGAACCTTTGTTTTTATGATGTTAAAAGAAGGAAATAAATTATCATATGTAGTTAAAGATTTAGGTGTAGCATAAGAAATATCAAAATCTACAAGTGAATGTTCGCTACTTATTTTGGTCTCCATTCTTCCTCTTAGTATCCAACGTCCATTTCTTCTTATTACACCCCAATTAGCATCCACATTTTTCAAGCTTTTTTCTTGAAAGTTTTTAGATATATCTAAAATTGCACCTGGCAAAGTGGACTTTTCTATTTCCCTTCCTAGTATACTTGTAAGTTTTATGGATTCTCCCATTAGATTATCTATTGGAAGTATTTTAAGCTGATTATTAGAGTAATCTTTTTCTAAATTATTGTTATTTACCCCTTGTATATTTTCTGTAGAAACATAATTACTACCTAAAAATTTAATAGTAATATTGCCTTCTGTTTTGCTGTACTTTATTTGCTTTGAATATATATCTATCGGTTTAGTAGGATCAATTGAATTAACTGGATAAGTCCAAAGTACACCCTTAGCAACTCCATTTTCTATTTTCTTACTTATCCCTACTTTCCAAAATCCATCTTGCCTTGGAAGTAGCAAATCTTTAGTTTCAGAAATAGGAATAATTTTATCATTTACTGAACTAATCCATAGGGTTTTATATAAATATTTGCTCCCTCCAGCTTCTACTTTAGGGTTTTTATACCTTAGTCCAAGTAATAGTCCTGACTTAGATCTTATTTCTTTTTCTGCTTTGCTTATTAAAATTTTCGTATTATCTTCTTTATCTTTATTATGAGTAAGATTGGCACTAGTTTCTTTATCTTTATGAAAATATAGCAAAATGCCCTCATATTTTTTTATCAAAGTTACATCATTAAGCTTTATGTACTCATCATAAAAAATATCATCGGAGTTAATGGTAATAATTTGAACATTATCATTTTGTATCCCTAAAGATTTAGCACTTATCTTTATAACATTCCAAAAGTAACTACTAGTGTCCACAGATTTTACTTTATATTTAGATTCCTTGGAGGTGTTACCATTAAAATCAACTGTAGTTCCACTAAAATAAGCAACCTGTCCAATTAATTGTTTTGCCTTTCCCTCATCTATTGTAGCACCATCAATAGAAACATATTTTTCTACTATCCAGCTCCCTTCTAGAGGAGATACAGTGAGTTTTTTATGTAATACTTGAGCGTTTAAAGTTAATCCTACATATTGACTCCATATAAAAATTATAATAGAAAATAGAATAAAAAATAAACATAATATTTTTTTCATTTAGAGTCACCTCTTATACATTTTAATTGTATTATTTCTTATGTTGTTAACGGTAATGATATTCTAACCTCTGTACCCGTTCCGTATTCACTTAAAATCTCAAGTTTACCATTATGCATTTCTATAATTTCTTTACAGAGAGAGAGTCCTATTCCATTTTGTGACATACTTGTTCTTCCTTTAAAAAATCTTTCTGTTACTTTAGGCAAATCTTCTGCTGGAATACCTACTCCATTATCCTTTATAATAATGCAAATATTATCACTGGAAGTGTATGCTTCGAGTGTTACATTACCCCCTCCTTTTGTAAAATTGAAAGCATTATCTAAAATGTTAATAATAACTTGATTTAGCCTTTTTTTATCTGCAAAAACCGGAGGTAAATTTTCTTGTGTTTTGCAAGTAAACACAATACTTCGAGGTATGGACTTTGGCATAAATTGTTTTTCTATATAGGCTATAATATTTTGAATGTTTACATATTCTTTTGAAAGTGGTGCTTTTCCAGATATAAATTTAGAAAAGTCTAGCAACTCTTCCACCATTTCCGTAAGTTTATCACTTTCCTTTTCTATAATATTAAGTCCGTCTAAAATTTCTTCTTTATCTTCTAACGTTCCAGACCTAATAGTTGCCGCCCACCCTTTTATAGATGTAAGGGGCGTCCTAAGTTCATGAGAAACAGACGCAATAAACTCATTTTTTAATTTTTGATTTTTTTGTATTTCTTCTGCCATAAAATTAAATGTATCGGATAGTTCTCCAATTTCATCATTTCTTCTTTTTTTAAGTCTTTCAGTGAAGTTTCCAGATGCAAATTTCTTAGCCAGGTTTTTCACTTCCTCTAATGGCCCAACAATAGTATTGGAAATGAATATACTAGAAGCACCAGAAATCACAATAACCAACGTTCCAACTCCTAAGAAAAGAAATATTATTTTACGTATAAGTGCATCTACCTCAGATAAAGGCGTAACGAAACGTAAAACACCCTCTATTTTATTATAGGATTTTAAGGGGTAAGAAACGTACATAAAATTTTCTTTTGTAGCCTTATCTTTCTTAATAAAAGTTCCAAGTTCACCTTGCAATGCTTTCTTAACATCATCATCTTGGATGGGCTTATAATCAAAATTACCAATGGAATCCATTAGCATCATTCCTGAGTTATCAATTATTTGGACCTCTGCGGAGGTATTTTTCCAAAAAATATCCGCGTTATTCTCCACATTTTCCTTTAAACTAGATGAAGCAAAATTATTGTTATAAAAATCAACTGAGCTCTTAATTTGTTTTGAAAGGAGTGACTCCATGTTCTTGTAGTAATATTTACCTACAGAAACAGTAAGAACAATTTCTAAGGTGATTACAGTGAAAACTATCACTAATAGATAACTCCAAATAAGTCTGGCTCTTATACCTCTCAAAATATCACCTCTTTTTCCATCTATACCCAAAACCCCATACTGTTTCTATATACTCAGGTTTAGAAGGGGTAGTTTCAATTTTTTCTCTAAGACGTCGTATATTAACATCTACAATTTTAGTGTCCCCAAAGTAATCATAACTCCATACTGTGTTTAATAAATCATCTCTACTAAACGCTTTTTCTTCATTTTCCATGAAGGTCTTCAAAAGCAAGTATTCTTTAGGAGTTAAATCTAGAATTTGATGATTTTTATATACCTTCATTGAATCAGTATCTATGATAAAGCACCCTGATATTAATTGTTCAGGATTTTTATCTTCGCTATTATTCATTCGTCTAAGTAGGGCATTTGCTCTTGCAATAAGTTCTAGTGGATTAAATGGTTTTACCATATAATCATCAGCACCATACTCAAGGCCCATGATTTTATCCATATCTTGGCCTCTAGCCGTAAGCATGATAATGCCCAAATCCGGAAAACTATTTCTTAGAATTTCACAGGTTTTAAATCCATCCATACCAGGAAGAGTAATATCTAAAATTATTAAATCAGGTTTTTCCTCATTTACTTTTTCTATCCCTTCTTCCCCAGATACGGCTTCAAATACTAGAAAATCATTCCTTTGAAAATTAATTTTAATAAAACCTCTAATTGATTCCTCATCTTCTATAAGAAGTACTTTTTTTTTCATAATTTCACCTCATACATAGAACTCAATATTCTAATGCATTTTGCTTTCTATATTATTAATTTGATTATAACATAATAGGCCTATGAAGTATTGAAAGCAGTAATATTGTAATTATTTTGTAATCTCTTAATACAACTATCAATTGCTAATTTTGGGTTCTGTGTTAATAATTATTATGCCAGCTATAACTAAAATAACAGCTATGATAACTTTAAATCCAATGACTCTTTCCCCAAGGAAAACATAGGATAAAAACACACCAAATAGTGGTATAGAAAATTTATATATAGTTACCCTTCCTACTCCATTATATTTAAGTAATACTGTCCATATAGAAAAAGCTGCAGCGGATATAAATCCCAGGTATAAAAGAAGTACTGCTCCTTTAGGACTAAAATCAAGTCCCCTTGCTCCTCCCAGAAATCCTGTGGATATTAATAATATAGACCCAATTAATAGCTGATACCCTGTAATCACAAAGATTGGTATATCCTTTGCAATCTTTTTCGTGTATATACTAGCTAAGGCTCCTACCAAACTAGAAATTATTATAAACCCATCTCCAGAAAGTGAAAATCCACCTTGAATTCCCCTACCATTGATATTTACAATAGCTACACCTATAAATCCAAGCACAACTCCAACTATTATTCGAAAACTAAGCTTATCCTCTTCATAAAAAAAATGGGCTATAATAACACTAAAAAATGTACTTGTAGACGCCAGTATAGCACCCTTCGTACCACTGGTATTTGAGAGACCTATGTAAAAGAATATATACTGAAGTGAAGTTTGTAAAAGTCCTAAAAGGACTATCTTAGATATGTCTTTCTTTCTTACGTTTAAAGATCTTCCTGTTATAATACAAAATATAAATATCATAATGGAAGAAACTAAAAATCTAGCGCCTGCAAAAAGTATAACCTTATAGGTATCGCTTCCACTTATGAAAAACAGCTTGTACCCTGTCTTTACTGACGGGAACGCACTTCCCCATAAAAAACAACTTATAAGTGCTAGAATCATAACCATATATGATTTATTAAATGTCTTAGTCATACTGTTCAGCTCCCCCTTTCATTTTTCATCCTCACCATATTTTGTGATGCATAGAAAAAGAAGGCTGTTTGCCTTCCTTTCTAATCTAATTATAATACACACCGGTCCTAAAATCCTTAATATCGTAAATTAAATTATGATATCAATAAAAAATGCCGCTAATTAAGTTTTGTTTTTAACATTATGATAATGTAAACGACACTCTATTGTTTAAATGATAAACTTTATTAATTTTCCTTAAACATATTGCAATAATACTTTAAATATATTATCATATTATCAACGGATAAATTGTAAATATAAATTAAATATTAAGGGGGAAATTTTATGTATTCATCAGTAGATACCATTTGGGTCTTATTAGCAACAGTTTTAGTATTCTTCATGCAAGCAGGTTTTGCAATGGTAGAAACAGGTTTTACCAGGGCGAAAAACGCTGGAAACATTATAATGAAAAACATAATGGACTTTGCACTCGGAACAATAGGGTTTTGGGTTTTAGGATTTGGTCTTATGTTTGGAGCAAGTAAATATGGAATTATTGGTACATTAGATTTTTTTGTGCAAGGTGATTATTCATCAACTATACCAACATATGCATTTTTGATTTTTCAAACGGTATTTTGTGCAACAGCTGCAACAATAGTCTCTGGAGCAATGGCAGAAAGAACGAAATTTAAATCATATTTAATATATTCTGCGGTACTTAGTGCAGTTATTTATCCTGTTTCAGGTCACTGGATATGGGGTGGTGGATGGTTATCACAACTAGGCTTCCATGACTTTGCAGGGTCTACTACGGTACACATGGTCGGTGGAGTTGCAGCTCTTGTTGGAGCTAAGATTCTTGGAGCTCGTATTGGTAAGTATGATAAAAAAGGAAATTCAAAGGCTATTCAAGGTCATAGTTTAACTCTTGGAGCACTGGGAGTATTCATTCTTTGGTTTGCTTGGTTTGGATTCAACGGGGGATCTACATTAGCTGCGACTGGTGATGATACTATATTCTTAATGAGTAAAATATTTGTTACTACAAATATAGCAGCAGCGGTATCTACTACAGTAGTAATGTTTATAACTTGGATTCGTTATAAAAAACCAGATGTTTCAATGACACTTAATGGAGCGCTTGCAGGGCTCGTTGCAATAACTGCCGGGTGTGATGTTGTATCACCAATAGGTGCAGCATTCATAGGTCTTATTGCAGGATTCATAGTTGTATTTGGTATTGAATTTATAGATAAAACTTTGAAAATTGATGATCCAGTGGGTGCTATTGGAGTTCATGGACTATGCGGTGCTTCAGGTACTTTATTAGTAGGGTTATTCTCATTAGATCAAGGATTATTCTATGGTCATGGTGCTAGTTTCCTTGGAGTTCAATTAATTGGAGTTGTAGCTGTAATCGCTTGGGTTGCAATTACTATGACAATTGTATTTAATGCAATTAAAGCTACTGTTGGTCTTAGAGTATCTAGAGAGGAAGAAATCGCAGGTCTTGATATTGAAGAACATGGATTACTAAGTTCTTATGCTGACTTTATGCCGATTACAGCAGAATTTAGTGTACCGTTATCTGAAGCAATACCAGTTAGCATTGAGAATGGCGATGAAGTTTCAGATGGATTGGTTAGACAAGTAGTTGCAGTAATGAACCCAGACAAATTTGATACATTTAAAGATTATATGGAGAAGATTGGTATATCAGGTATGACAGTAATGAATGCTAAGGGGTGTGGGATGCAGAATGGTTATACAGAATTCTACAGAGGTGTTAAACTTGAAATGAAATTACATCCAAAGCTAAAGGTAGAAATAGCGATTGCCGAAGTACCACTAGACTTAGTTATTAAAACAGCTAAAAGGGCTTTATACACTGGGAATATCGGTGATGGTAAAATATTTGTATTTAATGTAGCAAAGGTTATAAAAATCAGGACTGATGAAGAAGATTTTGATGCTATAAAATAGTTATAAAAAAATCAAAGTTATTTTGAACTAGCAGAAGCTGACATCATTTTAAAGTGGTGTCAGCTTCTATAATTTAAATCAAAGTGATATATTCCTATCTATAGGTTGTGACAAGGTAATAAAAGTATCTGTCCTTTGAATTCCTAAAATTACTTGAAGCCTATTCATTAGCAAATCCTGGAGACTAGGAATGCTCTTACAGATTATTTTAATAAAAATAGAATATCCACCTGTAGTATAATGTAACTCCACTATTTCTTTTATTTCTTTCAATTGTTCTAGTACTTCAGGGTATGAAGATGCTTTATCAAGAAAGATTCCAACAAAGCAACATACGTCATATCCAAGTTTGTTTGTGTCTAATATAAGTCGTGCACCTTTTATTAATCCCATTTCTTGCATTTTGTTCATTCTAACGTGAATTGTGCCTCCACTTACATGAAATCGTCTTGCAATTTCAAGATAAGGTGTCCTAGAGTCTTCAATTAAAACATTTAATATTTGATAATCTAAATCATCTAGGCCTGGAATAGTTAATCCCATAACATCATCTCCCAATAAATTAATATAAATAACAAAAAAAACTCAATAATATTATATACTTTATATCATTATAACAATTAATTTATCAAATTAGCAAAAAATCCATAGATTTATAACAAGACAACATGTTCATCAGAATTTTTTTAATGTATGCCGATTATTTTTTTAAAACATTTAGCTTCCAATTCGTATCAAGTTCCGCTATTCCTACATCACTCTTATAGTCTGATATTCCCAGCTTATCTAGCTCTTGTAAAAGCCAATCTTTAGTTCTTTGTATATGCTTAAGGTTACTATATAAAATATTACCGTCCATTATTAGTGGTATAGTAATTCCTTGAGTGTATGCTTTCTTATTCATATCCTTTAATGTAACGGGTTTGTTTTCAGCTTTAGGAAAAACAGAAATATTCCCCTGAGGTTCCATTATAACTGTATCTAAATCAGATATTTTATCGTATCCCTGCTGTCTGAGAAGTCCTTCTAACTGATTTAAACTTAGCCCTAAATTATTCAATGCATTCATATCAAGTATTCCTTTATTAATAATAATAGTTGGAGTATGTTCTAATATAGGTGTAAGTTTATTTTTTAGTGCCAATCGTGAACTTATAAACATTAAGCCTACTATTAATCCAGCACCATAAACTGACTTTACCGTAACCTTGTCTACAAGAGGTTCAGCAGCAACGTTTGCCAGTATCATAATCCCTGCTAACTCGTAGGCAGTCATTTGTGCCATAGCTTTTTTAGTTAAAGCCCTAGTACAAAGATACGTAAAATAAAAAACTATAATAACTCTTATACTAAAAGCTAAAAAATCATTCATATTTTTCCTCCAAATATTTATACTTAATCTAGATATACGCTACATCAAGGCCCAGAAAACGCCTTCATAACAAAGTCAAGTGAAGATTTCAGTCCTCCAATATATTCAAGAGCTGCATTTTGCTCATGTTGTATTGAAATATCTAGCTGTCCTATTGCAAACTCAAATGTCGTTAAAATTTCTGTTGCATTATTTGTTTGAATTAATATGACATTTTTATCATAAATTTTTTTTAATTCCTCCATTGATTTTTTAGCCTGTTTCCAATCTTTTATTTCTACACTTTTCTCAATTTGATCTAATTTCATGTTAAATTCATTTTCAGGCAAAAGGGCATTAAATACAATCCACATGAAAGCAAAAGATATTACCCATGTTATTGCAATGGCAAGTCTCATATCATTTTTATTTTTTATAATAATCACCTCCATCTAATCATTTTTATTATTCACATAAAGTATGATTATTAAACTAGTAGAAAATAAATCAACTAAATCTTCATTATGAAAAAAACTACCGAAATATATATAAATATATTTCGGTAGTTTTTTTACTGGTTTTCTCTTATAGCTCAGCAGTAGCAGTCAGAACCGCACGCCCAAGTGTGTGACTAAACATTTGGAATCCAAGTGCTGCTGGTGTTGCATTAATAGATACTCCTATATCCTCAATATCTAGTGCGTGAATAACAATTACATACCTATGTTTTCCATGCCCATGTGGGGGAGCTGCTCCCATAAAACGTGCTATACTTGCATCATTATGCAATTGAATTGCACCTCTAGGCAAATCTAAGCCCATATCATCCCCTGATCCAGTTTTAAGTTCGGTAACCGTTGCAGGAATATTCGCAACTGCCCAATGCCAGAATCCAGACCCAGTTGGTGCATCTGGATCATATACAGTTACTGCATAGCTCTTTGTTCCTTTTGGAGCACCGTGCCAATACAACTGTGGTGAGAGATCCTGCCCATCTTTTACACCAGCTATTCCTGAATACTGAGCTATATCAAATGGTTGTCCATCTATAACATCTGTACTTGTAACTTGAAAGATTGATGCCTTTGAAAGCGTTGCAAATAAATCATTAGTCATAATCATTTCCTCCTAGCTAATTTTAGTTGAATTATACACTTATAAATATCTATTTCTACAATTAAATACACTTCCCTTTAATTCAACATACGCACCACTTATAGAAGTGGGCGATTGTAAACCGCTAAAAGCAGTCCAATTCTCATTGAACTAAGAACTGTAAGAAACAGTACCTTTATAACATAGAGCTTATTTAGTAATCTAAACAAGCTAATCTTTCGATAAGCTATAAGTATAACTGTTTTCTAGTGTAGCCTATAATTAATGCGCCCCTATTACGTAAGTACCTTTACTGTGTAGCAGCCTTAGATTTCAAGGTAATTATAAGCTATGAGGGGATTTTTCTCTATGACGAATATTCTGTTTCAAATCGTTGATATATATTTTATTAAGTTCTGTATTTGAAGTCTTATTCCAGTTGGCTTCACTAACAGCATAATTCGTATAATAAGTATTAAGATTAAACATATTTTTTATAGTTAAATGAATACTTTGGGTAAGGCTTTCCTCATGGTTATAGGCTAAGATTGAATAAGCCTTAAATTTCGCTTCGTTACCTATGTATAATATATTCAGTAAGTTATTAAAATTTTCACCGTTGAGTTTATCTTTATATATTCTCGTAGAAGAATTTATTTCCATTCTCAAAATATTCACCACCTTTATTAAATAGTCTTTATTATATTATACGATAATTGCAGCCATAATATTAAACTATATTAAAATAATTCAGCTACAAAATTCATTGACCTCTATAGAAAACGGAGTCTTCTTTTGCGAACAAAGATAAAAAAGAGCCTAATTGGCTCTTAGTTTTGTAGAATAGCTTTCTAGGTTCTTCTACTTTTTCCTGTAATCATACTAACGATGAACACTATCGCAGCTATTACAAGTAACCAATGGATCATAAGGCCACCAACGCTAAATACAAGCCCCAAGACCCAGAAAAACAATACTATTCCGCCTATCCAACTTAAAAAGCCCATATAAAACACTACCTTTCATAATGTGTTTGTTTAAATAAATCTCTTTAAATATTATAATGACCAAAATTTCATTTTGTATTCGCATTACTCATTTTAATTTAGATGCACATTTAGGACAAATATTCCATTCTGAATCTACTGCACATCCACAAGAAGCACAATTATCTTTCAACTTATATCCGCAGAAAGGACAAACCATAAAATGGTCATCTACAGGCTTTCCACAAGTTAAGCAGATTTTTTTAGTGTAGGAATTTCTTACTACTAGATAAATTATTAAACCAATAAAATTTGGAACAAATATTGCCACAGTAGTCCAAAGCCAAGGATCCATACCTCTTTGCTTTGAATCCTTAAATACAAAACGACCAACTCTATAGATTATTCCAATGATTAGTACAAATGCTAAAGGAAACAAAATAAGAATATCTATTATTTTAGAAATTTTTTGGTTTCCATTCCCATAATCTGATGCTATACCAAATATACATAAGGCCACACTTGATAAAAATAATAAACAAAATACTGTTAAAATAACGAAAAATATTTTTTTTGAATTTTTCATTTAAATCACCCCTTTAATTAATGGTTGTCAATTTTAGTTCGAACTGTTCTTTAACAAGTATTACTGGTACTATTGATAAGCTTGAAATAAAACTCCATAAAATATATAAGGTTATAACGCCTTTTAAATTAAACTTAAAATATACAATAATAATTAAAGCTATAATTGAAATAACATTTAAAAAAACTGATATGCATATTATTAGTAAAAAGTGTTTGATATTTATTTTTTCTTTAGTATTTCGAATTAAATTTTTAGGGATATTAATATCCTCATTACCTAATTCAAAGAGAAGCTCTTCTAAATATTTATCTTCCATAGTTATTATCCTCCATATATTTTTTTAATAACTTTTTAGCTTTATTTAATCTGGATTTTACAGTTCCTTCAGGTATTTTAAGAATTTCCGAAATTTCTTTTTGCTTTAGTTCATTGAAGTAAAATAATATAACTACCATTCTGTATTCATCTTTTAAATTAACAATACCATTTTGTAACTGTTTTTTATTTTGGCAATTATCATATGACTCCTCAGGAAGATAAGTAGTTGCCCTTACATTATCCATTACAATGTTTTTATCGCTAGTATCAAAGAAATCTATAGATTTTGAAAACCACCGCTTAATTTTTCTATAATTATCCTTATATAGATTAATAGCAATTGTAAAGAGCCAAGGCTGAAAATTCTTACTTCTGTCAAAGTCATTCATATATTTAAAAGCTTTTATCCAAGTATCTTGAAATAGATCTTCAGCATTAGTATTGTTTCTATGCAGATTTATACAAAGCTTATACAGGGGAGTCTTATATTTTACTATAAATAGGTCAAGACCTTGATTTTTATCAATATTATAAATTATCCAAATAGAATTATCATCCAAAATCTTGCCCCCTTTCACTATTTACTACGCATGAACATATAAAAGGTTCACTAACCCTTATCCAAATCCACTTTAATTCTACAACTTCATATGAATATTTCAATACATTTTTTATGTTTTTTTTACAATTATAGCATTATAGAGTTTATATAATTGATTACAGTTTCTATGATAAATGCTACAATATATTTAATGATATAATTTATTGTAGCATTCTAAATATTTACACGAAGGGGTGATGATAAATTGTTAGATAGATATAAAAAAAATATAACTACTTTATCAATTGATGAAAATGAAAAACTGAAGGATTATACCGTATGCGTAGTAGGTTCTGGAGGTTTAGGCGGATATGCAGTAGAAATGTTAGGTCGACTTGGAATAGGACACATTATTGTGGTAGATTATGACGTGTTTGATGAATCAAATTTAAACAGACAGATACTTTCTGACAATAAATCCTTAGGATTTAAAAAAGCTATTATCGCAAAGAATCGTATGGCGGATGTTAATCCTCTTGTTAAAGTGGATGCAATAGTTGAAAAATTTACAAGCTTAAATGGGCGAAATATCTTAAAGGATGTAAATATTGTTGTGGATGCATTAGATAATATGGAAACAAGATTAACTTTAGAAGAAATCTGTGAGGAGCTTAATATACCAATGGTACATGGTTCTATAGCCGGATGGTATGGACAAGTTACAACAGTTCTACCTGGTGATAAAACCTTAAGCCGTTTTTATGCTGGAAAACCTCTAAAAGGTATAGAGGATAAGTTAGGTAATCCCTCCTTTACACCAGCTTTAGTTGCCTCTATACAGGTTAGTGAAATAGTAAAACTACTTATTGGCAGAGGCGAAATTTTAAGCAAAAAGATGTTATTTATTGATACGCTTATGCAAGAATACGAAGTTGTTAAATTATTTGATTAGGTATAAAAAAATCACAGGCCTACCCCCTGTGATCATAATACTGGATGTTGAAGCAGAATGTGTATTTTTTGAAAGAAACTTGCTAGAATATCTCAACTACAGTACCTACATTCACATAGTTGAAAAGGTCCTCTACATCACTAGCATACATTCTCACACAGCCGTTTGAGGCAGCTGTACCTATGGAAGCTGGATTATTTGTGCCGTGTATACCGTAATGAGGTTTTGACAAACCCATCCATCTCGACCCAAAAGGCCCACCAGGGTTAAGCTGTTTGTTAACCACAGTAAAAGTTCCCATAGGAGTAGGTGTTGTAGGTTTACCCACAGCAACGGGATATACCTTGAATAACTTTTTATTTCGATATAAGGTAAGGTTTTTCGTTATAGTATTTATAGCAATACTATAAATACTTGGAGCAACAGGAACACATATAACTAGTCCTTCATACAAATTTTCAGGAACTACAGTAGGATTTGCATTTAATAAGCTCAGGAGAGAGAGATTGAATAACTTTGCAATTGACCCAAAAGTTTCTCCTTTGCGAATAACATAGGAGTTAAACATCGGGCATACTGTTTGCTGCGTTTTTTCCTGTGATATACAGATAACCTGCCCTATCCTTAAATTTTTAGGTACAATGCCTGGATTTACTAATAGAATTGCTTCTATTGTAGTATTAAATCTATTGGCAATTCCAGCTATTGTGTCTCTTGTTTTTATTTCATAGGGAGACGTACCGATAGGACATATAGGATCCTGTATCTTAGTTAGTGGTATACAAATTACCTGCCCTATTCTTAAACTTTCGGTATTAATGCCAGGGTTTAATGAAACAATAGCAGCGACTGTTGTATTGAATTTGCTTGCAATTTTATACAACATATCACCATTTTGAACTACGTAAGCCGATGCACCGGTAGGACATTGACGATTTGAATCTTCATAATTTATATAACTCACCTCGAAATTAAAATATTAAATAAAAACCATCACAGTATTTTTACAGTTGTAACTACAGGTATAAGATTAAAAAGTTCACTTATATCCTTGTTGGACAATACTATACTACGACCTTCTGAAATGTTTTTAATAAACTGTGGATTATTTGTACCTTGTATACCTAACCCGGGTTCAGAAAGTCCAATCCATCTTGCACCTCGTTCTACCCCAGGATCTACTTGCTTATTCACTACTTTAAAAGTACCTCTGGGAATTGGAGTAGTAGGATTTTCAATCCCGATTATGTATATTTTGAACACATTACCGTTTTGATATACTACAAGCCTCCTTTTACCTACATCGATTTCAACGTTAACAAGAAGTGGTGCAACAGGTATACATAATACCTGATCTTTATACAAATCATCAGGGTCAATTCCATAGTTTGAGTACAACAGCTGCTGAACTGTAATATTAAAGCCGTTAGCAATTGAATAGAGGGTATCTTCATCTACCACAACATAGTAATTAGTTGTGGGACAAGAAGGATACATTTGAAACATTAAAGGGACGCATATTAGTTGCCCTATTAGCAATGCATTTGGGTCTATGCCAGGGTTAAACTTCAGTATGTCTTGTACAGTAGTGTTATAGAAGAATGCTATATTTCCCAAAGTATCCTTCTCTCTAACTATATAAGGTACTGATCCAGCGGGACACTGGTTATTAGGATTTCGATAAGTCATAGTTATCACTCCCAAAAATGAATATATTTCCATAATATTCTATACCTATTAAATATGTTACGATATTTGCATGCTTTATTTTATTTATTATAGATTTAAATTGTTCTAATAAAAATAAACAACCTCTTAATGAGGTTGTTTTTTATTTATCACTTTTTTATATTACGTTTTTTATTTTAAAATATTATTCAGATTCCGTTTCATCGTAAATAAAATCTTTTAAACCATCAAGCAGTTTTTTCTTATCTAGCCTTTCAATATTGTTTATTGACTTAATGTGTTTTATTAATTTGTTCCTTAGATTTTCATCATTTTTATCGGTTTTTTCGTTAATATAAAATTCCTCTCCACTTTCAACAATTCTAGAACTATAGTCATTAGAATCCAATAATTCTTGAAAGCTCTCCTGTGCTTCTTTATCCCCATGAACAAGAAGAATTTCCTTTGGTTTTTCCATAAAGCTTTCTATCCAATTGAATAACCCGTTTCTATCAGCGTGTCCTGATAATCCCTCTAGGTTATAAATATGAGCTTTAACAGCAATTTGTTCTCCAAATATTTTAACTGTTTTTGCACCATCTCGTATATATCGCCCCAAGGTGCCTTCTGCTTGATATCCTACAAAAACAAGCGATGATTCTGGTCTCCATAAATTGTGCTTAAGATGATGTTTAATCCTGCCTGCATCACACATACCACTTGCAGAAATAATTATTGCATTGCTCTCAATTTTATTTAATTCCATCGAATCATTTGAGGAAACTGAGAAATTCAAACCATCAAATCTAAATGGATAATCCCCTTTCATTACAAGTTCTTTAGCCTCTTTATCATAATCCTCATCATGGCTTTCAAATATCTTTGTTGCTCGAATAGCTAAAGGACTATCGATATAAACCTTAATATCCTTCAAATCTTCATTTTCTACATATTTATTTAATTCGTATAAAATCTCCTGAGTCCTCCCAACTGCAAATGAAGGTATAATAACATTTCCCCCTCTTGCAAAGGTCTCCTTAATTATTTTTAATAACTCCTTTAAATTTTCACGAATCTCAGGATGAACTCTATTACCGTAAGTAGTCTCTATTATCAGGTAATCTGTATAATTAATGATGGTTGGATCCTTTATAATTGCCTTATTAATATTGCCCAAATCACCACTGTACACAAGCTTTACTTCTTCTTTATTTTCTTCTGTCATATATAATTCAATAATAGCAGACCCCAAAAGATGTCCCGCATCTCTAAATCTTATTTTTAGCCCATCAAAAACCTCTATTATCTCATCATAGGGAAATGCTCTAAAAAGATCAAGAGATCGTTCAGCCCATTTAACTGTATATAGTGGTTCTATAGCTTTTAATCCCTGGCGTTTTCTTTTTCTGTTTTTCCACTCCATCTCAGATTCATGAATATGTCCACTGTCAGGAAGCATAATACTGCATAAATCCATTGTTGCTTCAGTGGATAAAATCTCTCCCTTAAACCCCATCTTGTAAAGTAGTGGTATTCTTCCACTATGATCTATATGTGCATGTGATAAAATAACATAGTCTATCTCTTTTGGATTAAAATCAAATTCCTCATTTCCAAATTCTTTTTCACCTTTGCCCTGATATAAACCACAATCAAGCAAAACAGTCTTTCCATTTATGTGTAAAATGTGGCATGAACCTGTAACAGTTTTTGCTGCTCCATAGAATTGAATTTTCATAATAATCCTCCTGTTCATCATGTAATAGGTGCTTTATATACTGTTTAAAAGAATTACACTAAATTTCGTCTAAAACTTTCAAATTATTCAGATATTTCTTTCTATTATAACAGAAATATGATAATAAACATAGCTTGATTATTAGACTATCTATCCTTTGTTTGTGGTTTTTTATATAAGCCTTACAACTATCCTATGGAATACATCTACAGTATCTTCTAAATTCAGGGAGGCATCTTTTATGTGATGGTATACTTCTCTATATTTTATTGCATTCATTGGATCGCTTGTTTTAAATATAACGGTCATTCCATCTCTATAAAGCTTCTCTACTTCAGTATGAGTAGCTCTCATTTTAATTATATATTCTTGTGACTTAATCGGATTATTTTTCAGTATATTTATTGATTCTAAAAGAAAGTCTGTACCTTCTTTTAGTTTAGAAACCATTAAGGTTATGATATCATCTGGTGCTACTTCAAAAGTTTCCATAGAGAGTAAGGTTGATTTGGTATATTTTATTATCTTATCCATTGCAATAGAAAAAGAATATATATCAGCCCTATCAAACGGAGTAGTAAAAGCTTCTATTAATTTGCTTTCCATACTCATTCTAGCTTCATCAGCATCTTTAACATACAAAAGTAGATTTTGCTTTTCTTCATCAGATCCACTACTCAGCCATTTTTGTAGCATATCTACCCCGAAAGCATTTATTTCTGCTTGATTGTATAACATTTCATAAAAATCATATTTATCTGGGAAAAACCTATCCATAATACTTCCTTTGTCCATATTTTACCTCCACTATATTATTTTAAAAATTAAATTTAATAATTGATATACAACAGCAGAAACAATTGCAGTTAGTGGTATTGTAATAATCCAAGCAATAAGAATTTCTTTTGTAATACCCCAATGTACCATTTTATATTCATCTGCTGCACCTACACCAATAACACTCCCCACTACCACATGAGTTGTAGATACAGGAGCCCCAATTATAGTAGCTATGAAAACTGAACCTAATGAGGCTAATTGAGAATTAGTGCTATGAATTGGTCCCACTGTATATATTCCTCTCCCGATAGTTTTAATTATACTCCATCCTCCAAGCATTGTTCCAATAAACATAACCGTTCCACCAGAAATCCGCACCCAAACTGGAATACCCTGCACAGTTACACTTCCTCCTGCCACTAATGCTAATGTTATTATTCTAAATATTTTTTGAGTATCATTAGCTCCGTGGCTATATGCAAGAATTGCTGCAGTCACCCATTGTATTTTTTTAAGGGATTTATTTACAGTAAATTTAGCATTTCTAAGTAGAACCTTGCTTATTTTTTGTAGAATAAAAGCAACAATAAACCCCAAAAGCGGCGAAATAACTAGTGCCGCAACTACCTTTACAATCCCTGTAATTTGGTGATTTGATCCAATAAATTGCTTAAAGCCCCATAATACATGAGTATTTCCTGAAGAAACCCAAACTGCTCCTATAATTCCACCAATTAAAGCATGGGTAGAGCTTGAAGGTAGCCCCAATTTCCAGGTAACTAGATTCCATATTACTGCTCCAAGCATTGCAGCTAGAAGTATCTTAAGCAAGAAGGGATTCGCTGGTAGATCTATTACATTAGAAATAGTATCTGCTACCGCGCTTCCTCCAAAAATTGCACCTAAAAGGCCAAAAACTGATGCAACACCAATAGCTTGCTTTGGTGTCGCTGCTCCGGAAATGATAAAAGTTGCCACTACAGAGCTTGCATCATGAAGTCCATTTGATAAAGCAAAAATAAGTGCAATTACAATCACACTTATTAAAATCATGGTAATACTGATGGGTATCATATCATCACATCCTAATACTAATAATATACCATATATATTCTCATTCTATTGCAACTCAATTCTTTTTATGAACGATCTGCCCATTCTAAACTAATTTCAACAATTTCTGGAACAGCAAAAAATCTTATAGGCAAAGTTCCATTACCTATGCCATTGGTTAATACTATATTTCTATTTTTCTCATGAACTATTTTCTTCGAGTACTTTTGACCATATTTTGAAGATGTATGAGGTGCGTATAATCCAAAAAAAGTTACTTGACCACCATGAGTATGTCCTGAGATTCCTAAGTCATAATTAATCAGGTTTTTATAATCACTAAAAAAATCCGGATTATGTGATATAGCAATAGTAAACACATCGCTACTTTCTTTAAGTAAATTAACCTTTTGATTTCCTTTAACTAAATCATCCATTCCTATTAGTTGTATACTATCTTTCTCAATATTAAGAGATACCTTTGTATTTTTAAGTAGCTTAAAATAACTTGAATTTATTTCATTTAGTAAGGATTCCCTTCTGTTAAAATAATCATGATTCCCTAGCACTGTAAAAACTCCTAACTTAGATTCTAATTTCCTTAGTATTACAAAGCTTTCTTCTAAATACTTACTTACTTACATCCTTATTACTTTTCACTGAAATATCTAAGTAATCCCCACCTATTATTACAATATCCGGCTCTAATTTATTAATTCTATTGACTACCTTTATCAATCTCTTGGCCATGAAAAATCTTCCATAGTGTATGTCTGATATAAAAACAATTTTAAAATTGTTAAAACACTTTGGTATCTTAACATTTTTAATTCTAGTTTTTCTGACTCTAAAAACTTGAGCCTCAATTAGCATCCACAATAAAAATAAAAGAAATAAATATATTAAAATATGAAATACATTAGTCATACATTCTCCCCTTTGCTAAACTCTATAACTACTGAAGAACTTTTAAACACAAATCCGTTGCAATAGTAACAAAACTTATTTATTTTGTCATGTAATATATTAACATCATACCATAATTATTATAAACTTATATCTGCTATAATCTAAGACAAATAAACAAATCCTCTTAAAGCTAAGAGGATTTGTTCGCTATATATTATTTATTAAATTCCCAAATGTATAAATTAACCCAATTAATATGAATATTACAGGAATAACTAATACCGTAGAAAGTTTACTTACATCTTTTTTAATTGCAAAATATATTGTTGGAACAGCAATTGTAATCCATATAAGAATATCAGTCAGTGCATCCATAGCCTTAAGCGTATTTATATTTACCTTAAATTCTAAATAAATAAGAATTCCTAATGCGATATACATTAATTTAAAGTATTTATCATTTTTAGTGTGACTCACTAGAACACGCCCTATTAAAACTAAGAAAAAAGCCAATATAGCTAAAGCGACTTGAAATCCAGCACTAATTTTAGTTCCCCCTCCCCCATTAATCCTCTTAATTATTTATATTGATTTTACTACGTAAACATTCCAACATCAAAAAATAAGCTATTATGGTATTTTAAGTACATCTCTGAGTGCTTTGGCAACGCCATCTTCATCATTTGAAACTGTTACTAAATCTGCTATATCTTTTACGACCTGCTCTGCATTTCCTACTGCAATAGCATACCCTGCATATTCAAGCATGCTTATATCATTATGATTATCCCCTATAGCAATAATTTCTTCTCTTTTTATTTTCAGCATCTCTGCTAAATTCCTTAAAGCATTGCCTTTAGAAACCCCCTCTGACATAATATCTAGCAAATTCGTAGATGATTTAACAGCCTCTATACCAGAAATTTTATTTATTTCACCTTTAACTCGTTCAAGAAGTTCAGAATCATCATTGCTAACTAAAATTTTATATACTTTTTCATCTAAGTCTGTATAGATATTGTCAACGATTTTTATAGCAACCTTTTCTTCCTCGCATAGACTCTCATTACGCTTTTCAAAATACTTCATTCTTCCTTCTATACTTTCACTATAAACTGTATACTCACAATACACAGCAAATGTAAGATTATTTAATTTGCATATATCTATAACTTTTGTAAAGTCTATTTTTTTTATAATCTGTGCATTGTAGAACTCACCCTTAATAACATTTCTAACTAAAGCACCATTACAAGAGATAACTGGGGTATTATTTCCTATTTGCCTCAGATACGGTTTAATCATTGTATCCAATCTTCCAGTAGCTATAGAAAATAAAATCCCTCTTTCATTTAATTCTTTAACAATTTTTAAATTCTCAACAGAAATTTCATCTTTACTATTTAAAAAAGTTCCATCCATATCCGTAACTACTAGTTTGTAACTCATATTAATCTCCCATATCTTTATTATTTATTACTATGTTCCTTGTTTTGGCCATAGTATGCATTTTTACCATGTTTTCTTAGAAAATACTTGTCCAGAAGAGTACTGTCAATAGCTACTAGATCCTTATTTAAATGAATACTCCTATAAGCCATTTTTGCAACATCTTGCACATATGTTCATTATATTGCGGATAACATTTTGATTCCACATATTTATAACTTTTTTTTCTTAAATTTACATTGATTTTAGAATTGATCATCCATAAACATTATAATAATATGAAAATATACTACATTTAGAAGTGTTTTGTCGCATCAATGAAATCAAATGGTATAATATGAATAACAAGACCATAAAGAATCCTAAGGATGCCATAATATTTATATTAAAACAACCAATGTAATTCATAAACTTAATACATAGAAAGAGGTGCTAGTTATCAATAAATTAGAAAACAGTAATTTAATTATAGAAATTAATGAACATGGAGCAGAACTAAACAAGTTATTTTCAAAAAAGCATAATATAGATTTCCTATGGAGTGGTGATTCAAAATATTGGGGGAGAAAATCTCCTGTATTATTCCCTATTGTAGGGAGACTTAAAGACAATGAGACAATAATAGAAGATCAAATTTATAATATGAATCAGCACGGCTTTGCAAGAGATTGTACTTTTAAATTGATTAATGAAAGTACAAGCAGTATAACGTATTCTCTGATTGCTAATGAAGAGACAACAAAAAAGTTTCCATATAATTTCGAATTACTAATTTCTTATAAATTAAAAGAGAATAGTATCGAAGTAGTTTGGAATGTTAAAAATAATGATTCCAAAACTATGTATTTTTCAATAGGAGCTCATCCTGCTTTTAATGTACCCTTTAATAGTGGAGAAGACCTAGAAGATTATTATTTAGCTTTTAAAACTGATAAAGATGTTGAAAAATACACCTTTCAAATTCCATATATAAAAGAGAAAAATAAAGTTAAAGTACCTAAAGATATATTTATAAAACCCGAATTATTCGTGAATGACGCTTTGGTTTATAGTGGAATTGATGAAGTAGCATTAAAATCTAGGAATAATGACATAGCTCTTACAATTTCTTTAAAAGACTTCCCCTTCGTTGGCATATGGTCACCCTTTTATAAAGAAACTAGCACAATGGCTCCATTTATATGTATTGAACCTTGGTATGGCATAGCAGATTTAATGGACACTACAAAGGTTTTTAAAAACAAACTCGGCGTAAATAAAATAGAAATTGGTGAAGAATTTAACGCTAGTTATGAAATAACTATATCATAATTATTTTTACTGAATTGGTTCTTATACCCGCAAGAATGTTAATTCTGATGACAGTTCTTGTGGGTGTTTTTGTTTTTCTCACTTTATTGGTCTTTTAGAATATTTAAATAGCCACATTTAATAATTGTAATTTTTTTAGTATGTCTGGGTGCTTTTTCTTCAAATTAACTATCTTAAAGTCGTTATCAACGAAGGCATGTTTTGTACTCCCTTTAGCGATTTCTATACCATCATTTTCTCTAATAACCGAATAATTGAAGATTACCTTTACTGGAGTCAATTCCTCTATCCATGTTTTAATTATTAATTTATCGTCATATTTTGCCCCTTGAATATATTTACAATTACTTTCAATCACTGGTATCATTATTCCGATTTTTTCCATGTCAGAATAACTCATACCAATTTTTTTTATAAATTCTGTTCTTCCCACTTCAAAGTATACTAGATAGTTAGCGTGGTAAACTATACTCATCTTATCTGTTTCCGCATACCGAACAACTATTGTATTTTCACTTACATACATATTTAAGCCTTCTTCCTAAAAATTTTTTCAATAACTATATCATAGCATATATCGTAATAAGTTGTATTTCAAAAATATAGAAAACATGTTACAATTTAAGTGGAATTGTTATTAAAGAAATAGCTTTTTCGGAGGGGATATGAATGGATATGGATACTTTGACAAAAATAATTATTATTGTTGATATTTTTGCTTTTTTAATAACATTAAAAAAACTATATATAGTAAGCCATCATGGTAAAATTATTATAAACGCAAATAAAAGTAGATTTCGGGCTATATTTTCGGTTATATTTGGGGTTGCGATAATTATCAGCGGGAGTATACTAGGGTATTTAAACTATATGCAAAGCGGTTATATTTTTTCTATTTTATTGTCTATATTATGGATTAAAATTTCAATTTCTAATATAATACGGGATTTACATCGTTCAGAAATAAGAGAAAATGGGATATATGGCTCTGGACACTTTTATAAATGGTGTAAAGTTCAAAGTTATAGTTGGATATCACCAACTACTATTCACTTTGAAGTTGATACATTTTTCAAAACGGATTACAGTTTTGAATTTATCGTAAAAGAAGAATTAAGATCAAAAGTAAATGAAACAGTACAAAAATATATTCTTCAAAGCAGATTTAAGGGAATTTAAAAATTTTAAATATTATAAATAGCTTGTTTTTACATACATATAAAAAAAAGCACCCCAGGGGTGCTTTGGAATGTGGACGGCTAAGATTGCTACATTTTTAAGTTTCTGTACCTATTATATGCTGCCATTATTTCTTGTTTCCTAGGTAGCGCTAAACTGCCGCTTCCACCTTTTACTCGTTCCATAGATATAAGCCCATTTTTCTCAATTTCACAAATTATATTATCCACCATATTTTCAAAACTTAAGCCCCTATTCATAATACTCGCTTCCGCCCATTTCATAATAGAACCTATGGCATTTACTTGTTCAGTATCAACTATTTGTTCCACAGCCCTAAGATTAATATCCTCTCTATTTATGCTAAGTGTATCTAGTCCTATTGCTTTTACTTTAACGCCTTTTTCTCCTGACTTAATAGTTCCAGCTTTAACTACTCTATTAAATGTAATATCTATTTTTAAATTTCTATCATTAATTCTTTTTATAATATGGCCGTGACTTAGCTTTTTAGCCTCTATTGTCACGTCCACAGCTTCATAATTATCCATTTGTATAACAGAATCTGCTATGTCAAAAAAGTCGCCTGAACTTCCTACTACTATTATTGTTGAAATACCCTTTTGCTTATATAGTGGTCTAACTATTTCAATAAACGGTGTAATTGGTTCCTTTTCCGTGCAAACTAATTTTTGCATTAAGTCATCTCTCATCATAAAATTAGTTGCCGAGGTATCTTCATCTATTAATAACACCTTAGCGCTACTTCCTATTCCCTCTATAATATTTGCCGCTTGCGATGTACTACCACTGGCATTTTCCGTATAGAATTCTACAGTGTCACGACCATTAGGTAAGTTATTTATAAATAGCGATATATCCGTTTTAGTTACACACCTATTATCTTCTGCTCTTATTTTTAAAGCTGATTCATCCGTTATAACAAACTCTCTACCATCACCTTCAATATGATTATAAACTCCAAGCTCTAAAGCTTTCAATAACGTAGATTTACCATGGAATCCTCCACCTACTATAAGAGTTATACCAGTTGAAAGACCCATGCCGCAAATTGTACCCTGGGTCTTTGTATTAAACTCTACTTCTAATTCCTTTGGTGAAACAAATACTTTACCACCTTTTAATGCCTTTGTAGATACACCACTTTCTCTAGGTAACATGGCTCCATTAGCTACAAATGCAACCAGTCCTCTATTCTTAAGCTCAGCTCTAATATATTCTTGATCTTCAACTAGTTTTACTCTATTTAATAACTTTTCACAATTAATATTTTTATATATTAAAGTATTCTCCACAATGTTTGGTATCACATTATATAAAATTTTCTCAAGTTCTCTTGACAGAACACTTCTTCCTCTTGCAGGAAAACCAACATAGAATCTTGCCTCTATTTTATCATTATCTATTATTATTGAAGTTCTAGTTAAAATTTCCTGTGGGCATCGACTTATGGCAATGAGTCCACTCTTTCCAGATCCAAAAACCTTTGTGCTACACCTATTTATATTAGAATAAAACTCTCTTGTTAAGTAATCAGCTACTGCAGTATTTTTGTTTTTATTATCAAAAAGTTCTTTTGGGAATTCAGCAATATTTTGGTTAACTATTACTCTAATTCTTGATGGTGATGCAAAGGGATCCCCCTGAACATGATCTATGCTAAGTATATAATCTTCAAAATCATATTCCCCTGCTAAATCCTTATAAAGCCTATAGCTTTTTCCATCAATTCTATCTAATTCTTTTTTTAATGCATCTGAATTTTTCAACTGTTCATCCCCTCCTATTATCCATTTAATATTCTAAGTGTTTCATCCATATTGGAAGTTAACCCTGCTATTATTAATCTATCTCCCTTTAATATTTTTGTATCCCCATCTGGAAGAATTTCAACTCCATCCCTAATTATTTCAAATATTCTAAAATCAGTTGAAAATCTTAATTTTTTTAGAGTTTTATTATAAATTAAAGGATTTAAAGGTATAATCTCCATAATCGCTATTTTATTCTTTATGTTATTCTCTACTTTATCTATATTCTCATATCTAAATATTTTGTCAAAACAAATAGGAAATAATATACATGATATTAAAACAATCAATACAAATGCTGAATATATTGACGACTTCATTATTCCTAGATTAAAAGCCATTTGTGCACCAACTATTAATACACTTAGCTGTGAGGATAGTATAACTCCACCCGCGATAGCTTTGTTATATCCAAACCCAAAAGCCATAAACAGAGAGGGTATTAATTTAACAATAAAAATCACAAATAAAAATACTGGAATATACAAAAGCGATTTAGGCTCTTCAAAAATACTTGAAAGATCCATGTTAACTCCAACCATTATAAAAAATATTGGAATTAAAAACCCATAGCCTATAATATCTAGTTCATATTTTAATTCTTCCTTTTCTTTATCTAATATGAATGTAAAGATAATTCCTGCTAAAAATGAACCTAGCACTACCTCTGTGTCAATTTTCTGTGAAATTGTAACAAGTACTAACATTAATGCAAATGCTGCACGAACACCAATGTGTAGTCTGCTAAAAGCACTTGCTGATAAATCTAATATATGTGAAAATCGTTTTATAATTTTATAAATTAAAAGAGATGCCAAAAATAAGATAAGAAATAAGAAACTTTTATAAGTTAATCCATTAATCATAGTTGACGAAATTATACTTAATGAAATTAGACATACGAATTCACTTATTAATGAAAATATGAGTATGGTTTGACCATAATCCGTGTTTAATATCCCCCTTTCTTTTAGAAATGGTACAAGAAGCCCCGGTGCTGACGCTGTAAGTAAAATAGTTATAAAAGGTACATTTTTAATAATACCAAATTTATGCATAAGTGATGAAGATATATATGACACTACAAGTGATATTCCAAACATGCCAATGCACATTATGATCCTGCGAATAACTTTTTTCTTTTCAGATTTTACATTTATTCTATCAAAATCTAACTCTAACCCACTTAAAAACATCAAATATGCAAGTCCAAGATGAGATATAAAATTTATCCAAATATCATCATGCACTAAGTTCAAGAAACTTTTTCCAATTATGATTCCAACCAAGATTTCCCCTACAACAAAAGGAATTTTAAATTTTTTGATAGAATTAATGATTAATGGTGTAATAAATGCAAAAATAGAAATGATTAATAATGAATCATAATTTATATTCTCCATGTTATAAACCTCCTATGATAAAAGATTAAACGGCCTTATCCCAATGAATTTAAGGGTTTTAGCCGTTTAAGTCAACTTTACTATAATCCGAAATTATTTACTGTCCCCTGTTATTTTTGCCTACTAAACCTCCGCCATTACCTGATGATGAGCTCTGTGTTCCATATGTTGCTGCTCTCTTTGAATTTTTTTGGGAAGAAGATTTTGCATTTCTTTCTTCAATTATTTTTTTCATTTTTTCCATGCTTTTGTTTATATCATTTTTCATATTTTTTACCTTCTTTATTGTTAATTTTTTATATTTATTACAACGCCTACATTGTAAATCAATATAGGCAATGAATATTTGCAAGGTTTGCTTTTTATTTTACTAATCTATTATACACCAGAAAGAATACTTTGAGTGAAAATTATTAAGTTTAAACTTCTATTTTAGCGATAGAAGTTTTAACAGATACATTGTTAATATTCCCAAGTTTTCCAGTCAAACTATTTATTTCATCAAGGCTGCCAATTACAGTAATAGAAATCACAGTAATTCCTTCTTGAAATGGAACTCCCATTCTACCCCTTATCATTCCCTTAAACTCAGAAACCACCATATTAAAAGTTTGTTGGCAGGCTTCTGGCTTTTCAAGTATTGCACTAATTACGGCAATTTTTTTCATAAACACCCTCCTCAAATTTAAAAAACTTCCTTTTACTAAAAGAAAGTTTTTGTGTTCTCATATAAAATGTTATCAGGTTTCCTTATTTATAATTAGTTTATCAATCCCTATATATTATGTCAATACATTTGACAATTTTCACTTGTAAAGATTTAATAAATTTGATATAATTAAATTGTTAAAAAAATATCTAATTAGATTTTTTTGAGAGCATTCTTAAATTATCTAAAACTCATAATTAAAAACCTTACATTGTAGAGCAATCTTATATGATAGGAATTTGTGCAAATCGTCCGTAAAACTTTTTTTGTTTTACAAACACAAATCCTTCTTATTTATAAGAAGGAATTTTTTATTTTTAGGGGGGAACTTAAAATGAATATTAATGAAAAGACTTGGGTAGAAAATGTAATTAAACAAAATGAAATCGATGATTACTTAATCGACGGTAAAGATTTTATTGATGAAAATGAAATCGAGAAAAAACTAAAGGCAAATATCGATTATTCGAAAGATGAGATCAGAAAAATTATCAACAAATCTTTAAATATTGAAAGATTGAGTTTTGATGAAAGTGCTGCACTTTTAAATGTAAAAGATGATTCTCTTTTAGAAGAAATGTATTTAGCTGCTGCAGAGGTAAAAAGAAAAGTTTACGATAATAGAATCGTTTTCTTCGCCCCTCTTTATTGCGGGAATTCATGTGTAAACAACTGTGAATATTGTGGTTTTCGTAAAGAAAACAAAGAAGAAGTTAGAAAAGTTTTAAACATGGATGAAGTTAGAAAAGAAGCTGAGGCAGTAATTGATCAAGGTCATAAAAGAATGATTGTAGTATACGGTGAACATCCTAAAACTGATGCAAACTACATTGCAGAAACTATTAAAGAGATTTACAAAGTAGAAAAAAAATCTAAAAGTGGAAAAACAAATAGGATCAGAAGAATAAATATTAATGCTGCTCCTATGTGCATAAATGATTTAAAAAAGCTTCATGAAGTTGGTATAGGAACTTATCAGGTTTTTCAAGAAACTTATCATAAAAAATCATATAGTGAGGTGCATAAAAGTGGTCCTAAATCAAATTATAGATGGAGACTTTATGCTCTTCATAGAGCTATGGATGCTGGAATTGATGATATTGCAATAGGTGCATTATTTGGTATTTATGATTGGAAATTTGAAGTTATGGGTCTTTTATATCATACTGCAGATTTAGAGAAAAGATTTGGAATTGGCCCACATACTATATCTTTCCCACGAATGACACCCGCAGCCGGATCAGATCTTAGTAGAAATTCAAAATATGCAGTAAGTGATAAAGATTTTAAAAAACTTGTTGCTGTTTTAAGACTTTCTGTACCTTATACTGGTTTAATAATCACTGCTAGAGAAGAAGCTAAAATTAAAAAAGAAGTAATACAAATAGGTTGTACTCAAACAGATGCTTCAACAAAAATTGGAATTGGTGAATATAGTGCCGATACTAAAGAAGAATTAGAAAGAAAACAACAATTTACAATAGGCGATCCTAGAAGTCTTGATGAAGTTGTTCGAGAATTAGCCGAAATGGGAAAAATAACTTCATTCTGTACATCTGGATATAGATGTGGTAGAACTGGCCAAAAGATAATGACACTTCTTAAAAAAACTGAAGAAGGCAAGTTCTGTAAACTGAATGCCGTCCTTACTTTCAGAGAATATTTAGATGATTATGCAAGTGAAGAAACTAAAATAATAGGTGAAAAACTTATATTAAAGGAATTAGAAGAAATAAGCACTATGGATTTTTACAAAAAACATAATTTAACTAATATAATGACAGATTATTACAAAAGAATTTCAAAAGGTGAAAGAGATTTATTTATATAAAAAATATTTTAGACTTATATTATAGTAATTAAGGAGAATATATATGCTTAATAATTATAAAGATCTCACTGATAAAATTCATAAGAAATTCAATGTTAATCTAACTCTATGTAAGATAACTGGGCAAAGATGGTCTTATGTATATGAAGTTGGAAATTTTATACATGGTAATCAAAAAATAAAAATTAACGATAATTATGGATTAATTATCGATTGTGATGATGATACTGCAGCGCAAGTCAAAATTTCAATGTAAAGAAGGATAGAAGAAATTGAAAACAGTTTCTTCTATCCTCCTTTTCCAACAAATTTTTTTGTACATTTTTCTTCTTCTGGTTTTAAAATATCTTAAGTTGTTTTATGAAATCAGTACACCATTTGTCTTTCTTTAATAACACTAGATTTTAAATCATCCAAAATCTTTTCAAATTTACTTGGGTCTATATTATATATGATACACATGTCATCAAAGTATAATGAGTATGAAAAAGAATCTGGATTGGCATTAAATATAAATTTAAAATTAAATTCTGGTGCTTTTAAACTAGGCAATTTAACTCCTTTCAAAATATCAAATACGATATCTATATAAACACCTGGACAACCACCTTGAATTTGAAATTTAAGTCCATCCGAATTAAAAACACAGTTAAATATCTCAATATTAAAATTAAAATAGGGACTTTTATTTAAATCATTACCTCTATCTTGTTTAATAAATATTCGTCCTTTTTCCCATAATACCTGTTTATTTAAAACTTTGAATTCGTGTAATGTCATTTTTCTTTCAATACAGTTTAATACCATATTCTATTCCACCTCTTACACTTATTTTGGAAGTTCTAGTGATAAAGCCTTTATTATTTAACTTAATATTAATTTCATTTATATCCATAAAAAAAATCTCATAAGTAAATTATACCATTATATTCAATATATTACTGGTTTTTATAGTGATCTATTACAAAATATATATTTTGTAATAAAAGCATTGATTTTATCATTTTAAAGCAGTAAAGTATAATAGTGTAATAAGTTTTCTATAAATTATGAAAGGAATGGTATTATTATGAAAACAGAATTAGAAAAAAAGTACGGGCTAATTACTGCAATAGCAATGGTTGTTGGCATCGTAATAGGCAGCGGCGTTTTTTTCAAGGCAGAAAAAGTGTTAACTGTAACTGGTGGGGATCTTAAACTGGGTATTTTAGCTTGGGTTATTGGCGGTATTATTATGATTTCTTGTGCCTATACTTTTGCTGTAATGGCAACTAAATACGAGAAAGTAAATGGCATAGTAGATTATGCAGAAGCTGCTATGGGTGAGAAATATGGATATTATGTGGGCTGGTTTATGGCAACAATTTACTATCCAACATTGACAGCTGTTTTAGCATGGGTTTCAGCTAGATATACCTGCGTATTATTGGGATTTTCAATTACAGGTGGAGAGTGTATGACTATTGCCTGTCTATACTTAATAGGTAGCTATGCTTTAAACGCATTATCACCAGTTTTAGCTGGTAAATTTCAAGTTAGTACAACTATTATAAAACTTGTCCCACTGATTTCAATGGCTATAATTGGGACAATCGCTGGTATCAATAGTGGTATGACTATGATTAATTTTACAACAGTAGTAGAAAAAGTACCTACTGGCAATGCATTATTTAAAGCAGTTGTTGCAACAGCCTTTGCCTATGAGGGTTGGATTATTGCTACAAGTATCAATGCTGAATTAAAAGATGCAAAGAAAAATCTTCCACTTGCCCTTGTTGGAGGAACTTTTATAATCATGACTGTTTATATTTTATACTATATAGGGCTAGCTGGAGCTGTAACAAATGAAGTTATGATGAAAGGTGGAGAATCTGGTGCTAAATTAGCATTTCAAAAAATATTCTCCTCTGCAGGTGGGTCTCTAATATTTGTATTTGTTATTATTTCTTGCCTCGGAACACTAAATGGATTAATGCTGGGATGTACCCGTGGTATCTATTCACTAGCAGCAAGGGGTTTTGGACCAAAACCAAAAATATTCAAACAAATAGATAGTGAGACTAATATGCCAACAAATTCATCTATACTTGGACTACTTCTTTGTGGTATATGGTTATTATTCTTCTATGGCGCTAACTTAACAACACCATGGTTTGGATTCTTTTGTTTTGATTCATCAGAATTACCTATAGTTACTATTTATGCATTATATATTCCTATTTTTATTATGGTAATGAAAAAAGAAAAGGATTTAAGTTCATTTAAAAGATTCGTAATGCCTATTATTTCATTAGTAGGATGCGTATTTATGATAATTGCTGCTTGTTTTTCACATGGAATGGCAGTTGTTGCATATCTAATTATCTTTGCAATTGTTATGGCTATTGGTGCTATGATTAACAAACAAAAATTTAAAGTTTCTGTTACCACAACTGAGGTTGTACAATAATTAATATGTTTTAAGGGATTCCCATGCCAGGGAATCCCTTTTATTATTATAAAAATCTAAGATTTATTTGTAACCGTTTTTCAAACCTAACCCAATAGGTACTATGATTAATAAAATTAAAAAAGCAATAACAACACCTGCATAACCCCCTACATTACCAGTAAGATTACTAATCAAACAAGATAGGCTACTATAAATAAAATATCCTATACCAAAAACAACAAAAATTAAGCCTAATGATTTATTTTCTTTATATGGCTTATTTTTGAAATATAAAATAGAAATATATATACAAACACTGGAAAAAGCAAAGAAAAAAAGCATCAAAATAAGAAAAGGAATCATATTAATAAAACTAACACCTGAGACAAAACCAAAAGACGGTAGAATAAAAGTTGCTAAAAGCACCCCTATAAAAATCAATACAGATGGGATAAGTAGAAAAAAACCTATTAACTTAGGACTTATTGGCTTATTACACATAATATCACACCTTTCTAAAAATATTTCTCTAATCTTTAAATAGATTAATTTAATATTATTGTATTACTATTTTACAAATCGTGCAATAATTCTTACTATTGTTGCTATAAATGAGGTTGGTTTTCTATTTATTTTATTTCTACTGAATGACTATCTAAATATTTTAGCCTCTCATCACTAAGTTTCACCTTTGATTTTAGAATATCTACCGCAGCTTTTGGAAGGTATGATTCCTCTCCTGTAATCTCATAGGGAATGCTTAGATAATAAGCAACGAACATCCTTACTGAGGATGTGCCTATTTCTGTACCAGAATCTTTTAAACTTCCGTAGATTGTTTCAAGATCTTTTACTTTAAAACTGTTTAAATCTGAAGATTTAATAGCAAAAGCTTCCCCAAGTATCTCTACTGGAATCTTGAAAGAGCTACTAATATCTTTAAATGTATAAGAACCTCTAATGTCAGAAGGATTATATTCACCCATAGCTTCTCCAGATTTTATAGTACTCGGAACCTTTGTGGATTCTGTTTTCCATAATCCAAAAGCCTTGGTTACTGCTATTCCACCAAATAATACAACAATAATTACTAAAGGTAAAACATAAGTTTTTATCTTCATAACTTATTTACCTCCCTTTGTAGATAAATTTACTGTATCTGCTATAGGACAAGCATTTTCAGAGCTACATTGCATACATGAAATACATTGATGATCAAGGATAACTTCATGTTCCGATACTTTAATATTCATCGGACAAATATTGTCGCAAGCCTTGCAGGATATACAGGTATTCTTGTTTGTTCTAATTTTAAAGCTTCTAAATAGATTAGTTATTCCAAGTAAAGCACCATAAGGACAAACATATTTACACCAAGGTCTTTCAACAAATAGGGAAGAAATCATAACTAATAATAGAATAATTATACTAGCTACTGAAACTTCGCTTGTCCAGAAATTAAATAATGCAAAATATGGATCCACATCTGCAAAAACTATTTCGGCTGATATTGCAGTCATATAAAGCACACGAGCTAAAACTATATATCTTAAATATCTTAAATATTTATCGTATTTGTATGGTATAAATTTGTTATATTTTTTACCAAAAAGTTTCTTTCCTATTTTTGCTATCCATTCTTGGAAAGTTCCAAATGGACATATCCATCCGCAAAACAAAGGACCAAACCCTACAGCAAGAATAAATCCAATGATCATTAGAATAAATGAGGACTCATGAATTTTCTTTATAAAAGTTCCATCACTAAAGTATTGATATATTGTTACAACTCCACCAAATGGACATAGTGCATGTAGTGAAGCGCTGGAGAGTAAAGCTATACCTCCTCCATTCTCAATAAGGGTATGATTAATAGCGATAAAAGCAATAAGTGCGAAGAAAAATATTTGAACCCATTTTCTAACCTTAAATGTTTTGTTTTTCATATACGTGGTCTCCTTTCCTTTAATTCTTATGGGTTCATTATAACAAGCATATTTGTTGGATATATGATATATTTGTGATAAAATTGTGATATTAACTCTTTGAAGAATATCCTTGGTAAACTATTTTAACCAAGATATGTTTTAAGGGATTCCCTTTTATAGGAATCCCTTTTACGATTTTTTATAATTATCCTTCTCACGTAACCCTGTTCACCATGGAATGGTAAGATGACAAAAAACAAAATCCTATAAATAGCTAAAGGACACAGTATGTACTGTGCCCTCTATTTCTATTATATTTATTATAAGTTTTTTTCGTAACTTTCTACCATTTTCTTAACCATATTTCCACCTATTGAACCTGCTTCTCTTGAAGTTAGATCTCCATTATAACCATCTTTAAGATTAACTCCTACTTCTTTAGCAGATTCCATTTTGAATTTGTTTAAACCTTCTTTTGCTTGTGGAACTAAAGTTTTATTTGCCATAATAAATTCCTCCTTTTTTATTTTGTTTGTGTAATATATCCTTGCTTTATTATGATGTTCAAATTCAAGATAACTATGCTGGCTTATTTTTGGTTTAATAGTTCATTTTTATAATATATCCCTAATTATTTCTATAAAAAAATAAAGGTTATATTTTCGCCATCACTATTCTTTATATTTCTTATTTTTAGTGCTAATATTAGATTAATGATTGCTAATGGTAAAATGACATGATTTGTAGTCCCTCTAGGTGAACCTATAAATAAAATTAGGAGATGTTTTTATGATGGTAATAGATTTGCATTGTGATACTATTTTAAGGTGTATGGAGGATGAACAACGATTTGGAATAGCCGAAAATGAGTTTAGTGTAGATTTAAATAAATTAAAACAAGCAAATTCTTTGGCACAGTTTTTTGCACTTTTTGTAGATTTAAAAAAATATGAAGATCCTTATATATATTGCATGAAAATGGCAAATAAATTCTTTAAAGAATTAGAAATAAATAAAGAACTAATAAAAATAGCAAAAAACTATAAAGATATGATAGATAACAACGAACAGGGAAAACTGTCTGCTTTTCTCACCATTGAAGAAGGCGGAGTATTAAAAGGAGAAATCGATAATCTTAGAAACTTTTATAAATTGGGAGTAAGACTTATTACACTAACATGGAATTATCCCAATGAAATTGGGTTTCCAAACAGTGAATCACAATATAGTAAGCAGGGTTTAACTACCTTTGGAAAAGAAGTAATCAAAGAGATGAACAGTCTAGGCATGATAATAGATGTTTCTCATCTCTCAGATAAAGGTTTCTATGATGTTGCTAACCTTTCTTCTAAACCTTTCGTAGCTTCTCATTCTAATGCTAGGAGTATTACGTCTCATTGCAGAAATCTTAGTGATGAAATGATAAAAGTCCTTGCACATAAAGGCGGCGTAATGGGAATTAATTTTGAAAAATCTTTTTTAGGAACAGAGCCTTTAAGTAGAGTAGAAGAAATGGTAGCACATATCAATCACATTAAAAATATTGGTGGAATAGACGTTATAGCAATAGGAACAGATTTTGATGGTATAAGTGATGGACTTCAAATAGAAAATATCGGACAAATTAATAAATTAATTTTAGGACTTCAGCAAAATCATTTCTCAGAAGCAGAAATCGAGAAAATATTCTATAAAAATGCAATGAGAGTAATAAAAGCTACATTATAATAAAAAGAGGATTTGGAGAACTTTTATTGAATTTACTAATATATGAATACCGTGCTAGATGCAAAATAGTATAGTACGGAATGGAGGGATAATTATTATGATAATTTCTAATAAAAATCAAATCAGTGAACTACAACTTCAAGGTGAAGGTATAAAGGATGCGTTTAAAAAGGTCCTTATTTCACCAAAAGAAGGGTGGGAAGGAAATGTAATGAGAGTTTTCAAACTAAAAAGTGGTGGAACTACACCAAAACATGAACATCCATGGTTTCATGTTAATTATATATTAAAAGGCAAAGGAAAACTGTATCTTGATGGAACAAATTATGAAATAGAAGAGGGTTCTTTTGCTTATGTTCCTGCAGGCAAAACTCATCAATTTGTTAACAACAGTAATGATGATTTAGAATTTATTTGTATTGTTCCAGAAGAAGGAGAAAAATAGTAGATCCTACTCTTATTATCTTTACATTAAATGGATTAGAAAAACTAATCCATTTAATGATTGCTACATCTATTACAATAACTTAATCAGCTCTTCTAAGTCCTGTGATAAAACTTTTGCAAGTGTAAAATCAGTACCTTTTAAAGCCAATTCTATTTTTGTTTCAATTAATTTTTTCTTTTGTTCAATTTCTAAATAATCTTTGTCAAAATGACTAGCATAAATCATCTTTCTAAATTTTCTCATACTCATTTTTCTAATTGTCTTATCTTCAATCATTAAAACAAAATCCATACAGTTTACTATAGAATAGAAATCATGAGAAATCATTAGAATTGCACCTTTATAGTTTACTATGGCTTTTTCCAGTGCTATTTGTGAATAGGTGTCTAAATGACTTGTCGGTTCATCAAGAAGCAACATGTTTGCTTTACTAGCAGAAACTTTAGCGAGTTGAAGTATATTTTTTTCTCCACCAGATAAAGACCCTATCTTTTGATTAATGGCTTCTTCTTCTTCAAATCCATAACCAGAAATATATTCTCTAACCTCTTGATTAGTTTTAAAACCAGCTTCTAAGAACTCGTCAAGTATGGTATTAGACTCATTTAGCGTTTTACCTTGAAGTTGAGATAAATAAGCCACTTCAACGTCTTCATTTATCTCAATAGAATCATGATTATTTTTAAATATTTCCTGGAGTAAGGTTGTTTTCCCGGTACCATTTGAACCAATAATGGCTACTTTATCAGTAGAATTAATCTCAAAGCTAACATTTTCTAGAAGCATATCATCAAATGAAACACTGTAATCATTAACTTTTAAAGCAATGGTTTCGACCATTTCATTATCTGCAACTAAACTGATACTCGGCTCTTTAATATCTACAAAAGGCGATTTAATTCTACTTTTTTCTAATCTTTCTTGAATTTTAACTCTAGCATTTAGAGATTTCCCTTTAGACGATTGATTATACTCAGTTGCCATAAATCTTAGTTTATTTATTAAGGTCTCGTTTCTCTTAAGTTCTTCAATACCCGCAGCAGCTAGTTCTTGTAACTCAATTTTAGTTTGAAGTAATGAGAAGTTGTAATCAATATAGCTTCCATCAAACTCTTGGAGCTCCATGTTTTCAAGGTGCAGAATTTTGTTAAAACAATGATTCAATAGATATCTGTTGTGCGTTATAATTAGCATTGCTTCTTTACGCGAATTAATTAGATTTTTAAGAGCATTAAGATTTTCAAAGTCTAAAAACACATCGGGTTCATCCATAATTATTAAGTCTGGACTATTTAGCATTTCCTTAATTACTTGAATAAGCTTGAATTCACCACCACTAAGTTCAGATATCATTAGATCTTTATACCTAATTAAGTTTGCAAGATTTAGGTTTTTATTAATGTTGTTTTCGAAATCATCCCCATTAATTGCATCAAATGCGTCTAAAGCTTGTTGATACTTTTCTAATAAACAATCAATATCCGAAGATGTTTCCATTTCACTGCAAATAGATGTTATTTCATTTTGTAGTTTAATAAATTTTTCCCCTATATATTCAAAAACTGTAATTTCTTTTGTTTCGCCTAGTTGTGAAAATTGACTTACATACCCAATTCTACAATTTGGGTACATCTCGAGCGTACCATCGAACATATATTTTTCCGGATCCATAATTATATCTATGAGTGTACTTTTTCCGCTGCCATTTGTTCCAATAAACGCACAATGTTGACCATTTTCTAATGTAAATGAAATATTATTATATAGATCCTTTTGCGGAAATGCGTAGGACAAGTTATCAACTTTTATCATTATTATTACCTCTCTTTATCACTAAAAAAGAGCCTATAAAAATAAGCTCTTCAATATATTATCTTAAATTGCAATTTTTCACTTAATTTTATGTAGTAGACATACTACTCAGTTTACCATTGATAGCATACCACTTTTTACGACTAAGTTCAATCCTTTCATATTAAAGTTTTATAAATATGCTATAATGTGTTCATAATAATAAATTGTGAAGTAATGGTCCAAAGGTGCGTATTTTAAACGAGGTATTTATTACAAAATGGAGGTGCGAAATGAAATATTGTATTCTTGCGGGAAGCCCACGTAAAAATGGAAATACATCTAAACTATTAAAGCCGTTCATTGAGCAACTTGAACTTCAACAAGTTCAGTATGATTTGATTTGGCTTTATGATAAACATATTGAACCTTGTACCGCATGTCGGAACTGTCAAAAGGACTGGACAATTTTTGGGTGTCGACATGTCGATGATATGCAGGAAATTTTCGATAAAATATATGAGTGTGATGTTATTATTTTAGCTACACCTATTTATTCATGGTACTGTACACCACCTATGAAATCAATGTTGGACCGTTTGGTGTATGGAATGAATAAGTATTATGGTGATAAAAAAGGTCCCTCTCTATGGAATGGCAAAAGGTTAGCTATCATAACTACTTGTGGGTATAGACCAGAAGCAGGAGCTGATTTATTTGAAGAAGGGATAAAAAGGTATTGCAAGCACTCTCAATTAAAATATGTTGGGATGCTTGCCGAAAGAGATTTCGGGTATAAATCTGTCTTTATAACGGACGATAAAATTGAGCATTCAAGGTCGTTTGCTCGGCAATTAATAAAAAACAGAGAGTAAAAGGAGCTCATAAGAGCTCCTTTTGCTTTACTTATATTTAATATTTTTCTTTAAAATCATTTTGTATATTATTAAACTCCTTTTCAAAAAACTCTGCAGGTATCGGTCTACTAAAATAGTAACCTTGCACAAAATCACAATTACGCAGTTTTAAGAATCTTAATTGCTGTTTATCCTCAACACCTTCTGCTATAACTTCAAGGCCCATATTATGGGCCATAGATATAATAGTACTCACTATATTTGCATCACTCTTATCATGCATAATATCCCTTACAAATGATTTATCTACTTTTAGATAATTAACAGGAAATTTTTTCAAATAATTTAACGAACTATATCCAGTACCAAAATCATCAATACTAATACTAACCCCTAATTGTCTTAATTCCCTCAATTTTCTTATTGCATAATTAACTTCCATTGTCATACTTTCAGTAATTTCTAATTCCAAATATTTAGGTTCAAGCCCGGTTTTAGATAAAATATTCTTAATAACTTCAGTTATGTCACTTTTTAGGAATTGTTGTGCTGATAGGTTTACGCTCACTTTTAATAATCCCAAATCAATACTTTGCCATTTTTTCAGCTGAGAACATGCTTCGCCCAGTACCCATTCACCTATTTTAGAAATCAGTCCTGTCTCCTCTGCAATAGGAATAAATTCATCCGGAAAAATTATTCCTTTTTCTTTATGCATCCACCTAATTAACGCTTCAGCGCCAATTATATTTCCATTTCTTATATCTACTTGTGGCTGGTAATATAGCATAAATTCATTATTTTCTAAAGCCTTCTCCATATCCATCTTTAGGGTTAATTTATCTATAAATGATTCTCTTAAACTCGAATCGTAAATAACATACCCATTTCTTCCATTTGCTTTTGCTTTATACATAGCGTTGTCAGCATAAATTAAACAATTCTCATAATTTGTTGGATTTTCATTATATAATAAAATGCCTACACTTGCTGTTATATGCAATTGATAATCATCGATTATGAATATTTCAATAAAAGCATCCATTATTTTTTCTGCAAGTTTAATTGCTTGTTCTCTAGTTTTTATATTAAAACACAATAATACAAATTCGTCTCCACTAAACCGAAAAACATGATCACTAACGTTTAAACACTTTTTTAATACACTTGCAACCTCTTTTAGTAATAGATCACCCTTAGAATGACCAAACATATTCTTCATTATTTTTGTTTTTATATTTTACCTCAATATTTTCATAACATATTTTATTATTTAAAACATCTTTAAAACGTTGACTGGTAATTTCTGAGTCATAAATAATTCTTCCTATAATCTCTTCCCTTTTATATCCAAATATTTTTTCGGCAAAATAATTAAACTCCAGTATTTTTCCACTTGCATCCGTAATTATAATTGCATTTCTAGTCTTACTTAGCATAATTTGATTCATTATATTAAGTTTATGATTTTGTTTTCTAAGTAACAGTTCACGTTCTATTGCCTCAACCACAGTAGTTAATGTCAATAAAAAAAACGGATTATGAAATATTCCTGCAGTCATTATACATATGCTTCCTAGCAGATTATTAACATCTGTATAATGAAAAGGTACTCCATAACAAGCACTACCGTGTAATACTTCATGAAAATGATTATTTCCTATTAACTGAACAGGCTGATTTTGTTTTAGAGTTAAACTAACCACATTTGTACCCATGGTCTCTTCGCTAAATTGAATTCCTGTCTTAATTCCTAATTGAGCCATCGTTGATTTTATTGTTTCGTCTCCTAGAGTATCCAATAAATAACCATTTTCATCTGATATAACTATTACTATGGGAGTACCCTCTAATGATTTTAATATCTTCTCACTAAAGAACTTTACAACCTCTAAAATTTCTTTATAAGATTCTTTCTTTTCTGCAAGTTCTAATCCTGACATAATGTTTTTGGGCAACCTACTTTCATTTGGCTTCATACCTAATTCAATACATCTTTCTTTAGATTCTATTATATAAATTGGCTCTTTCTCATGTTTTTGCTTCATACTTACATTCCTCCCATGACACTAAAAACTTCGAAACCAATTATTATTGTTCCGCATCTTACAACTATTTACCGTATAATAAAATTGTATTCTATATATCATACATTTACAAGAAAAAGAGTTTAATAAACACAAAAATATACTCTTTTGTAGAAATTTAGTTAATTTTCAAGACAATCCCATTATACTAAAATTGAATTTGTTATAATTTAATCAAATGAGGTGAATTTATATATTATCTAATATAATTCAAAAAACAAAAGTGCACCTTATACCATGATTAGGTATAAATGCACTTTTATTAAAATAAATATTTATGCTTTAAACATTACTATTTTATGGATGCTTCATAAATTGTTCGAATTGAATTAGATAGCATCAAATTGAATTCTTTGTCTGTTTGCTTAGTGCTCAATCCTTCTGATAAGGCACGCGAAAAACTAGCAACCAGTCCGTGATTGCGCGAAAGTTTTTCATTTGCTTCACTTTGAGTGTACCCTCCTGATAAAGCCACAACACGTAGAACATGCGGATTATCCATTAAATCGTGATAGAAGTTATCTTCTGTTGGTATTGAAAGTTTAAGCATGACTTTGACATCCTTGTCAAGAGCTGATAATTGACTTAAAATTTCATATCGTAATAGTTTTTCTGATTTTTCCTTATCCGCGCTGTGGATATCAACCTCCGGTTCAATAATTGGAACCAACCCAGCTTCAGCTATTTTCTTGCCAATATCGAACTGTTGTTCAACTAATTTTCGAATGCCTTCTGGATTGGCTTCCTTAATGACTGAACGCATTTTTGTCCCAAAAATGTTTTTATCAACTGCCCGTTTTAAGAGCTCATTCAAATTTGGAATGGGTTTCATGAGTTGAACACCGTTTTCAAGTTCAGCAAGCCCTTTATCGACCTTTAAAAAAGGCACAACACTTTTGTTCTCCCAAAGAAAATCTGCAGTGAATTTATCAAAAACCTTACGATCCATAGTGTTTTCAAATAAAATGGCACCCAAAATATGCTCCGAACTAAATGCAGGGTTCGTGATAATACGCGTTCTCATCTCGTGTACCAAATTGAACATTGCTTCATCATTTGAATAACAGTCTTTCGAAATGCCATACTTCAAAAGTGCAGTGGGTGTACTTCCCCCACTCTGGTCCAGCGCAGCGACAAACCCTTTTCCAGCATTGATTCGATCCATTTGTTCCTGATTCATACAATTATCCCCTTTCATTTTTAGTGACTGAATAATATCTTTAATTTTATTATAGATTTTAAGAACAGTCCGAGTATCACCTCAAATAATCCACCAATAAAAGATGCCCCAAGAATTCCGTAAAGACCGTATCTACCTCCAAATCGATAGACAAGTCATCTAATTCTGTTACACTTGCCTTTCTTTTAATTTAAATTCCCCCTATTATATATATTTCTTCACTAAAATAACCCTTGGTAACAATCGTTTATCTAATAGTAATATTCTATAATAGTAATAATATTCCTTCTTTATTATACTAATTTTTAATAATAAATTTTTATTCCTTTCTTAAGCTAGAACTACCTTTTAAAAACCATTATTCTTCCCCTCCAGCTCTTGGTCCGCTTTAGTTAGATGTATTACCGGTTGTTACTCCTGTTTCATTAAGCCATGTTACGGAACTTGTAATAGTAAAATCTACTGATGTTTCTCCTGAGTAAAGTGAATAGGTTTCACCCTTTACTATCTCAGAACAACTAATAACTACAGATTGGTAATCCTTTGTAGGTGTAAATGTCCCTACTGAGTTTCCTTTGCTGTCTTTTAAATTAACAACAGTACCAGCCTTTTGCATTTCTGTATAAGTCATTATTGTAGAGTTCTGCGTTGATTCCTCAGAAGTTGCTTGTGCTATCCCTGAACTTCCGGCAGACATAAGGAGTCCACCACTTATTACGAATGTTCCATCATAATCTAGAGCGCCATTGCGATTATCAGTTGGACCACTTACAATAACTGTACCGCTTGTCATAATAATTGCCCCGTTTGAATCTAATCCATCACCGGATGCATCAACTGTAATATATCCGCCATTTATATTAAGCTTGCTAGTACCAGTGGATTGACCTGGTTCACCATTTTTAGCTGCTTTATCAGTAACTGCCCCCGTCTCAGTTGTAACCGCTGCGGTATTAATACCATCATCGCTAGCTACAACATGAATTTCCCCACCTGAAATAGTTATAATGTTACTCTCTAGTCCTTCATAACTTTTTGTGATATTGATTTTCCCACCTTTTACTATTATTGTTTCATCCCCATGAACTGCATCGTCACTCGTTGCAATTGATAGGTCACCACCTGTTATAGTAACGTTTTTGCTACTGTGCACTGCATCATCAGAGGAATCAATTTTGAAGGTACCTCCACTTATTGAAATGTCTGTAGAAGCTTTAATTCCATCTCCTGCAGCTTCAATTGCTATAGTTCCAGCTTTAACTGCCACTAAATCTTTTCCCGTTAGTCCATCATCAGCAGAATAAATTTTAATATTTCCTCCAGTAATTTTCAAATCATCTTTGCTTGTAATTCCATCGTTATAGTTTCCTCTAACAGTTAAGTTACCTGTCCCATTTATAGTAAGGTCATCTTGGCTAAAGATTGCTGCATTTGGATCATCAGTAGAAGCATATTCTTTTCCGTCTGTTATAGTGTTCTGCGATCCTTCTTGCAAACTGATGATAGTTTTTCCCGCGCTTTTAGAATAAATAGGTGAATTATCACTACAAGTTATTACTGCCCCATTTAAAACAAGCTTAACTGTCTCTTCATCTTTAACATCTACAATAATTTGACCGTCATCAAGTGTTCCACTAATAACATATACCCCTGCTGCTGTTATACTAATGTTACTTTCTTTTATCGTTACTCCTATACCTTTCAGCGTAGCACTGGTTCCAGTTAATGATATATAATTTGGAGTTTCATTTTCCCACTCAGTGTAATAGTCGTTTTCGTCATAGGTAACCATTTCACTTATAGCAGTACTAACAGTTGTATCAGCTGCCGCAGCTGTATTATCCACTGTAGCTTTACTACCGCAAGATGATAAAATCGTTGTGCACAAAAGCACCGTCAATAATTTATAATAAATAGATTTTTTATTCATAATAAATTCCTCCTAATTTCCCCTATTAATATTCTACTTTATCCTCACACATTGATAATGTAATATATATTTTATTAGCTCCAAAGTTTAGAAGCTTAAGTGCTGCTTATTAATACAGCGAAGTATTTAGCAAAACCTTTATCAACGCAGGAACTGTTTGCAAGAATACGAGCAATATCAAGGCGAAAGGGAGAATTGTTATCAGACGATACTTTAAGATTTGGGGCTTTGATTCTGAAGTTGAATATAATCATGTAGAGGTGTATATATCTTTTTTAGGAAAAAAACTTGTATTCTTAATCTAGTAATCAAGTCAATAGAGCCTATAAAAAATGCTTTTGATAATCAAAAACAATTTATTGCAGATGCCAATTAATAATATAATAATTGGCAAAATTCAAGGAATTCTTTCTATTTTTTCCAAAAACTAGGAAGAAACAAAAGTAATATAGGGTATATTTCAAGTCTTCCTATTAGCATACAACAGGATAAAACCATTTTGCTTAAATCTGAGAATCCTGAAAAATTACCTGTTGGACCAACCATACCAAGGCCGGGACCTATATTGCCTATAGTAGCTGCCACTGCAGTCACCGTTGTTACAAGGTCTTTTCCATCAATTGATACTATAAGTATAGCTCCACAAAAAACCATCATATACATAAAGAAAAAGCCAAGTATTTCAGACAAAATCCTTTCACTTACAGCTTTTCCACTAAGTCTTACAGAATAAATTGCTTTAGGGTGTATTATCCTTAAAAGATCCCTCTTAGCAGCTTTAAATAGCAGTAAAATTCTAATGTTTTTTATTGACCCTCCAGTTGAACCGGCGCAACCTCCAACAAACATAAGAAAAAACAATATGACCTTACTAAATACTGGCCAAAGATTAAAATCAGCTGTAGCATATCCTGTAGTAGTTGTTATAGATACTACCTGAAAGGCTGAATATCTAAAAGATTGTCCTATTCCCTTATATATTGTTCCATATATATTTAATGCTATTAGTACAGTTGCACTTATAACAATAAAAGCATATAATCGAAATTCCTCGTCCTTAAAGAACGCTTTTAAATTACCCCTAAGCATTTGATAATATAGCGCGAAATTTGATCCAGCTAAAAACATAAAAACAGTTATGATAATTTCAATATATACATTATTATATGCCCCAACGCTCAAATTCATATTTGAAAATCCACCAGTACCTACTGTGCCAAAGGTGTGTATAAAGGCATCATACCATGGCATTCCAGCAATTTTTAGTAGCATAATCTCAATCATAGTCATTAACAAATAAATTCCATATAGTATTTTTGCAGTTTCTTTAACCCTAGGAACTAATTTTCCTGGGCTAGGACCTGGGCTTTCCGCCTTCATTATTTTAAGTGCACCAGTGCCCGCAGAGGGAAGAATTGCCATAGTCAGTACAAGTACACCCATACCACCAACCCAATGAGTAAAACTCCTCCAAAATAAGATACCTTGAGGCAACCCTTGTATATGTTGTAATATACTTGCACCTGTAGTTGTAAAACCTGAACTTGCTTCAAATAAACTATCTACAAAAGATGGAATTTCTCCACTAAAATAAAATGGAAAAGCTCCAAAAAAGGATACTAAAATCCACCCTATTGCTACTATAGCAAATCCGTCTTTTACATATAAACCTGCGTGTTTAGGCTTTATAAACGACACAGGGATACCTATAATAAACAGTAATAATATAGTGTAGAAAAATGCCCATGCACTATTTTCACCATATAAAAGTGCTACTATGAGCGATGGCAGCATAGCTATACCTTCACAAATCAGTACTATTCCCAAATTTTTTAATACCATTTTATAATTCACGTTATAATCCCCCAATTATTACTGCTTTCAATCCATTTATATCCGCTATGTTTTTGTGTTTGGTTATAACGATTATTCTATCGCCCCTCTTTATTACGTCATCCCCATGAGGTACAACTACCTCATGCTTTCTTACTATTGTAGCAATTATAGTATTGTCCACAAGTCCAATATTTTTAAGTGCTTTATTAATAAGGTCACAATTCTTATCAACTATAAATTCAAGTATTTCTACATTGCCTCCTGCTATTTTAAGCAGTGACTCAACTGCACTTCCTCTAGCATACTTAAGAATTTGATTAGTAGTTATTAATTTAGGGGTTATAATACAATCTATACCCAATTCCCTTACAATATCTATGTAATTTGTACGACTTATTTTTGTTACAACTTTTTTCACTCCCATTTTTCTTGCTATAAGAGATGACATCAAGTTTTGCTCATCAATACCAGTAATCGCCACAAAACTATCCATATTTTGTATGTTTTCAGAAAGTAATACCTCTTCTTCTGTTCCATCACTGTTAATTATAAGAGCATTAGGAAGTGCTTCAGAAAGGTCATAACATCTTTCTCTATTTATTTCTATAATTTTAATGTTCATATTCATACTTGTTAAAAGTTTATAAAGATAATAGGCAATTCTTCCGCCTCCCATTATCATTACATTTTTAATTTTTTCAGGGTATTTACCACACATTTTACAAAAATTATATACTTTAGATGACTTGCCTATAACATATATTATGTCATTTTCTTTTATTATTTCATCTCCTTTAGGAACTATGACCTCATCTCCCCTGAATATTACCCCCAATATTATTGATGATGGATGTTTGTCTATATCTCTCACCTTTTTACCTATAAACTTAACTTCAGAGGTTATTTTTAGTTCTACCATTCTCACTCTACCACTAGCAAACCTTTCTACATTAATAGCCGATGAAAACCCCAAAGTCCTTGCTATTTCTTCAGCTGCTGTGAACTCTGGATTTATTACAAAATCTACACCTAACTGATCTTTAATTAATGAGAGTTCATCAGCATATTCAGGATCTCTTACTCTTGCAATAGCCTGACGAACTCCTAGCTTTTTAGAAGTAAGGCAACATACCATATTAATCACATCAGTACCAGTCACTGCAATAAGCAAATCTGCATTTTCTATACCAGCTTCAAGGAGTACGCTAGTGCTTACCCCACTACCAATAACACACATAACATCAAGATTATCCTCTACCTTTTCAATTGCAAAAATACTTTTATCTATAATTGTAACATCATTATTTTCTTCTACTAAATTTTTAGCAAGGGTATATCCAACCTTACCTGCTCCAATAATAATTATCTTCATTTTTACCTCCTAAGTCCTTCTATTCATTCATTATAGGCAGACTTTTATCCCATACTTTTTCAAATGTTTCGTTTATGGAGTTAATAATATTGCTGTCATCTGTCTGAACAGCACACTCAAAATTACTTTTTACACCTAAGTCTTTTAGATATCTAGATGATAGAGATAAAATAAATACCTGTGTTCCTATAACAATTAAGTTTTTTCGAAACATACTAGTTATACGTATCTTTCCACCTACATCGCCGATTTTGTTTATATAAACTCTTGAGAGGATTCCACTGTTGCTAACATAAGGCATTAAAATTCTACATTTATTAATATTATTATTATCAACTAAAAGTTTTAATAGTTTCTTAAACAATTCATGATCAAAGGTTCCAGAAATTAAAATCTTATAATCATTTTCATTATTAAGTGCAGTCAATATTCTTTGTTCTAAATCTTCCAAATCAGTGATAAATTGAACTTTACTCCCCATAAAAATCCTCCTCGTTTATAAACGGTTATTATGTCATTATACATTTATTTTATATATACTTTCAAGGTTTATTTAAATTATATTTATACAATAATTATAGAAATTAATTTTTCTGCTTAAATTTTTAACTATCACTACATTCACTTCAATTAGGTTAGCATTTTTTTACTAAAAAATGCACCTGTCAACTTATATTTTTACTATTTAACAGGTGTTATTTCTTAAATTTCTATCAAATTATATATACTATTAAATTAAAAAAAAATATCCTCATATCACATTATGATATGAGGGTATTTTTAAATACATCTAAGCAATTGCAACTTCCTTCTCGACAACATGTACACTCCAAAATTCATCAACCCATAAACCAACAATATTAACTGGAAGGCCCCATGTTTTTACTACATTTATGGATGCTATTATATCTTTAAAGTGTTGGAATTCACTAACAGGATTTGCAGCACAATCATAATGTCCAACTATAGCAACTAACTTAGAATGATGATCTGTTACTGAAACTAAAACATTTTTTTTTAATATTTCAATTTCAATCCAGTTACCTTGAGATAACACTTTATCCATCCCAGCTTGTGTAATTGAATCTACATAATCCACACAAAAATTTTCTTTTAACCAATTTATTACAGGCATTTGAGTTCTGCCATCAATACAGTTAAGCACAGTTACAGCACTTCCATTCATTACAATACCCTCATTCCATAATTTAAATTATCTTCACATCTTACTATTCTCATAATTTCATCATTTGAATAAAAGTAATTCCCTTATCATAATTATTCTTTACCTACAATAAGGGAATTTATTTAAATTATATACCTGGTATATTTAACATTTTATTTCTATTTAGCTGATGCAACCTCTACAGCTGCAGCTTCTTTAGCTAAAGCAGCGTTAATTGAATCTTTTAATATATCAAAAGCTTTATCACACTCTTCAGTTGTTACAATTAATGGTGGAACCATTCTTATCAAACTATTTCCAATTAATGTAACAAGTAGTTTGTTATCAATACAGTTGTGCTTAACATCTAAACCAATAGGTGTTTTAAATTCAACTCCAACTAATAAACCTTTTCCTCTAACATCTTTCACATTAGGTAGTTCTTTTAATTTATTCATAAAGTAATTTCCCACTTTTTCTGCATTATCTGCTAAGTTTCTATCAATCAATTCATTAACTGAAGCATAAGAAGCAGCACAACAAACAGCATTTCCACCAAAAGTAGTTCCATGAGATCCCATTGAGAATGTTTTTGCAATTTTATCTGTAGTACATATTGCTGAAATTGGCAAACCGCCACCCATTGCTTTTGCCATTGTAAATATGTCAGGCTTAATATCATAATTCATAAATGACATTACCTTACCAGTTCTACACCAGCCAGTTTGAATTTCATCAACAAGCATTAACAATCCTTTTTCATCACAAAGTTTTCTAATACCTTGTACAAATTCCATTGTTCCTGGTATAACTCCACCTTCAGCTTGTACTAACTCAAGCATAATTCCAATTGTATCATCTGTTATTTGCGCTCTAAATGATTCTACATTATTAAATTCAGCATATGAAAATCCAGGTAACATTGGCTTAAATCCAATTTGTAATGCATTGTCCGTTTGACCTGTTGCTGAAAGAGCACCATAAGTTCTACCATGGAAGCCATTTTTAGCTGAAATAATATGATACTTATTAGGGCCATAATTATCTACTCCATATTTTCTTGCCATTTTAATCATAGCTTCATTTGCTTCTGTACCTGAGTTTTGATAATAAATTTTATCCATGCCCACAGTTTCACAAATTAATTTTGCAAGTAATGCTTGAGGCACTCCATAAGGATATGCAAAAGTATGCATTATATCGTCAACTTGATCATGGATAGCAGCTACTACTTTATCATTGCAACTACCAACACTATTTACAGCAATACCACCGTAGAAGTCTAAATATGCATTCCCGTTCTCATCATATAGATACATACCCTTTGCTTTTTCTGCAACAAAATCATACCTTTCATACGTTTCAATCATATACTTCTTTGTCATCACCTTGACATCTTCTTTGCTCAAATTGTAATCTTTTAATTTCATATTATTTTTCCTCCTTGTATATTTTATTTATAGTTTTTTTCATTGCTATCAATTAATTTATTACTAATCAGATACTTCAATACCAAAATCAGTGTATTTTTTCTTTGCAAAGGAATAAAACACAAGGCCTAACAGTGCCCACATTCCTACAATTAACCATTCAGTGGAAATCATACCAGGTAGATATGCTATAAGCATCAATATAGTCAAAATTACAGCCATACCCCCTACAAATTTGTGATTTTTAACTTCATAAGGTCGCTCCATATCAGGAAATTTCTTTCTTATAATAACGAATGATATAGATACCATTACATATGCTAAAACAATTCCGAAACTACCTGCATTAACCAACCAACCCATCATACTCTTTCCAAAGAAAGGTGCAATAGTTGAGATAGATCCAATTAAAAGAATTGCATTTGAAGGTGTCTTATACTTTGGATGTAATTTCCCGAGAAATCCTGGAAGCATTTTATTTTGAGCTAATGCATACATAGCACGACTTCCTCCCATAAGGAATGCATTCCAACTTGAAACAATTCCTGCCAAACCTGCAATTATTAAAACTTTAGCAGCTATCTCACTACCACCAAATCCTACTTTCATTGCATCTGCAGTTACAAGTACTGAAGAAGATATTTGTTGATCAGTCAATAAATATCCTACTGCGAAAATAATTAAAACATACCATGTTACCGCCATAAAAATAGATAACATAAGAGTTTTACCAATCTTATTAAATGGTAGATTAATCTCCGCTGCCGTTTGAGGAATTACATCAAAACCTATAAACATAAATGGTGTTGCAATAGTAACAGCTAATATACCACTCCATCCTTTTCTTATTAGAGGCATTGTATTAGCTAATCTCCCACTTATTGGAGAACTAAGCATTAATGCAATACCAGCTATTGCTATAATTACAACTAGAATTTTTTGTAGAAAAGCTGAGTCTTTCGTTCCACGGTAATTTATAAATGTAATAATAATAGAGACTATTGCACCTACGGCTACCCAACTACCATATACATCAAAACCTGCTATGGTGTACATATGCCCTACTAAAAAACCAGGTATTATATACTCTACTACAGTAGGAAGTGCACAGGCCTCAAAAGCAACAACGCCTACATATCCTAGTATCAGTGCCCAAGTACAAATAAAAGATCCGTTTGCACCCATTGCTTTATAACTAAATACAGCCGCACCACCAGCCTTAGGCAAAGCAGCTGTGAGCTCTGAATAAACTAAACCAACAAAGATTATCATAGTTCCACCAATTCCAAATGCAATCATTGCCCCTAAAGTACCTGCTTCTTGAATCCATGAACCTGTTAAAATTACCCAACCCCATCCGATCATTGCGCCAAATGCAAGTGCTAATATGTCTTTAGTGCCTAATACTCTCTCAAAACCACTGTTATTTTCCATAAAACCGCCCCCTAATTGTTATAGAATTATGTTTATCACTAACCCCTTTAATATTTTGTTATGCTTCTCTATTTTGCGTCATACCCTTTTTATCATTTGCAAAATAACCTATAACCATTATTAGTAATGAAATACCAACTCCCAAAAATAATGAATCGATGTATTTTGGTAAAATAAATTTTCCTACTAATACGAAAATTGGTCCTGCGAAGATAGCATATAAAGCAAATTTCTTGTTTACACGCCCTGGTAAGAAGAGTGCACACCATAGCGGTCCAAATGATCCAGCCCCACGAAGACCCATGGACATGAAACTCCATCCTAATATTAGACCTCCCATGTTTCCAGCTGTAAATAAAGATGCTATTAGTAGTAATAGTACAATTATGATACGTGTTACTTTAAGCAAAACTTCATCACTGGCGTTTTTATTAAAATATACTTTATATATATCATTACAAATCATAGAACTTACACCAAGTGAAAGGCCTGCTCCTGTACCCACTAAAGAAACAAGAAGTGTTGCCATAATAATTCCTGCAAGAAGTGGTGGTGTATTTTGCATTATGAATGTAGGTAATGCTTTGGCTGCAGCCAAATCAGGAGAATTTAGTTTCATATACATTCCAACAAATATTCCAGCAACACCTATAATAGGAATTAAACAAGCACTCACTAGAGCTCCTGCTCTTGATATTCTTAAAGTTTTAGCAGAAATAATTGCTTGGATATAAGTCTGTGTTGTAATTACACCAAGGATAAGAGAAATACCTGCGCCAAGATCTACTAAAGGACCTCTTGCAAGAAGATTAAAGTATTTTGCATGTGGTAATGCTGATGTAAAAGCAGAAATACCTCCTCCAAGTCTAATTGCTAAAACCCCACAAATAATTATTGTAGTATAAAGTAAAATGATTTTTGCTATTCCTACAAGGCCTGCACCCCAAACACCCCCAAATACTACATATACAAGCATTAATGCAACAACCAATATAGTTGAAGGTAATGGACCTATATTACTTACCGACGTTATTAATGCCATTCCGGATAGTAGTTGTGCAATAATACTAAATAGCGTTCCTAGAGACATAAAAAGTGTCGAAACCGTACTTGATTTTTGACCATATTCTAATGCGATAACTTGTGGCAAGGTACTTATTTTACTGTTATAAAGAGGTTTCGCAAATTTCAGTGCTAAAATAAGACAAGCAATTCCTCCACCTAATGTAAACCACCAAGCTGAGAATCCATAATTAAAAGCAAGCTGGGCTGTTCCTATAGTTGAAGACCCACCAACCAAAGTCCCAATTATGGTGCCGGCTATAATCCCGACTCCAGCTTTTCTTCCACCTGAGGAAAAATCACTAGCAGATTTTACACGCTTTCCCGAATAAACGCCCACCCCACCAATTAAAATAAGTACCATCGCTGCACCAATATAATGTACAAATGTCATTTTACTTCCTCCTCATTTTAAAGGTATAAACTCTAACCTTCCAGCCTCTTAATTATTAGAGATATTTGGATATTTTTGCAATATCTCTTTGTTTTCTAAAACACGTAATACGCCTGAAGCTAATGCTTTCATTTCGTGTTCTCCTGGAAATACCTTTACGGGAGAAATGAATTTTACTCTATCCTCAATCCACTCTATAAGTGTTTTGTCGTAGGCAAGTCCTCCTGTTAAAAGAATTGCATCTACATCTCCTTTTAGCACTGATGAGGATGCAGCTATTTCTTTTGAAATTTGGTATGCCATAGCTTCATATATAAACTTCGCATGTTCATCTCCCTCGTTAATGCGGCGACAAACTTCACGACCATCATTTGTTCCAAGGTAACCTACTAAACCACCACCGCCTACTAATTTCTTGCGAAGTTCTTGTTTTGTATATTCGCCTGAGAAACATAGATCCATAAGAGTTCCAAAAGGTATTCCCCCACATCTTTCAGGAGACATTGGTCCGTCACCATCTAAAGAATTATTTACATCAATCATTCTTCCTTTTTTATGAGTACCAACAGAAATACCGCCACCTAAATGAGCAATTATGAAATTATAATCTTCATATTTACCACCCATCTCTCCAGCTGCTTTTCTTGCTACGGCCCTTTGGTTTAATGGATGATCTTTAGATTTTCTTGGTATTAATGGTGTTCCTGATACTCTAGCTAATGGTTCAAACTCATCTACAACAACAGGATCTACAACATATGCATTTAATCCTAATTCTTGTGCAATTGAGTAAGCAAGACCTCCGCCTAAATTAGAAGCATGTTGTCCCATGACACCTATTTTTAAGTCCTTTAACATTTCTTCATTTACTTGATATGTGCCTCCTACAACAGGTTTCATATTTCCGCCACGAGCTATGATTGCAGATAATTTACTTAAATCTACGTTTTTATCAGCAAGTGTTTTCATGATTATATCTTTACGGAAACTAAATTGGTCATATATTTCTTTGTAAGCATGTATTTCTTCAGATGAATGAGTGATTGTCTCTGTCATTGTGTCTTTATCATTTTCAAAGATTGATATCTTTGTTGAGGTTGAACCAGGATTTAACACTAAAAAAGTATATATTTTTTCCATATTGTTACTCCTTTCCAAATTCTTGGGCAACTAATACACCTAGTGCAATAGAGTTCAACTTTGATATATCTGAGCTAGCTCTGGATGTTAAAATGATTGGTGTTTTCGCACCCATAATAACTCCGGCTTTTTCAGCTCTTGCAAAATATTCCATGGATTTGTTTAAAATATTACCTGCTTCTATATCAGGTGCAATTAAGATATCAGCATTTCCTGCAACTGGATGATTAATACCCTTATGTTTTGCTGCTTCAACTGATACAGCATTATCTATTGCTAATGGACCTTTTACTAAACAACCTTTTATGATGCCTTCTTCATTCATCTTTGTAAGTTCTGCTGCATCTAATGTAGCAATCATTTTAGAATTTACTTTTTCAACTGCACAAATCACTGCAACCTTTGGTTCAGTATTCCCTAATGCATGAGCAATTCTTACACTGCTATTAATTATATCTACTTTGTTTTCTAATGTAGGTGCAATTGTCATAGCTGAATCACTTACAATAAATAATCTATCAAATCCTGCAACTTCCAGTACTCCAACATGGCTAATTAAATTACCTGTTTTAAGGCCGATTTCTTTATTTAATACAGCTTTTAATATGTAAGAGGTGTCAACAAATCCCTTCATTGGAAGCGCAGCATATCCATCTCTCACTAATTTCACAGCATACTTACAGGCTTCAGTCTTGTCCACAATATCTATAATTTCAAAATTACTTAACTCCATGTCAATTTCAGCAGCTATTTCTTTGATTTTTTCTTTATCTCCTACTAAAATTGCATTGGCAATTCCCATTTTATATGCGTAGTTAACTGCAGATAATACATCCTTATCTTGTGCCACTGCTACAGATATTTTTTGTGGCTCACCTGCTTTAACCTTTTCTATTAATTCTTTAAAGGTTCGTATCATTTTTATATCTCCTTTAACTTCCAAATTCTTCGTTACTTCAGACAAAAGATTATTAAAATCTATTGTCTGAAGCAATCGAAAAATCTAATATTTAAAATTTACTTATGCTTAATTCCATATCTCGTCATCTGTTGGTACATATTTTCCTGGAATTTCATATGCAATTAGACTTGTGTTAATTAAATGATTAAACCAAAGGTTTCCACTTAAACTATTATTTCCCCAAGAACCGCAACCAAGTGTTCCTGTAGGTTTAAGACCATTTGCGAAAGAGCCACCAAGTCCACTTGATCCTATTTGATTAACTGCAAAACGAGAAACAGGAAGTACTACTGCAGCATATTCTATATTTTCTTTGGTATTTGAATGTATAACCACACTATGGCCTTGTCCTTCATTTAAAAGGTTAGTGTTAGCAATATTAACAGCTTCTTTCCATGTACTATAACTATAAACTGCTAATACTGGACACATTTTTTCTCTTGATAAAGTTTCTTCTTTTCCAGTTCCCTTAATTTTTACAACTAATAATTTTGTATCCTCAGGAACAACGAAGCCTGCAAGTTTAGCTATAGTTACAGGAGTTGCACCAACAACAGCTCTATTTACTCTTCCATCTTGCCACATCGTTGTTCTTAAAGCTTCTAATTCTTCTTCTTTTTCAACATAATAAGCACCTTGATCTATTAATGCAGCTACATAAGCATCATATTGATCAACTGGAATTATTGCACTTTGTTCACAAGTACATAAAACACCTCTGTCATACGTTCTACCTTTGACTACCTTAGGAACTACTTCTTTAATATCTACATCAGAATCTATTAAACATTGTAAGTTTCCTGGACCTACTCCAAAAGCAGGTTTTCCACTGCTATAAGCCGCTTTTACCATTCCAGGGCCACCTGTGGATATACATACATCTGCTAATTCCATTACTAATTTTGATATTTCTATTGATGGTTCTTCAACAATTTGAATTAAGTTTTTAGGTGCACCTATTTTTGTTAAAGCTTCATTCATTACATCTACAGTTTTCTTTCCTGATATTTTTCCACTTGGATGTGGGCATACAATTAATGAATTTCCACCTTTTAATACTATCATAGCATTTTGCATTGGTGTCATAGTAGGATTAGTTGATGGACATATTGCTCCAATAACACCTATTGGTTTTCCAACTTCAACAAGTCCTTCTTCTTCTATGTAACGAAGAATTCCCCTACTTTTAACACCCTTAAGCTTATTCCAAACTGCTTTTGATTTACCCTTATTTTTAACTATTTTATCTTCATAACGACCCATTTTAGTTTCATCAACTGCTAAACGTGCTAATATTTCACCATTATCAAATACCGCTTTACCTATAGCACGTACTGCCTCGTCCACTTTTTCTTGAGAATAGGTTTCAAACTCTTTTTGAGCTATTCGCGAATTTTCGATTAAAACGTTTACATATTCTTTTGCTTCCATTTTATTATTCCCCCTAATTTATAGTAGTAATATGATATAAATTAATAGTGTAACCTATTCATCTTTAAATATATCACATTGTTTGCATTAAGAATATTCTGTATATTCTTAATAATGTTTTTTTGATGTGTCATTCAACTTGTACTTTCATATTATACTAGATTTTTATGAAAAGCAAGGGTATTTACAAATTTAATATTTATTTATATTTTGTGTGATTAAGTGAAATATTTAACATTTTAGATAAATTTTTATCAATGTTTTTCTTAAAACAAATTACAATTTATGCAACTTTAATTTCTACATTTTTATTTTTTTTTGCTCTTAAAGCAAGTAATTATGCCAAATATTTATAACACATCATTTTTTTATGTAAGCGATGGAACACCTACCGTATCCTAAAAAACAAGCTCCACATCAATGTTGTGAAGCTTGTTTTTTAATAAAATCCTTCTTTTGCAATTTTCTTTATATAGTTATACTGTTTTCTAATAAGTTTCTTAAATTCAGTA
>NZ_JAENWM010000030.1 GCF_016650035.1 Clostridium sp.
TACGCTATTTAAATATTCTGCTTCTTCCACCATTTTTTCAGCAGTTAAGCTAACAGCTTGAACATGAAGCATTGACTCATTACCTATAATTTTTCTGATACCTTTTAAAATATCTAAAAAGCTTTTGTTTTCTTTGGAAATAATTGTTGGATTAGTAGTAACACCAGCCATAGGGTACAAGTTGTAAGCCCTTTCTATAGCCTCTAAATTTGCAGTATCAATTATATATAACATAATTATCTCCTTTGGTTTATAAATTTATTTTAAATTCACTTAAGCATTTTTTAATTCCATCTGTTGACTCTGAAAACTCTAAACCATAGCTTTTAATTTTATCAGTACATAACCTTACATCTCTATTATGTTCTTTATATTTTTCTGTGTCTGCTTCTAATAATTCATTAATTCTATGTTCTAAACCAACTTCTTTAAATATTAAAGAACATATATCATAACGGCTTAAAGTATTATGACTTCCTACATGATAGATGCCATAAGGAATTTCAAATATCATTGGAAATTGGTCTATAACTTCATGAACATAAGTTAGGCCTCTATACTCGTTTGTTGTAACCAATGCTTTTTTGCCTCGTAAAATATCACTTAAGGTACCCCAAAGTATATTAGGAGACATACCACAATTTCGCTCAGGAACACCAAAGAGCCAAGTAAATCTTACAACCCAAAGTTCATCTAACACTTCTTTTAATAAGCCTTCAGCTTCAAGTTTATTTTTTCCATACATTGTATCGGGACAAGGTGTAGATTCTTCTGTATATGGACCACTTTCAATATTGCCATTAAAAACCTGCTCAGTGCTAAGAAAAATCATTTTTGCATGTACTTGTTTACAAGCTTTTGCAACGTTTAAAGCTCCAGTAACATTAATTTTATATGCGAGGTCTGGATTTTTGTCACAAAATTCTGTACTTGCTTTGGCCGCTGCATGAATAACATAGTCAGGATTAAAGTTTTTAATAGTTCCATTTACCTGTTCTTCATCAGTTACGTCAAGCATTGATGAACTAGCTGAGAGAATTTCGTAAGTGTTCTTATACCTCTCTACAAATCTAGTACAAAAGAAACCATTTCCACCTGTTAATAATATTTTTTTCATTTTTACACCTCATCTTTAAAATTTTTAGTTCTCTAATTACAAAACAAAACAAAACCACAGCACATTAAGACCATTATATCTCATTTCAGTTGTTATTTTTTTATATTTTCATATAAATATTTTCTAAGAATGATATTCTAAGAATGATATTCTAAGAATGAGTGAGAGAACAAGAGTACCTTATAATATAGGGATGAAGGAATGAAATTAGGACTTTTCAAAAGGTTGACAGGTACAAATGTAAACGATATACTAACAATGGATGATGTCGTTTTTTGAATTAAATTGCAGAATTCTAATTGATTTTATAACTTAGTAGGGGGTATGTTCATGAAAAAAACAAATGAAAAGCCGAAAAGAGAACAGTGGAGTTCAAAAACAGGATTTATACTTGCTGCTGCTGGATCTGCAGTTGGCCTTGGGAATCTTTGGAAATTTCCTTACACCGCAGGTAGTAATGGTGGAGGGGCTTTTGTCGTAGTTTATATTGTAATGCTTTTTTTAGTTGGGTTTACTTTAATGATGGCGGAGCTTGTACTCGGTAGACATACACAGCTAAGTGCAGTAGGTGCTTATAGGAAAGTTAAGGAAAAATGGGCATGGGTTGGATTTATAGGAGTAGGGGCATCATTTTTAATATTATCATTCTATAGTGTTATTGGTGGATGGGTATTAAAGTATATTGTTACAGCATTTTCAGGTGGATTTAATACATCAGACCTTGGCGCACTTGAAGGTATATTTACGACCTTCATAGGAAGTCCAGTTCAGCCAATTATTTACCATGGTATATTTATAGCATTAACATTATTAATAGTTATGGGTGGTGTTAGTGGTGGTATCGAAAAGTTTAGTAAAATTTTAATGCCATCATTATTTATAATGATGATTGTGATTATGATTAGATCCGTTACACTTCCAGGTGCTATGGAAGGTGTTGAATTTTTATTAAAACCAGATTTTTCTAAAATTGACAGCTCTGTTATATTAGCAGCAGCGGGGCAGGTATTCTTTTCCCTAAGCCTTGGTATGGGTGTTATTATTGCATACGGTAGTTATCTTTCGAAAGATGATAATCTTGTAGAAAGTGCTTTTTTTATTCCAATGATTGATAGTATAATAGCAATAATTGCAGGACTTACAATTCTACCAGCAGTATTTGCTTTAGGATTTGACCCAGCTGGTGGGCCTGGACTTCTCTTCATAACATTACCAGGTGTATTTGCTAAGATGCCTTTAGGCTCTTTCTTTGCTGTGTTATTCTTCATATTAGTCTTATTTGCTGCTATTACATCTTCGATTTCACTGTTAGAGTCGGCGGTAGCAGTATGTATTGACGAATTTAAATGGGAACGTAAAACTGCAACAATTGGACTTGCAATTCTTGCCTTTCTTATTGGTATACCTTCGTCATTAGCTAATGGACCTATTATGTCGGATATGGTATTTATTAGAGGTCTTAATTTCTTTGACTCAATGAGCTATCTTGCAGAAAGTATCCTTCTACCACTTGCAGGATTACTGTTAAGTATATTCATCGGATGGGTATGGGGCATAGACAAAGCTATAGCTGAAGCTACTAATGACGGAAAAGTAAAATTTGGGCTTGCCCATTTTTGGGGATTCCTTATTAAGTGGGTGGTTCCAGTTGCTGTATTTGTAATTTTATTACAGAGTACTGGCATATTAGATTGGGTTTTATCTGTTATTAAATAGTATGAATTTGTATAATATAAAAAAGTCAACCTGTAAAAGCTTTTACTGGTTGACTTTTTTTTGACCAATAAGCCATTATCATAGCATGCTTTTGAATTTTACTCCGTAAGTACTTTGACTAAAAAGTCATAGATAATGTCTGCTGTTTTTTTAATAGAACTTATGGTAGCATATTCATCAGGACCATGAATATGTTCACCTTCAGCACCGAAAATTATTACAGGCGCATTTAACCTTGAACCTAAGTGGTTAAAATCACCTATGCATTGAAAATAAGAGATACTTGCGTCGCAACCACAAACATTCTTTATTGATTGTAAGAAGGTAGCGACAAGGCAATTTTGTTGTGGTACTATATATGGCAAATAGCCTGGGTTACCGTCTGAAGGGGCATCTCTAAAAGTAATTTTATAAGTGCTTTTAATATTTGTTTTTTTTATTGCACTAATTATATAACTTTCTATCTTTTCTTCATCTTCTCCCATGACAACGTGCCAAAACAGTCTAACTTTAGCATAATCCGGAACACTGCAGGCACCGCCATCGCTTTCTACTGCAATGACACATGCAATACCTTTTCCTAAAAATAATCCTTCAACATAATCGATTTTTTCTAATTCACATATGAATTTTGAAGCATCAACTGCTGCATTGATACCTGATGTTGGTAGCGCCGCATGGCAAGCTTTACCGAAGAATTCAACCTCAAGACTATAGCCACCTCTTGCCCCAAGAGATACATCTGGAAAAGAACGATTATTGAAACCCGCGCTTGGCTCAGTACTGATTATAAAATCCACGTCTTTAAGTAATCCTTCTTCAATTAATGCATTTGTTCCAAGACCGTAAGGGCCTTCTTCATCAGAAACAAATGTTGCAATAATCTTCCCTTTAAAATCTTTGTAAAGTCCATTAAACTTTCTGAGTGCAAGCATAGAAGCACAACAACCGGATTTCATATCAAGAGCACCAAGTCCATAAATTTTATCACCTTCTAAAAGTCCAGTGTAGGGGTTTTTGGACCACCCATTAGAAAGATTAACAGTATCTAGGTGACAATTTATACATATAATAGGGCCATCACGCTGGCCAGTAATTTCACAGATAACATTTTTGCCCATGAAATTAGTTATTTTTGACTCATGGTATAAATGAAGGAACGCTTTCATATGATTATTAATAATCCATTGGTAGGTAAAATCCATAATGCTATCTTCAAAAAAATAGGGACTTGGTATGTAGATCAATTCTTTCATTAATTTAATTGCTTCAAATGTTGTGATTTCGTCATAGGATGCAGTCTCTTCAGTTATTTTGGTCATACAGAAATCTCCCTAAAATTGCTTTCAATATATGGTATGTTTAAACAATGAAAATAAAACCAATGTGTAAAGAATATAAATACAATAATTTGAATCATGCATTAATAATGAAGAATATTGAATAAATTAAATCATAAAAATAATTTTTATGATTTAATTCATGTCGTATACAGTATTGTTTAATGAAAAAATGATTTTTGTTAAAAAAAAACTTGCATTTATTTGACTATAATGATAATATAGTTAACAATTAATACATAATATTAGGGGGTTATTTGTTAAGGTAAAAACACATTCAAGGGGGGCAAATTAATATGAAAAGAAAATTTATTGCTATTATGCTGACAGGAGCGCTTGTATTAGGTACTGTACTTACAGGTTGTGGGAGTAGTGCATCAAATAATGCAGCAAAGCCTGCAACAGAAGATACTGCAACAACAAAGACATTAGTTTATTCTCAAGGAGCAGATCCCAGAGGGCTCGATCCTGCCTATGTTGACGATGGTGAGTCTGCAAAGGTTATATCTAATGTTTATGAAGGTTTAATCAAATACAAAGATGGATCCACGGAAATTGAACCTTGTCTTGCTCTAGACTGGGAAATTAGTGAGGATGGAAAAGAATATACTTTCAATTTAAGACAAGATGTAAAATTTCAAGATGGAACACCTTTTAATGCAGATGCTGTGATATTTAATGTTGAAAGACAACTTCCTCCAAAGGCAACAGATGATATGCCGTATGCATCTTTTACCTATGGACAAGTAGCTAAAATTGAAAAAACTGGAGATTATTCAGTTAAGTTTACATTGACAAGTAAATACACACCGTTTTTAGCAAATCTTGCGATGTCTCTTGCAGCTCCAGTTGTAAGCCCAACAGCAGTAGCAAAATTCGGTGATAAATTTATTGAAAATCCGGTTGGAACAGGCCCATATTCTTTTGTGTCTTGGGATAAAAATCAATCATTGAAACTTACGAAATTTGATGGATATTGGGGAGATAAACCAAAGGTGGATAACGTAGTATTTAAATTTACAAAAGAAAATTCAGTTCGTGCCAGTGATTTAATGACCGGTGGAACAGATATAATTGACGGAGTTGATCCTAATGATATTGAAAAATTAAAATCTGAAGGTATGGAAATATACCAAAGTGATGGAATGAATATTAATTATATGGCATTTAATTGTTCAAGAGAACCATTTAATGATCCTGCGCTTCGTGAAGCTATTTCTCATGCTATTGATAGAGAAGAATTAGTTAAATATTTATATCAAGGATATTCAAGTGTAGCAAACAGCCCACTTCCAACGTTTATACCTGGTTATGACAAGGATGTTGAGCCATATAATTATGACGCGGATAAAGCAAAACAAATGCTTAAAGATGCTGGAAAATCAGACCTAGAGGTTAAGATTATTACTTATTCTAATCCTAGACCTTATAATACAGTTGGCGGACAAAAACTTGCAGAATCAGTTCAAAACTACCTAGCAAAAATTGGAGTAACTGCAACAATAGATTCTTACAATTGGACTGATTATAAAGGAAAGCTTGCGAATGGAGAAGGAGATATATTCTTCTATGGTTGGACAGGTGATAATGGTGATGCAGATAACTTCCTTTCACTATTCGATTCAAATGAAATTAAATCTACTTTGAATTCAGCTCAATATTCTAATCCAGCAGTTGATGCGCTACTTTTAAAAGGTAGAGAACTGGAAAACGGAGAGGAAAGAAATAAAATTTATAAAGAACTTCAAGAGATAGTTGCAAAGGATGCACCATGGCTTCCAATATCTCATTCACAAGCACTTGCAGCCTATTCACCTAATGTTACTGGCTTTAGTATGCATCCAACTGGATCAGTATTCTTTAGCGGTGTTGATAAATAATTCTATTTTAGAACAATTTTTAGGTGGAATATCGTATCATGCGGTCTTCCACTTTTTTTTTAGATTTAAAGAGGAGGGTAACCATGGTTAAATATATTATTAAACGACTGCTTTTACTGATACCAGTTATTATTGGAGTATCAATGCTTGTTTTTTTGGTTATGCACATGTTTACCACTGATCCAGCTGCCACAATTCTTGGGCAGCATGCAAAGCAAGAGCAGATTCAAGCTCTAAGAGAACAACTCGGACTTAATAAGCCTATTTTTGTTCAATATTGGGACTTTTTAAGAGGAATACTTCATGGAAATTTTGGGGATTCACTTATGACAAAAACTCCAGTATGGGATGAAATAATGGCACGTTTCCCAGCTACAATTGAACTTGCATTAGCTGGTGTTATATTTGCTTCTATTATAGGGGTATTTATGGGTGTTATCTCTGCAATAAAACAAAACTCAATTGTTGATTATGTCTGTATGGTAATATCCCTTCTAGGAGTATCCATGCCAATATTTTGGTTAGGACTAATTTTTATATTAGTTTTTGGAGTTCAACTTCAGTGGTTACCAGTATCGGGTAGAATAGACATTGGCCTGGAACCAATTAGAATTACAGGACTATACTTATTTGATTCTTTAGCTTCTGGCAATATGCCTTCGTTTTATAGTGCTGTAAGACATCTAATTATGCCAGCAGTAGCCCTTGGATCCGCATCTACTGCTATTATTGCAAGAATGACTCGTTCTACCATGCTTGAAGTTGTTAGACAGGATTATATAAGGACAGCCAGAGCAAAGGGTCTTTTAGAAAGACCGGTTATTTTTGGACATGCACTTAAAAATGCCTTGATTCCAATTATAACAGTAATAGGACTTCAGCTAGGCACCTTGCTTGGTGGAGCAGTATTAACAGAAACTGTATTTTCATGGCCAGGTGTTGGTAAATACGTAGTACAAGCAATTTTAGTCACAGATTATCCTGTGGTGCAAGGTACAGTAATGATGATGGCAGTAATTTTTGTGCTTGTTAATTTAATCGTAGATATAATTTATGCGTTTATAGATCCAAGAATTAAATATTCTTAAAGGAGTGAAATAAATGACAACTAAAAATTTAAATGAAAATGAAGAAACACAACTTGAACAAGCTCCTAAAGAAGAATCTAAACTTGGAAATGCATGGTACATGCTTAAGAAAAATAAAGCAGCACTTGTAGGACTTATAATAATAACAATCCTTTTGATCATTGCCATTTTTGGACCCTTAATTATGCCTTATAAACCAAACATAGGAGAGTTATCACAAAGCCTTCAAAAACCATCTTTTGCTCATTGGTTTGGTACGGATGAACAGGGCCGTGATATTTTAAGTAGGATAATAGACGGTACTAAAATATCTTTAAGAGTTGGTGTTACAGCTGTTGCAATAGCATTATCTATAGGAATTGTTGTAGGCTCCATTGCAGGGTATTATGGTGGTAAAGTAGACATGTTAATCATGAGATTTATGGATATTATGCTTGCATTTCCATCATTATTACTTGCAATTGCATTCATGAGTGTATTAGGTAAAGGTATAGATAACGCTATAATTGCAATAAGTATTGTTACCATTCCTGAATACGCTAGAATTGTTCGAGGCTCGATATTGTCAATTAAAGATAGTGAGTATGTTCAAGCTGCAAGAGTTATCGGGAATAGTGATGTAGCTATAATATTTAAACATATTTTGCCTAACGTAATTTCTCCTATAATTGTGCGTGCGACTCTTGGAGTATCTAATGCTATTTTAGATACGGCGGCTCTTGGATTTTTGGGACTTGGAGTACAACCTCCACAAGCAGAATGGGGAAGCATGCTGGGAGCAGGGCGTGGTTATTTTTATAATGCACCTCATATAATTCTTTTTCCAGGTATTGCTATAACTATAACTGTACTAGCTTTCAATCTATTTGGTGATGGACTACGAGATGCACTAGATCCAAAACTTCATCAATAAGGGGGATACATAATGTTATTAGAAGTTAAAAATTTACGAACACAATTTAGAGTTAAGGGTGGACTAGTTAATGCAGTAGATGGTGTGGATTTTGAAGTAGATAAGGGTGAAATACTAGCCATTGTTGGCGAGTCTGGTTCAGGCAAAAGTGTAACCTCCCTTTCGATTTTGAGCCTTATACCAAGTCCCCCTGGCAAAATTATAGGTGGAGAAATTTTGTTTAAAGGTGAAGATTTGTTAAAGAAAAGTAATAAGGAAATGCAAGATATAAGAGGAGATAAAATATCTATGATATTTCAAGAACCCATGACTTCTTTAAATCCTGTAGTTACCATAGGAAAGCAAATATCAGAAACTATAATTAGACATAAGAAGTTAAAAAAGAAAGAGGCTACATTGGAGGCAATTAAGATGCTAGAGCTTGTAGGTATTCCAACTCCAAAGAAGAGAATAAATGATTATCCACACCAATTAAGTGGTGGTATGAGACAAAGAGTAATGATTGCTATTGCGCTATCGTGTAATCCAGAATTGCTTATTGCAGATGAACCTACTACAGCACTTGATGTTACTATACAAGCCCAAATACTAGAATTAATTATAAGCTTAAAAAATAAACTTAATACTGCGATTCTTTTAATTACCCACGATCTTGGTGTAGTAGCAGAAACAGCAGATAGGATTGCGGTAATGTATTGTGGTAAGCTTGTTGAAAAAGCAACTTCGCTTCAGCTTTTTGAAAAGCCTTTACATCCCTACACCGAAGGGTTATTGCTTTCTATACCTAAGGTAGATGAAAAGGTAGAAGAGTTATTCATGATTCCAGGAATGGTACCTAATCCACTTAATATGCCAAAGGGATGTCCCTTTAGTGATAGGTGTAGTAAATGTATGGATATTTGCAAACAAAAGGAACCAGCACTTGTTGAATATGAGGGTAGAAGTGTTCGTTGTTTTTTATACAGTGATAAACAGGAAGGACAGGTGTAAATATGGAACCATTAATACAAGTTAAAAATTTAAAAAAATATTTTCCTGTACAATCTGGTGTATTTGGTAAAACTACAGATTATGTTAAGGCTGTTGACGATATATCATTTAATATTTTTAAGGGTGAAACCTTAGGACTCGTTGGGGAATCTGGTTGTGGTAAATCAACTACTGGTAAAATGTTAGTTAATTTACTTTCTCCAACCTCAGGACAGGTGATTTTTGAAGGACGCGATATTGCAAAGTTATCAAAAAAAGAGCAAAAGGGTATGAGGAAAAATATTCAGATTATATTTCAGGATCCTTACTCTTCACTTAATCCAAGGATGAACATTGGGGATATAATAGCTGAACCTATGAAGGTGAATAAAACAGAGAAAAAAGGGGATATAGAAAAAAGAGTGCTTTCACTTTTGAATTATGTGGGACTTGCTAGTTTTCATAGAAATAGATATCCACATGAATTTAGTGGTGGTCAAAGACAAAGAGTTGGTATTGCTAGAGCTCTTTCTTTGAATCCTAAGCTTATAGTTTGTGATGAACCAGTATCTGCTCTAGATGTTTCTATACAGGCTCAGGTACTAAACTTGCTTCATGATTTGCAAAAAGAATTTGATTTGACTTATCTATTCATTGCCCATGGACTAAATGTAGTGAAACATGTAAGTACAAGAGTTGGCGTAATGTATCTAGGAAAGATGGTTGAAATTGCAGATGGAGATATACTTTATAATGGACCTAAACATCCATATTCACAGGCTCTACTTTCAGCCATTCCAATTCCAGATCCAACTAAGAAGAAAAACAGAATAATATTAACTGGAGATGTACCAAGCCCAATTAATCCACCTTCTGGCTGTAGTTTTCATACTAGATGTTCTAAATGTACAGAGATTTGCACAAGAGAGGAGCCTAAATTTGAAGACTTAGGTGGAGGACACAAGGTAGCTTGCTTCCATTTATAAATTTACAAAAATAGACAACTAAATGTTGTCTATTTTTACGTTGTGTATAGCATTATTACATATGAGTCTAATAAACTCTTATCAGCTAAGTTTATAGGGATAATACCTTATATTTAAAGATATATAGGTATTTACATATAGATATGAAAGTAATATTATAGATGGTATGGGTTTAAAAAAAGGAGGTGCATTATTATTAATATAAATGCTTTTATAAGTTTAGGTACAGCATTGATTGTAGGTATTATATTTGGTAAGATAGTAAATAAATTCAAAATACCGTCCGTTGCTGGTTACATAATTGCAGGATTAATTCTTGGAGTTTCGGGATTTAATATTGTTAATCCTGATATGATAAATAAGCTATCATTTGTTAGTGATTTTGCATTAGCAATTATTGCTTTTAAAATCGGAAGTGAACTAGAAGTATCAGTTATTAAAAAACTAGGTAAGTCTATTTTCATAATTGCAACATGTGAAGCTCTAGGGGCTTTTTTCTTAGTTACAATTGCAATGTATTTTTTAACACATAGTATAGCGATTGCTCTAATACTTGGTGCGGTAGCATCTGCAACTGCTCCAGCTGCTACAGTAATGGTTTTAAAGGAATGTAAAGCTAAAGGGCCATTAACTAGCACACTCCTTGGAGTTGTGGCCGTGGATGATGCAATCTGTCTTATGATATACTCTGTCGCATCGTCAATAGCAAAGGTTTTTATAAAACATCAACAAATAACAGTTTTTAAGGTTCTTGTACATCCAATAGCAGAAATTGTATTATCACTTGGATTAGGTTGCGTTTTAGGAATAGCACTATGCTATTTACTTGCTAACTGTCGCAATAAAGAAGAAGATCTTGGCTTCGTAGCAGGAACATTATTATTATTAATCGGTATTTGTACAATATTTGACCTATCTTCGCTACTTACAGCCATGACATTGGGTACAATAGTAGCTAATGTATCATCTTACAGCAGAAAAGCATTCTTTAATATAGATACTTTTTCGCCACCTATTATTGCTGCATTCTTTATATTAGCGGGTTGTAGATTAGATATTGCACTATTACCACAAATCGGCTGGATAGGCGTTGCTTATTTCATTTTTAGGATGATTGGTAAAATCTCTGGTGCGTCGCTTGGTGCAACATTGTCAAAAGCACCTGAAACGGTTAAGAAGTATATAGGTTTTGGACTGCTTTCACAAGTCGGTGTTGCTATTGGACTCGCTATTACGGTAAGTAAAGAATTTAGTGGTACGCCACTCGGTTCTACTGTAATAACAATACTTTTAGCTACTACAATTGTTACAGAGTTAGTTGGACCAATACTAACTAAAAATGCTATAATAAGAGCTAAGGAATCTAATATTTAATTAAGGAGAGATAACATATGTATGCAGTTTTTATTATATTGAGTAACATTAATAAATTAGATGATATTTCTAAGGTGTTTTATGAAAATGGTTGTGGTGCTACAACTATAGATAGTGAAGGACTAGGTAGTGTATTACTTGAAAACAATATTGATATTCCAATATTTGCAGGTATAAGAAGACTGGTTGAAGGAACTAAGCCTTTCAATAAAACTATAGTAAGCGTAATAGAAGGAGAAACTAAACTTAGATTAGTTGTAGATACAATAAGTAAAGATTTCACAGAAGAACCTGGTACTGGTGTTATGTTTGTAATGCCTATTTTAGAATCTTATGGAGTTAAAAATGAAGCGTATGAAACACATTAGAAAGTAGCTAGACTATAGAAAAAAACATCCCATACATAAACCTAGGTTTATGTATGGGATGTTTTTTTCTGTCTCTACTCTCTTTTTTCCTTTAAGCTATCGGCCATTGACACACTGAGTACCTTTCTCCTGTTTAAAGCCTTTGATATCTCATAGGTTATTAGAATTATTATAAAACCAATTAAAATATTTATATTGTTTAATTTAGTGGGTATAGTTATATTCATCTCTTTAGTCATTGTATTAAAAAAGCTTTTGAGTGTCATTAGTATAAGTGGCACTGATATTATATATCCTAAGATAACAAGTATAATGTTGCTACCTAATATAAGCGAAAAGACTTCTTTTTTTGTGTACCCAAGGATCCTAAACATAGAAATATTAGCCTTATTCTCCTCTATTAATAAGGAAGTAACTACATAAAGTACTATTAAACCAATAATAAATGCAGTAGCAGCAATTCCTCCAATCATATAGTTCATTGGTTTAAGCAGTGCGTTGTAGCCATCTATTGCATCTTGGCTGTTAGTCTCTGATATAAGCTTATCTTGTGATATATTAAGTTTTTCCATAGAATCTAATTGAAGGTAACTATTTTCAGGATAGCCATTCAAATTATTGAACTTCGTTAAGGGCATATATATTATGTCCCCAATATAGGTTTTTGCAATTTTATCTATTTTAATTGTAAACTCCTTTGAATTCACTTTATTTTTAACCTTTATGCTATCGCCTTCCACAAGATTGTATTTATCACTCATGGATTTAGTTATTATTATATTATCAAAATTAATAGCATTATTATTTTCATCTACTAAGGTAATTAACTTTGAGTCACTTTCAGCTCCATAAATTATGAAATTCTCATCTTTGTTATTAAACTGGGAGGTAAAAGTGGATAGGGATCTTTTTTCACCGGATTTTATATCTCGAACTTGAAGTGAATTAAAGGTATATTGATAATTATATTTGTAAATGTCCTGATAACTGCTATTTACCATGTAATTCATAGAGTCCTTGGTAGCAAAGCCAAGAAGAAGTAACATTGAGGCAAAAGCTACCCCAAGCAGCATAAGTAGGGTTCTAGGCATACTTCGTACTATTTCTCTTATTTTAAACTTTGTATTGAACTTGAATCTATCCAATTTAAGATTCTTTTCAATGAAGTTTACCTTTGTTTTGTTTGTTCCGCCGTGCATAAGCTCTAGTGGCGATAATTTAAGTGCGCTTTTAATAACTATATAAGTTACTGGAATTAAAAATACAAAGGGAAGTAACAAACTTATAATAGTGTATTTTGCATCAAAATTAATAACGAGCACTGGAAGGTTATAATAACCTGAAACTACTGAAAGTAAGGGTTTTACAAGAAAACTCCCTATTATAGTTCCTGCGATACTCCCAATAGAGGAAACAACTAATGAATATCTAAGATAATGGGACATTATTTCTTTTTTTGTGTACCCAAAGGAGTACAATGTTCCTATAATTAAAAATTCTCCTTTAAGAAGTCTTGAAAGAACAACAGATATAAGTACACAGGTTAATAGAAGAATAGCTATAGGCATATATTTACCAACAGCAACACCGCCATTCAAATCACCATCTATAAATGAAATCCTGTTATTATCTTTTTTGCTTATCCATTGAATCAATATATTATCACTATTTAAGTTCGTCTTGAATTCATCAATGTTTTCCTTATTAAATTTAACGCTATAGTAGGTTAGAGGTGTTCCGATTTTTTCAATATCTGAATTTGACACTACTGCTACCCCAAAGGCCTTTGGATTTTTTAAAAAATCGTTCTCGGATTTTAGTGGGTATACATAATCAGGAGTTGTCATGTAACCTACTATTTTGAAATTTGTATCATTTATATTCAAATTATCATTAATTAATAGCAAATGAGCATTGGCAAAGCCTTTATCAATTAATATTTCATTTTTATTCTGAAGAGTCTTGCCATCTATAATAGCATATTTATCTATTTTTTCTGTGCTTTGAAGTACTCTTAAAACGGATTTACTGTCATAATTGTAGTCTACTGATTTTCTCTCTTCCAATAACAAATCATATTTGTTTTCCAATTCATTAATGTTTTCTAAAGGTTTCTCAGCAATAAAACTGGCATCTTCTAATTTGTTTTCTACTCTGAAACTATTAAGATTATCAAGTACACCTACCATGGCAATATTAAAAGAACTGTAAAGCATGCAGCCTATTATAATAAGTATTATACAACCTACATATTGAGATTTATGTTCATACATAGTCCTCTTTACTTTTTTATTTAATATCATTACCATTCAACCCTTTCTGCAGGCAATACCGCATCATTTATTCTGTTTTCACTCACTGCTCCTGATCGAAGCTTTATTATTCTATTTGCTATTCCGCTAATTGCTGTATTATGAGTTATTATAACCACCGTAGTATTAAACTTTCGGTTTACTTCTGTAAGCAATTTTAGAATCTCTTTTGCGGTGGTGAAATCTAGTGCTCCTGTAGGCTCATCACATAACAATAATTTAGGATTTTTAACTAAAGCTCTGGCAATAGAAACTCTCTGCTGTTCCCCTCCACTCAATTCCCTTGGAAATCTATTCTTAAACTCACTCATACCTACTGAAGCTAATACCTCGTCTATTTTCAGTGGGTGCTTACTTATATTGGAAGCAACTTCTACATTTTCATATACGGTTAAGTTAGGTACTAGATTATAAAATTGGAATATAAAGCCTAAAGAGTTTCTTCTGTACAGAGTTAATTTATAATCACTTAACTTAATTATATCTACTCCATCTACAATTACATTTCCAGAGTCTACATGGTCTATTCCACCGATTATATTAAGAAGTGTAGATTTACCTGAACCAGAAGGGCCGAGTATTACTACAATTTCACCTTCTTCTATACTTAAATTCACGTTCTTTAATGCCTTAAAGGCAACATCGCTTGTTTTATAAGATTTGTCTACATTGTTAACTTCGATAAACATAATATTCCCCCTATTTTAAATTAAAACATTTATTTTGTAGTGAGTTCATATTTGGAGTGTATTCACATTGTAAATCTAATGATTTTTTTTGTCAATTGTTAACTTAATTAAGTAAAATATATAATCTTGTTTTATACTAGATGTATGCTAAAATATATATATTAGAAATTTTATAAATTATGTGAGGTGTTTTGATGGCTGGACTTAGGGAGAAACAAAAAAAGGAAAAAGAATATCGTATAATAAAAGCCTCACTGGAGTTATTTACTTCCAAAGGTTTTAATGAAACTACTATGGAAGAAATAGCAGAAAAAGCAGAGGTTGGTGTTGGCACTCTTTACAACTACGTAAAGTCTAAAGGGGATCTATTACTACTTATTCTAACAGATACAACTGATGATTTATATATAGAAGCAGAAAAGATTATTGAGAATCCAAAGAGCGATGTAGTAGAAACATTGGTGGATTTACTGGAAATTTATATGCAAGGCCTATTTTTATCAATGCCACAAAATTTGTTTAAAGACATTTTAGCTGTAATTTTTTCACAACAATATGATAAATCTAATTTTGGAAAGTTAATGAAATTAGATTATAAATTAATGAATCAAGTTAAAGATCTTTTAAATGTTTACATAGAAAAGGGACTAATTGACTCTAATGTAAATACTGAAATATTATCTTTTAATATATATTCCATACTAATAATGCAATTTATGGGTGCTCTGATGCAAGATCCTATTCCCTTAGAAATGCTGAGTGAGGTTATGAGAGCTCAAATAACGCTACTTTATAATGGGTTCAAACCAGTCACATAGGGCGCACATCAGGTTTTCCGTCTTTTGTTGTAGCTAAATAAAATGGGGTTTCAAAAGTGTTTGAGTCAAGATGAAAATAATTCGACGAAAGAAGGTATAATATGATACTAGGAATAGGCGCAAGTGGAAGAAAAGATATGATAACTAGTAAAACTGTAAAAACCATTTTGGAGGCTAGTGGACTAGAATATGAATTCATTTCATTAGCAGGGAAAAAAATTAATGGTTGTATTGGATGCACTCAATGTGATTCAGATAATACTTGTAAAGTTAAGGATGATTGGAATGAAATAGGTGAAAAAATGAGAAAGGCTGATGCCATTGTCTTTGGTGCACCTGATTACTATGGTACAATAAACGCTCTTGGACATGCGTGCTTAGAGAGGACTTTCTCTTTTAGGCATAGAGGAGGATTTAGTTTGGAAGGTAAATATGGCATATCAGTTAGTGCGAGTTATTCTGAAAAGGGAAACGAGGCTGTTCATTCAATTATTAAGAAGTTTATGTTATCTAATAGGATGATAGTTATAGATTCTGTATCCGCTGAGGGATATTCTCAATGTTACAATTGCAATTATGGTCATATCTGTAGTGTAGGAAATGTGGTTAAAGATAATGGTTATATAGATAAAATTGAAAAGAAACACTGCCCCCCTTGCTTTGAAGAACAAAATAAGGCTAATTCTGAGGCCTATAGAGTTGGAACTGTATTGGGTGAATCATTAAAAAAATAATATGTTAAATCGGAAAGAATAAAGCTTAGAATTGTGAAAACAATTTTAAGCTTTATTCTTTTCAGATAGCTTGTTGGGTAAATTAAATCTTGCCCCTTTGCAATATGGTAAGGGTAACCGTTTATAACCTTTATGATGTTCAATACATTCACTACACATGCCGTGTCTCTCACATTTTATCCTTTTGCAATTACAGATGTTACTCCCATTCTCTAACACATTTTCACCTCCCTTGTTTATATTTATTCCATTTATCTAGTTTTTTATTGGTTTGGCTCTATTTTCTATTTTACAGACACCCAAATATTATTCTTTATGTAAAATCTCCATAAAAAATCCTTTGCTTCTTCTGCATAATCAATACCAATTCTCTTAGTTTCTATAATTTCAATTATTTCTTTTTCTACAGAATCTTCAATATATAGGTTTCTCTAGCATAAAATTCCCTAGTAAGCTTCTGAAAATTTGGTGCCACCAACGTGGCTAGTGGCACGTTTTTATTTTTAACCATACCTAACTCACTCCAAAATACATTTTATTTTAAAAAATACATTTTAAGAACATCGTGTAAAAGCAATTAATAATTAACACTCATGTTTATTATTATCTAAAACAATCTAAATAACAAGTGGAATATGATAGCATTTTATAGCGTCTAAATTAGATGTTGTATTAGAATAGATTGCAACTTTGGAATAGATAACTCTATAAAATTCATATAGAAAATGGGTAGGGAAAGATAAATTATAGTAAATTAAATTAATGATTATTTGCACTTGAAAATAAAAGAAAAGTAGGTAATAATATATATAATATTAAAAAAAGAGGTGTATTAAATGAATTCATGGAAAATTGAAACTAAATGTTTGCAGGAGGGGTATAAACCTGGCAATGGAGAGCCACATGTTTTGCCAATATGTCAGAGCACTACCTACAGATACAAATCTACAGAGCAGGTAGCTAAGCTATTTGATTTACAGGAAGCTGGACATATGTATTCTAGAATTAGTAATCCAACAGTAGAATGTTTGGAGAACAAAATTGCTGCACTTGAAGGAGGAGTAGGTGCATTATGCACATCCTCAGGGCAATCAGCAACACTAATTTCAATATTAAATATTTGTCAAAATGGAGACCATGTAGTTTCGTCAAGCGCAATATATGGTGGAACCTTTAATTTGCTTGCAATGACTATTAAAAAAATGGGTATTGAAGTAACATTTGTAGACGCTGACAGTGATGAAGAGGAAATTCAAAAGGCGTTTAGAACAAATACCAAAGCAATTTTCGGAGAGATAATCGCAAATCCTAAAATTAGTGTGCTTGATATAGAGAAATTTGCACGCCTTGCGAATAAGAACGGAGTACCTTTTATAATTGACAGTACCTTTGCTACGCCAATACTTTGTAGACCTTTTGAGTTTGGTGCAGATATAGTGGTACATTCTACTACAAAATATATGGACGGGCATGCTTCTAGTGTAGGAGGAGTAATAGTAGATTCGGGTAATTTTGACTGGACAAAGGGTAAATTTCCTGAGTTTACGCAGCCTGATCCATCCTATCATGGCTTAGTTTATACAGAAGCTTTTGGGAAAGCGGCCTATATTGCAAAAGCTAGAGTTCAAATCATGAGAGATATGGGTAATTGCATGAGTCCTAACAATGCCTTTTTAACAAATTTTGGTATGGAGACTTTACATCTTAGGATGGAAAGACACTCTGAAAATGCTTTAAAAGTAGCAACCTTCCTTGAAGACTTAGAAAGTGTACAATCAGTTAGTTACCCTTCACTACCAGGAGATAAATATAACGCACTAGCAAAAAAATATTTACCTAAGGGGTCTAGTGGAGTTATTTCCTTTATTATAAAGGGTGGAAGAGAAGCGGCTGTGAAATTTATGGATAAATTACAACTTGCCTCAATAGTTGTACATGTGGCAGATGTAAGAACCTTAGTATTACACCCTGCAAGCTCAACTCATAGGCAAATGAATGACAAACAGCTTTCAGAGGCTGGTATTGAACCAGGTTTAATCAGATTTTCTGTGGGAATAGAAAATGTGGAAGACATAATAGAAGATATTAGGCAGGCCATTAAGTAAAACTATATATATCAGTGGAAGATATTACGACTAAATAGAATTAAAATAGAATATTATATTAATGGAGATATTTTGAGGAGGAAACTATGGAATTCACTAAAATTCAAGGAGCAGGGAATGACTTTATAATAGTAAACAATATGAAACTTAAGTTGCCATTAGATAAGATACCTTGCATAGCTGCGAAGTTATGTAAGAGAAAAGTATCCTTAGGTGCAGATGGTTTTATAGTAGTTGATGCTGCTGAAGGTGATGCTGATTTTAAAATGCGTTTTTATAATTCTGATGGTAGTATTGGTGAGATGTGTGGTAATGGTGCAAGATGCATTGCTAGATATGCATATAGCAATAATATCGCAGGGAAAAAAATGAAGTTTGAAACATTGGCAGGTATAGTATCGGCAGAAATAATAAAGGGTAGACTTGTAAAAGTTCAGCTTAATAGTCCCGAAAAAATTGAACTTGATTCTGATGTTGAAATTGATGGTAAAAAATATGAGTGCTCATATATAGAACTTGGGAATCCAGGAATTCCTCATGCCGTTGTAAAATATCCAGGTCTTCAAAACACGGAGGAAAGTGAATTATTTAATATTGGGAGAAAAATAAGATTTTATAAAGATTTTCCTAAAGGAGCAAATGTAAACTTTTTTGATATTTTAGACGATACGTCAGCAATTTTAAAAACATATGAAAGAGGAGTTGAGGATTTTACATTGGCATGTGGAACAGGCTCTGGGTCAACTGCAGTTGCTCTCGTATTAAAAGGATATTTAAAGGGTAATAAAGTGAAAATTGTTTCACCTGGAGGAGAACTATTTATAGAAATGGAAAGATTAGAGGATAGTGTAGAAAAGTTGTTTTTAATAGGAGATACCAATATTATTGCAATTGGAAAAATAATGGATGAAGATTTATCAACTTCTATTAAGGAGTAATATGATTTGACTACTAGCCATTACCGTGATATAATGTAATCGTATTTAGTAGGATGCTTTTAAGATAAAGATATAATTAATTTAATAAAATATATGTTGACAGTGGTTAAAGAAAACTTATAAGTTTAGCTTTATAAGGTCAGCGCAAAAAACATTTATGTTTTTGTGCTGACCTTTTTTGTTTTAAAAAATAGGCATTTTATTTAATACACTAAACTTTTGGAGGAGGTTTTTAATTATGATAGGACAAGCAGGTAGAGAAAAAGGTGATGATGTTTTGGTTAATGTTAATTTAAATACATCTGATGGTGTAAACGTAGACGTAGAAAGTAAAGTCAAACAACTATTTGGAAAGCAGATAGAAAAATCTGTTAAGGAAGTATTAGATGAAATGAATATTAAAAATGTACTTGTTACATTAAAAGATCAAGGAGCGTTAGACTTTGTAATAAGAGCTCGTGTTAAAACGGCTATTAGAAGAGCAAAGGGAGGAGTGAATTAATGAAGAAATTAAGAAGAACTATGATGTTTTGTCCAGCCAATAATCCTAAAATGCTCTTTACAGCACAAATATATAACCCTGATTGTATAATATTTGATTTGGAAGATGCGATTGTCTTAGCTGAAAAAGACTCTGCAAGAGATTTGTTATGTGAAGCCTTAAAAACTGTGGATTATGGAAACATTGAAGTGTTTGCAAGGATTAACGCATTGTACACACCATTTGGCGAAATGGATGTACGAGAGCTTGTAAAAGCAGGACTTAAAAATATTAGATTGCCTATGTGTGAATCTAGTGAAGATGTTAGAAAATTAGAAATGCTTATTGAAGAAGTTGAAAAAGAAAATGGCATAGAAATAGGAACAGTTAAAATACAATGTGCTATTGAAACTCCAAAGGGAGTAGAAAATGCATATGAAATAGCAAAATCCAGTAGTAGAGTCATAGCAATATCTATTGGTGCAGAAGATTTTACTAGATCCCTCGGTACGGATAGAACAAAAGCTGGAAGAGAATTATTTTATGCAAGAACAAGAGTAGTTATTGCGGCATCAGCTGCAGGAGTAGATTCTATAGATACTGTATGGGCAGATGTTTCAGATATGGAAGGATTTACAGCAGAAGTAAAAGAAGCGAAAAATTTAGGGTTCTCAGGTAAATCTTGTGTGCATCCAAAGCAAGTTAAAGAAGTACATAGGATTTTTACACCTACAAAAGAAGAAATTGGAAAGGCTCTAGAAATTATCTATGCTGCTAAAGAGGCTGAAAAAAAGAATCTTGGAGTAATAACTGTTAATGGCAAGATGGTAGATGTTCCAGTAATTCAAAAGGCTGAAAGAATAGTAGCTCTCGCAAAAGGTGCAGGAGTATATAAGGAGGAGGAATAGAATAATGGAATTTATAGAGAATTCAGTAGGCAGAAAAATACCTAAATACATAGAAGGTGTAGGAGTACTAAAACCTTATAGGGGACCTTTTGCAACAAAACCTGAAGGCAAAAAATATGCGCCAAGTAAAGCATATAGTACACCCAGTGATACTAAAATACTAAACAATATTAGGGAGGTCATTGAAAAGACTGGTCTTAAAGACGGGATGACTATATCTTTTCATCATCATTTAAGAGAAGGAGACTATATATTAAATGTAGTAGTAGATCAGATAGCCAAAATGGGTATAAAAAACATTACAATTTGTGCTTCTTCTTTGAATAAAGTTCATGAACCACTAATTGAACATATAAAAAATGGTGTAATAACAGGACTTCAAACTAGTGGTCTTAGAGGCAAACTCGCTAAGGAAATATCTACTAAAAATATTTTAGGAAAACCTATAATATTTAGAACGCATGGTGGAAGAGCGAGAGCTATAGAAGCTGGAGATGTAAAAATTGATGTAGCATTTTTAGGCGCTTCTGCTTGTGATAGAATGGGGAATATGAATGGAGTAGATGGAAAATCAGCCTTTGGAGCTATAGGATATGCTATGGTTGATGCTGAGTATGCAGACAAAGTAGTAGCAATAACAGATAATTTAGTAGATTATCCTCTATATCCTATAAGTATATATCAAACATTAGTGGATTATGTTGTTGTAATGGATGAAATAGGTAATCCTTCATTAATTTCCTCAGGTGCTACTAGAGTTACTGGAAATCCACTAGAACTTGAAATCGCAGAAAATGCAGCAAGAGCAATAATAGATTCTGGATATATTAAAAATGGGTTTTCATTTCAAGCTGGGAGCGGCGGTTCAGCCTTGGCTGTAGTTAAATTTGTAAAAGAACATATGGAAGAAAATAATATCGTAGGCTCCTTTGCTTCAGGTGGTATAAGCTCATATATGGTAAAAATGTTGGAAAAAGGATTATTTAAAGCGCTATATGATACACAGACGTTTGACTGCGAAGCAGGAACTTCCCTTAAAAGAAATCCTAATCATATAGAAATGTCCGCATCAACATATGCAAATCCACATAATAAAGGGTGCGTTGCGCATCAGTTGGATGTAATGATACTTTCAGCAACGGAAATAGATATTAATTTTAATGTTAATGTGATGACAGGTTCAACGGGAATAATTATGGGAGCTCAAGGTGGACACCCAGATACAGCAGCTGGAGCAAAATTTACAGTTGTAGTGGCACCACTCATGAGAAAAAGAATACCTATAGTTGTTGATAAAGTTACTACAGTTGTGACACCAGGAGAAACTGTTGATATATTTGTAACAGAAAGAGGAATAGCAATAAACCCATTAAGAACAGATATAATAGAGAAATTAAGTAAATCAAATCTTCCTATTATGACTATAGGAGAACTTAAAAATTTAGCGGAAAGCTTTACAAGTATTCCAGAAAAACCAGAATTTGATGAAGAAATTGTTGGAATAGTTGAATATAGGGATGGGACTATAATGGATGTTATAAGAAAAGTAAAGCAAAAATAAACACTCATGTTCAAAAGATTATTAATACTTTGACATAGCGCACTTACTATGCTATAATGATCACATAGTAAGTGAGGGCCATAGGCTTAAGGTAAATATATATATATACGTACTTTGAGATGAAAAGGTTTTCGCTAAATACAGTGTAAACTATAAAATTTAATATTTATGATGACAGGGATTAAAGATAACTATTTAGGTTAAGCTTTATAAGGTCAGTCCAAGAAACTTTGAGGTTTCTTGTGCTGGCCTTTTTATTTTGCTTAAATAAATTAGGCGATTAATCCTTGCACTAAAATATAAATCAAGGCATTAAAATCAAAAATTAAAATTAAGGGGGAAATTATTATGAAAAAGAACAATTTAATCAAAATGATTTTAGTTGGAACATTAGCTGTTACATCTTTAGCAGGTTGCGGAACAAAAGCTACGACAGATGAGGGGACGACACCTGACTATCCTAAAAATGCTATGGAATTTATAGCACCAGGTGGAGCAGGTGGTGGTTGGGATTTAACTATCCGTACTGTAGCAAAAGTATTAGAAGACACAGAGCTTGTATCAGTACCAATGCCAATAACTAATAAACCAGGCGGCGGTGGCGGTATAACATTAGCATACATGCAAGAGAAGAAAGATGCAGATAATTTAATAGCTGTATATTCACCACCAATTATACTTATTAACTTAAATGGTTCAACAGAATTTAGTTATAAAGATACTACCCCACTTGCAGGACTTATTTCAGATTACGCAGCTTTTGCTGTAAATAAAGGTTCGAAATATACAAATATTAATGAAGTAATGGATGCATTAAAGAAAGACCCTAAGAGTGTCAAGATAGGTGGAAACTCTGCGGCAGGAAGTATGGATCATATTCAATTCTTAATAATAGCAAAAGCAGCAGGAGTTAAAGACTTAAAGCAAATAGATTTTATAAGCTTCCAAGATGGTGGAGCTGCTGCTCAATTATTAGGTAACCATATTGATCTTTTAACAACAGGAATTTCTGACGTAGCGCAATTAGCTGAAGCTGGAGAAATAACAGTATTAGCTCAGTCAGCTGATAAGAGGATAGGAACAGGCGTTGTTGCAGAAATACCAACATGTATAGAAGAAGGAATAGATGCAACATTTACAAACTGGAGAGGATTATTTGCACCAAAAGATATGCCTGATTATGCCGTTGAATATTGGCAGGATACTTTAGGTAAAATGGTAGAAACTCCAGAATGGATTGCAGCTTGTAAGACAAATGGCTGGGATCAAAAGTATTTAAATACAGCTGATTTTAATACTTTCTTAGATAAAACTAATGAGGATTATAAATCAATATTAGAAGAAATTGGAATGCTAAAATAGAAAAAATACATGAAGGGCAAATCTGATAAGGAAAAAAAATCTTATCAGATTTACATTTAGAAGGAGGATATAAATTGGATAGTAAGCGTGAATTAAATTTTGATGCTTTGGTTGGAATTGTTGTTGCATTATTTGGATTGATTTATATTTTAGCAGCTTATCTCTTACCAAGGGCAACAATAGGAAAACCATTAGGACCTTCCAAATTTCCGTTTTTATTAGGTGGAATATTGGTTGCTTTAGGAATTTTACTTTTTTTAAAAAGCGATTTGTCAAAGACAAAAGAAGCATTAAATCAGTTAAAGAAAATGAGTGAAAAAGAAAAATCCAATTCAAAGCTTATTGCGTTAACCTGTGTGTTTTGCGTTATATATGCCTTGATTTTTGATAGTTTTGGATTTGTAATTTCAACTTTCATATTTCTTGAAGGTATGCTTTATTTGACTAATAAAAAACGAATAATACAAAATTCAATAGTGAGTATATGTTTTAGTATTGGTATATATATTTTATTCTCGAAGTTTCTAGGAATTATTCTTCCACAAATACCATTTCTAAATATTTAATAGGAGGTGAAATAATGGGTGACGTATTTATAAATTTATTTAATGGGTTTTTGGTAGCAATTACACCTTACCATATACTTATGGTTACTGTAGGTGGAGTTTTAGGTACTATCGTTGGTATGCTTCCAGGACTTGGACCTGCAACAGGGGTTGCAGTATTACTTCCACTTACCTTTTCAATGGGACCAACAGCTGCTTTGATTACAATGTGTGGGGTCTATTATGGATCTATGTATGGTGGTTCAAGAAGTTCGATTTTAATAAACACTCCAGGAGATGGTGCGGCTTTAGCTGCAACTTTTGATGGCTATCCTATGGCTATGAGTGGTAGGGCAGAATCAGCCCTTGCAATATCTGCAATAGCATCATTTATTGGTGGAACGATTGCAGCAGTATTCATGGTCTTTGTTGCTAATCCTATTGCGGATTTTGCTATAAAATTTGGACCGGCTGAATATTTTCTTTTGATGATAGCAGCACTTGCAATGACAGCATCAATGTCTGAAAAGAATATGGTAAAGGGATTTATTGCAACAATTATAGGACTCATGATAACAACAGTTGGTATAGATGGACAATCTGGTGTTCCAAGATTCACTTTTGGGAACTTGCATTTACAAACAGGAATAGATTTTCTTGTAGCTATAATTGGTATCTATGCTTTAGGCGAGGTTTTTAAAAGCTTTAAAACACTTCAAGAAGGAACTAAAAAATCTCAAACAAAGTTTAAGAAGATTTGGGTTACAAAAGAAGAATGGAATAGATGTAAATGGCCTATACTAAGAAGTACACCACTTGGATTCTTTATTGGAGCACTTCCAGGTGCAGGTGGAACAATGGCATCGTTAATGGCATATAACAATGAAAGATCAATGTCGAAAAATAAAGAAGAATTTGGTAAAGGCGCTATAGAAGGCTTAGCGGCACCAGAAGCTGCCAACAACGCTGCGTCAGTTGGAGCTTTGATACCGATGCTTACTCTTGGTATTCCAGGTTCAGGAACAACTGCAGTTATGATGGGAGCATTATTGATGCTTGGTATTCAACCAGGACCACTATTATTCTCACAGCATCCTGCGGTAGCATGGGGACTTATTGCAAGTATGTTTATTGGAAATATTATGTTAGCAATTATAAATATTCCACTTGCTGGTCTTCTTGTAAGGGTTCTAGCTATTCCGGTGAAATTATTGTACCCTTTAGTATTAGCATTAGCGTTTGTGGGAGCTTATGCTATAAGTAACAGTATAACAGATTTTTATCTATTAACTGGATTTGGTATATTAGGATACATAATGAGTAAAATAAATCTTCCATCAGCACCATTGGTACTCGGTTGTATAGTCGGAGGAACAATGGAACAATCATTTAGGCAAGCGATGACAATATCAAATGGAAGTGCGAAAATTTTCGTTAGTTCAGCAGTAGCAATAGGTTTAATAATTATTACAATTGCTTCAATTGTATATCCAATGATTAAAGCATCTTATAAAAAGAAAAAAATGAATATGGTATAGTATCAAAGTATTTAATATTTAGCTAACCCATTATTATAAAATGAGTTAGCTTTTGTTAAAAAGAGGTGAAAAATGGGAAAACTTAAATTTACTGAGACAGTATTAAGAGATGGACATCAATCTTTAATTGCAACAAGGCTTACCACAACAGAAATCCTCCCTATTTTGGAGAAGATGGATAAGGTGGGTTACTACGCTATGGAAGTTTGGGGCGGGGCTACTTTTGATTCTTGCTTAAGGTTTTTAAATGAAGACCCGTGGGAAAGACTAAGAGAAATTAGAAAAAGGGTAAAGAATACAAAACTTCAGATGCTTTTAAGAGGTCAAAATCTTCTAGGGTATAAGCACTATCCAGATGATATTGTAGAAAAATTTATTGAAAAGGCTGTAGAAAATGGTATAGATATTATTCGTATATTTGATGCTCTAAATGATGTAAGAAATTTAGAAACACCAATTAATGCTATTAAAAAAGCTGGAGCTCACTGCCAGTGCGCTATTTCATACACAACAAGTAAAGTACATACCATAGAATATTATATTGATTTAATGGTCGAAATGGAGAATGCTGGGGCAGACTCAATATGCATAAAAGATATGGCAGGTATATTAACCCCTGATGTAGCTTACAAATTAATTAGTAGAGTGAAAAAAGAAATAGAGATACCTATAGAACTGCACAGTCACTGTACTAGTGGGATTGCATCCATGACATACATGAAGGCCGTAGAAGCAGGGGTTGATATTATTGATACTGCTATTTCGCCTTTTTCAGAAGGAACATCCCAACCATGCACAGAATCTTTGGCTGTAGTTTTTAAAGATGGGGAAAGAAATCCGGGACTCAACTTAGAAATTTTAAATGAAGTAGCAGCATACTTTAGGCCGATAAAACAAAAATACTTAGACAATGGAATATTAAATCCAAAAGTAATGGAAACAGAACCAAAGACTTTAATATATCAAGTTCCAGGTGGAATGCTTTCAAACCTTTTATCCCAATTAGAAGGACAAAATGCAGGGGATAAATATGAAGAAGTGCTAAAAGAAATTCCTAAAGTACGTGAAGACTTAGGATTTCCTCCGCTAGTTACTCCCTTAAGTCAAATGGTTGGTACACAAGCAGTATTCAATATTTTAGTAGGAGAAAGGTATAAAGTAATACCAAAAGAAATAAAAGAATATGTAAAAGGTCTTTATGGCAAATCACCAGTACCAATAAGTGAAGATATAATAAAAAAAATTATAGGAAATGAAGAAGTGGTAACAGTAAGACCCGCAGATTTACTGAAGCCAGGATTTGAAAAAGCAAAAGAAGAAATTGGAGATTTAGCAAAGAATGATGAGGATGTGCTAAGCTACGCGCTGTTTGAACAAGTAGCTAAAAAATTCTTAGAAGAAAAAAATATGGATTATAATTATATTGACGTATCATTTTAAATAATACACAAGTAAAGGGGTGTGAAAATGTTAGGAAATGAAGTTTCGATATCCCAGGCTCTTAATGTTTCACTTGGATCTATAATTTTAGTTTTTTCTCTTTTATTTCTTCTTTCATTGATACTATCATCATTTAAGCATATTTTCAAAGAGAAGAAGGTCAAAGTTATTGAAGAGATAAATAGCATTCAAGAAGTAGCAACATGTAGAAATGAAATCGAAATAACAAGCTTAGAAGAAGAGGATGATATAGTGGCTTGCATAGCAGCAACTATTGCAGCTAGTGCTGGTAACAGGAATTCTAGAATTCATGTAAGAAGCATAAAGAGGATAAATTAGAATTAAAACTAGCTATGCAGAAGGGAGGAAGAAATTATGGAAAAATATAAAATTAGTTTAAATGAGAAAGTTTATGAAGTAGAAGTAGAAAAATTAGAGATAGGAGCAGAAGCTCCAAAAAAAGAGGAAAAAGCTCAAGTAAATAACACACCTAAGGTAGCGGAGGCGACGCCATCAGGTAGTGAAGACGTAACAGCACCTATTCCTGGCGGTATATGGGAAATAAAGGTTAAAGTTGGGGATTTAGTTAAAGCTGGCCAGGTATTAGTAGTTATAGAAGCAATGAAATTAGAAAATGAAATAGTATCACCAAAAGATGGAAAAGTGACTGCTATAAATGTGACAAAGGGCGATACAGTAGCTTTAGGGGATAAATTAGTTTCTCTACAGTAGTTTTTAAGAAAAATTAATTTATCACTAATAGAAAGGAGGCAGAATTAAATGGCGGAGATGCTTCAAAGCATTATACAAGGATCTGGTTTTTCAGCGTTAACTTATAAGCATGTAATAATGATGGTAATAGCTTGTATATTTATATATTTAGCAATTGTAAAAAAATATGAACCTTACTTATTAATACCAATAGCATTTGGTATGCTCATTGTAAATTTGCCTTTGGCAAACCTTATGTCGGATGGAGGACTTCTTCATTATTTGTATCAAGGTGTAAATTTAGGTATATATCCACCATTAATATTTTTATGTGTTGGTGCGGGCACGGACTTTGGGCCACTTATTGCAAATCCTAAAAGTCTACTTCTAGGAGCGGCAGCTCAAATGGGAATATTTTTTGCGTTTATAGGAGCCATACTACTCGGGTTTATGGGACCTGAAGCAGCTTCTATAGCAATTATAGGTGGAGCAGATGGACCAACAGCTATCTATTTAACAGGTAAATTAGCACCTCACCTTTTAGGTTCTATAGCTGTAGTAGCTTACTCATACATGGCATTAGTTCCAGTTATACAACCACCAATAATAAGACTTTTAACTACAAAAGCTGAGCGCGAAATTAAAATGGAACAATTAAGACCAGTATCAAAGACTGAGAAAGTAGTATTTCCAATAATTGTTACTATATTAGTCGTATTATTGTTACCTTCATCAGCTCCATTAATTTGTATGTTGATGTTTGGAAACTTAATAAAAGAGTCAGGAGTAGTACCAAATCTAGTCGTTACAGCAAGCAATTCTCTTTTGTACATATTAACTATTTTCTTAGGATTAACTGTAGGCGCGAAAGCTAGTGCAGATGTATTTTTAACAATAGGAACTATGAAAATATTGGTGCTTGGACTTATGGCATTTGCTATAGGAACAGCAAGTGGAGTATTGTTCGGTAAGTTAATGTGTAAATTAACTAATGGAAAAATCAATCCAATGATAGGAGCAGCAGGGGTTTCTGCAGTTCCAATGGCAGCAAGAGTTGTTCAAAAGGAAGGACAAAGGGCAAATCCTTCAAATTTCCTATTGATGCATGCTATGGGGCCAAATGTTGCAGGAGTAATTGGTTCAGCGGTAGCTGCAGGACTATTACTTAATTTGTTTGGTTAGAATATTAATCATTGTTTAGTTGAAATACCTTGTTAAATTTTAAATCAAATACATACATAAAGGGTTAGCAGAATAATTTTGCTAACCTTTTATGTATGTTTTTTAAATTATGGGCAATTTATATGATTAAATGATATAATAATAGGAAATGAAAGACTAAATAGATATAAACTAAGGAGGAATTTATTTTTGTGAAGAATAGATTTGTCAAATTTAAAAGTAAAAGTAAAAATATAAATAAATATATAGCAATCCTTTTTTCAATTGTAATTATAGTGTGTCTTATATTTTTCCTAATATGGTCAAATTATAAAAATTTTAGAGATTCTATAATTAATAATGAACAAGAAAATTTATTAACTATTGCGGAAATGACTGGAAGAAGTTTGGAAACTTCTATGGATGAACAAAGACTAAATCTAGAAATTATAGCTCAGAATTATGCATTTCAAGAAAAATTTAATGTTTTATTGAAAAATGAAAATCTTGATTTTCATATGGATATTCTAGAGGTATACTATAAAACACAACAAGAGATGGTTCAATCAGTAGAACTATTAGATAAAGATGGTGTAATCTTAGAAAAAGAATCTTTAATAATTGATGACAAAGAGAGTATAGGTAATAATATTTCTAATATTGAAGGTGTAAGAGAGGTAATAAAAGACAATAAAGTTGTTGTAGGTAAAATAGAGTTTGAAAAAGAATTTGGGCCTACGATATGTTTGCTCCAACCTGTTTTTTATAAAAATGAATTTATAGGAATTATAAGAAGTAAGCTAAGTTTAAATGTTTTATATAAAAAAATTGTTCAACCTATAAAGGTTGGAGATAAGGGATATGCTTCTGTAAAAGATGAAAATGGAGTGCTTTTAATGCATCCAAAGGGTGAAGACATAGGCGAAAATGTTATGGATGCAAGACAAGGTCAATTTCCTGAATATGATTGGTCAGAACTGGACGAAATTGTTCAAGAACAAAAGAAAGGAGGAGAAGGTGTAAATTTATATTATTCTATATGGCCAGGAGATGAAGATTTTAAAAGGATAAAAAAAATCAGTGCATTTGCACCTGCTTATATAGGAGATGAGTTTTGGATAGTAACAGTTACCATGGATTATAAAGATGTTGTAAGCATTATTAAAAATAATTTATATAATACACTTGTATTAGCTGGAGTTCTTATATTAATTTTCATATTAGTAATAAAATATGTTTATAAAATCAAAGAAAATCAAAGTAGAATTGAAGTTGAGGCTAAATATGTAAGTGAAGTTGAAACTCTGAATGTTGAATTAAAAGAGGACATAGAAGAAAGAAAATTACTCCAAGTTGAACTGATTAGAAATAAAGAAAAATATGAAGTGTTATTTAGCAGTGGCAGCGATTGTATTTTTGTTTTAAATATAAATGATAATTTTTTCGGTAATTTTCTTGAGGTTAATGATAAAGCATGTGCGGTACTTGGTTACTCTAAGGAAGAAATATGCAATATGGAGTATTATGAGATAATTTTTGGATTAAAGAACGACAAAAATGAAGAAATTAAAAAGGCGTTACGTATACAAGAAACAGTATTATTTGAAGCTGTTCTTAAAGCAAAAGATGGTAGTACGATAACAGTAGAGATAAACACACGGTTATTTAAACTTCAAAATCAACAAAAATTAGTACTGATTTCTAGAGATATTACTAATAGAAAAATTGAAGAAGAAACTTTAATTAGAAGTGAAGAGAGGTTTAGAAGCATAATAAATATAGTAGCATCTCAGATTTCTCTTGATGGTGAATATAAAGAGTTTTTTGAATCAATTAATAAAAGTGAAACAGATATAGAAGAAAATGACAATCAAAAGATGATTATAAAGTTAGAAAAGATAAACATGAAACTGGAAAAAATGTTTAAGAAAGAAATGGATGAGAATAAAAGAAAAGAAGCATTGATGATTTATCAATCAAAATTTGTTGCTATGGGTGAAATGATTGGTAATATTGCTCACCAATGGAGACAGCCCTTAAGCATATTAGCACTTATTATAACAAATATAGAAGATATGCATAAGTATAATGATTTAGATGAAGAAACATTAGAAAGTTTAATAGGTAAATCAAGAAACCTTATTGATAAAATGTCTCAAACAATAGATGATTTTAGATACTTTTTTAAACCTACAATGGACAAAGAAAGTTTTTCTTTATATGATAGTATTTTTACAACTATAGAATTAATCGAAGAAAATTTTAAGTTTCATAAAATACAATGTAATATAAAAAACATAGATAATTTTATGGCATATGGATATTCAAATCAATATTCTCAAGTAATCTTCAACATAATAAATAATGCTATTGATGCATTATCGGAATCTAATACAGTGAACAAACAAATTGACATAGAAATAAGTAGCAATGGGTTATGTAATACTGTTAAAATAAAAGATAATGCTGGGGGTATAGATGAGCTTATAGCGAAAAAAATATTTGAACCGTATTTTACAACGAAAAATAAGAAGCAGGGGACAGGTCTTGGTTTATATATGTCAAAAATGATTATTGAAAAGAATTTTAATGGTAGTATAAAATTTTATAATGTGGATGGGGGAGCTTGTTTTAATATTTCTATTCCCGTTAAGGAGGTATAGCATGATTATTCAAAAGGAAGAAAATTTACTTTCTAATTTAAAAGTCCTATATGTGGAAGATGAAGAATTCCATAGAGAGCAACTAGGCATATTTTTAAAAAGAAGGGTTGGTAAATTATATCTAGCAGAGAATGGAGAAGATGGGTTAAATAAGTTTAAGGAATTTAATCCTGATATTGTTATTACTGATCTTAAGATGCCAGAAATGGATGGAATAGAAATGGCAAGGAATATAAGAGATATAGACAAAAACTGTGCGATTATTATTACTTCTGCTTTTTCAGATGTTGAGACGATACTTCAGGCAGTGAATGTGGGAATAGATAATTATGTTATTAAACCTATTAAAAATGATGAACTTATGGAAGCAATGCTTAAAGCGGCCGTTAAAATATTTAAGCAAAGACAAGATGAAACTATTATAAATGATAATACCGTTCTTAGCAAAACATTAAAAACTGAAGTGGAAAGTAAAATAAAAAATTTGTTTGCAAGATTTATTAAGACTAATACTGGAAAAGGTCCTAAAGATGTAAATGTGTTTATTAGTGGAAATATTATACAGATTAAAGCATTGGATACACTTACTTTATTTGAAAAAAAATTATTGGAAAATAGTAAAAATTACTCAATGATAAATTATAATAGGCAAGCATTTTATATGGACAGAAAGGAGGAAATTGAAGAAATCATTAGAGAAGCTTTAATGGCAGATTTAATATTAAAAGAGGTAATTATTGATTCAAGTAAAAATGTAGATATGATGATAATTAGTATAAAATAGATTTTAAATTAAATAATTACTATATATAATGGCGGTTACCTAGTCTATATTTACTAGGTAACCGCCATTTATATACTAGTATGATTGCCTTTTTATGGTATAATAGCATAAAGTAAGATTAAGGGGCGAAGCCATGAAAAGTTATCGTAAATTCAATTTTGTAGTCGCTATATTAATAGCATTGCTTCTTACAGGAACAATAGGATATAAAATTTTATTAGATGTTAGCATTATAGACGCATTGTACATGACGGTTATAACCATATCAACAGTAGGATATGCGGAAGTTGCGACTATGGATGCAAAAGCTAAGATTTTCTCTATACTTATTATAATGTTTAGTTTAGGTACTGTTGGGTATTTATTTACAAGTATTGTTTCTTCATTTTTAGAAGGAGATTTAAGAGATGCATGGAGGAGGCGACGTATGGAATTACAGATAACAGCGTTAAAAGACCATTATATAATATGCGGGGCAGGAGAAACATCACAAAATGCCATAATACAATTCAAAAGAAGTAATGTTCCTTTTATTGTAATAGATAATGAGGAAGAAAAAATAAATGAATTAATAGAAAATAAAATCCATGCTATTCTTGGAGATCCCACGGAGGAAGATATATTAGATAAAGCAAGAATAAAGTATGCAAAGGGTCTTATATCTTGTTTACCTAAGGATTCTGAAAATGTATATACAGTTTTAACCGCAAGAGAAATGAATAGTGATTTATATATTGTGTCTCGAGCTATAAATAAAAATGCAGAGGGGAGACTTAAAAGAGCAGGTGCAAACAATACAATTTCTCCAAATGAAATAGGAGGGACTAGAATGGCAGCATTGATGCTTAGACCTACTGTTATTGCTTTTTTAGATATAATTACCCATGCGGGAGATGTAGTTTTGGACCTCGAAGATGTTGTGATTTATGATGAATCAAATATATTAAATAAGAGTCTTCGTGAAATAAAAATCCCCGAAAAAACTGGGCTAATAGTTCTAGCCATTAAAAAGTATGATAGTGAGAAATTAGTCTTTAATCCTAGTTCTGATGAAATTGTAAAATTAGGTGATACTATGGTAGTTCTAGGAACAGAAGAACAGGTAAATAAACTAAGAAAAATCGCTAATGACATAGGTCAAAGACGCTTGAGTGTATAAATTAATTAAAATAAGTTTTTGGTTTTAATCCAAAGACTTATTTTTGCAAGAGGAAGGTATATAATGAAAAAAAATATAAAAACAGTTATATTGTCAATTTTAATTATGGTAACTATATTTATAATAGTAAGAGGATCCACCATACTATATTTAGAATTTAAAAATATTAAATTGCCTACTAAAGAAAGTAGACAGATTGGAAATATGAGCACTCATAAATGGATTACTGTAAAACAATTATCTGAAAAATATAATATAAGTGAAGAAGATATTTTTAGTGGACTTGGAATTATCCCACAAAATGGTGATGTGAATTTGCGTTTAGAAGGATTGGGTAAAAAATACAATAAATCATTAAAAGAGCTTAGTGATAATTTAAAGAAACTTATAGAAAACAATAAAATTAAAGAAAATAGTATAGAGGGTAATAAACATGAGTGAATTTAGTAATTTATTAATAGAAGGTTTTAGAAACTATAATATTTGGTTTTTAAGTATTATAATTGTACTCCAATGTATAGGTATTCCAACAGGAGCGTCGCTACTTGTATTGGCATCTGGAGCTTTTGCTTATGCTGGTGAATTTAATGTGGGCTTTCTTTTATTAGAAGTTTGGTTTTTTGCATGGCTTGGAGATAATATTGCATATATTATATGGAAAGCTATTGGTAATAAAGTTTTAAACAGACATAATAAATTAAAAAAATATTTTCAACCTAAAATACATAAGGCAGAAAGTTATTTAATAAAGCATGGGAGAATTTCAGTTTTTATTAGTAGATTTTTAATTGCAGCAATGGGGCCGTTTATAAATGCGGCAGCAGGAATTACAGGATATAGATTACGAACCTTTAGTTTCTATGTTGCTTTTGGTGAATTATTTTGGACTTGCATATATTTAGGATTAGGATATTGGTTTGGGGATTCATGGGAAACTATAGTTCCTATAGTATCAGAATTTGGAAGATTTATAACGTATATATTAATTTTAATTATTACTCTATATTTTTTTATTAAAGCAATTAGGAATAATAAGGTAAAAGCTAGCAAATACATCAAGAAAAGAATTTAAGATTTCTGATTGAAATTTAATTAATTAGGGATATTTTTCGGCTTTTGTAGAATATTAGATTTAGTATCTTTAAAATAACATATTATTTTTTATGGAGGAATAAAAAAATGCCAATTAAAAACAAGATTTATAAAATATCAATTACAGATGATGGAATAGATAATTATAAAACTAGTAACACTAGTGCAAAAGATATGGCTGAGAATTTAGGAGTTGATGCTGTGATGACTGATTTTGAGTGGGATGAAGACTTAAACAAAGGCATAATTCTTACTGGAAGGATTGTAGACGATATGTCGGTAGAAGATGCACTGTCGGAACTATTAAATGTTGAATATGTTGCGGGTGTAAAGGAAAGCTAAGCCATTTTAATGTTAAATTTAATTAAAGTCTTGTAAAATTTAATTAACTACTTAATTTTAGAAGGAGTAGTATAGAGTTATTTCCCGGGGTTAATTTATGGATTTTACAGACAAATAGAGAGTATAAATTAAACGATAGTTCAAATAGAATCATAGTAAAAATTAAGGCACCCTAGAAAGTTTTAGGGTGCCTTAATTTTATTACTATATATTTTACTTGAAATCCACATAAAATCCACATAATTCTGACATAATCTTGCCACAATTAAAAACTATAATAAACATAGAAAGAATATAAAAACAAATACAAAAATAATAAATGAAAGGGGAAATTAGTATGAATAGGCTTTCTTTAAAAACAAAAATAATTACAGCACTAATAACAGGAGGTGTACTTGTATCTTCAGCTAGTTTTGCTTTTGCAGCTGATAAAGTAACTCCGTCAACTAATGCAACAGGAACCTTAAAACATAACAAAGGAATTGCTCCAGATAGAGGGGCTAAAATAGAAAGTGAACTTAAAGTAGCGGTAACCTCAAAAATTATTACTCAGGCCGAAAGTGATAAGATACTTGCATACGAAACTAGCAAGGTTCGCAAAGGTCCAACAGGAGAGAAACCGGTAAAAGGAGAAAAACTAGAAAAACCAGATTTATTTACGGAATTAGTAGAAGAAAACATTTTAACACAGGCAAAGGCAGATGCACTAAAAACTAGTCAAGAGGCTACAATGAAGTCTCAAAGACAAGCTAATTTAAACACAAAGGTTAATGTGTTTGTTACAGATAAGACTATAACACAGGCGCAAGCAACTAAAGTTATAGCTGCCATAAATGCAGATGAAGTAACTAAAAAAACTGCTAGAGACAAAGCTAGCACTATGACTGAAACTGATAGAAAGACATATATGGATAGCTTAAGAGATAATGAGGTGAATCCACTAAAAGCTTTAGTTACAGATGGATCTATAACACAGACTCAAGCTGATAAATTAGGTGAGGCTTTTCATATAGGAGGCCCAGGTCATAGAGAACACCATAAAAAATAGTTAGACAAAAATTTAATAATTATTGTAAGAAGAGGCTGTCTAAAAGTAATTTTAGACAGCCTCTTATATTAATTGTTTTTTTACTGCTTTTTTATTTGATGTGGTATAATAATAGTAAAGAATTGGGGATTATTTATTGATATTGAGCAATTATAAGGGGTGGAATTATAGAGATGTTCTTATTAAAAGGGGTTATTATAGGTATGTTTGTTTCCTTTCCTGTTGGTCCTCTCGGGTTATTGTCTATCCAAAGATCTATAAATAAGGGGTGGAAGATAGGCTTTTTTTCAGCTGTTGGTGCAGTTACAGCAGATTTAGTTTATTCTTCGTTAGCAATTTTAGGAATAAGTTTCATAAATAATTTTGTGAATATCCACAAATATTTCATTAATGGTGTAACTGGAATTTTATTTTTAATAGTTGGAATTAATATTCTTAGTAGTGGAATAGAAAGAATAAAATTGAAGGAAGATACTGAAGAAGAGAAAATACATCCATTTTTTGTGCATTTTCTAATGGGCTTATCAAATCCTATGACATTTTTAATTTTCTTTGCTATATTTACTAAAATAGGTATATATGTAGATCATGGGACGACGCTTCAGCATATGATATTTGTTATATCGATATTTTTAGGGTCTTCTATTATATGGTTAATAACTACAAATTTAATAGAGAAATATAAAAAAACATATAAATTTGAGTATTTTAACTTTATAGATAAAATAATTGGTACGGTTATTATTATATTTGGTATTTTTAGCATTCTAAAAGGAATAATAAGATTCTAAAAGTGCCACCCACGTGGCAAGTGGCAAGTTCATATAAGCGAGATAAAAAGAAGGGAATTTAATACATGAGAATTTTAGAAGTAAAGGGAAATACATTTTGCATTAATACTGGTATGACGTACATACCTTTTTATAAAATTAATAATGAAGAAATTATTATGTTGGATTCAGGATGGGCAGAAGGAGAGCAAAAGGGAATAGATGAGCTATTAGAAAAAAACAACTTTAATGTAGTTGCTATAATATGTACTCATGCTCATGTAGATCACATAGGGAACAATGCATATTTAAAGAGTAAATATAATTGTATTATAGCTATGCCAGCTTATGAAGCACTTATTTGCAGTTCTATAGTGAATCTTAAAATGTATTACAATAACCTGACATTATCCGATGTTTCGGAGCATTTTGGACATATGGTTTGCGTTACAGATATTATGATTTTGAATAACCAGGATAGTATAAATGTGCGAGGTGTTAAATTTAATATTATTCATACACCGGGACACAGTCCTGCACATATATGTATTACTACTCCTGATGATGTTGCTTATTTAGCAGATGCCCTTATAAGCTATGAAGTCATGAGAGGGGCTAAAATCCCCTATGCTTATATACTTAGTGAGGATTTGAAAAGCAAATCAAAACTATATGATTTAAAATATAGCAAATATGTAGTGGCACATAAAGGTATGTATGATGATATTACAAAGCTTATAACGGATAATATAGATTTCTATAAGGATAGAGCATTAAAAATAGCTGACCTCATAGAGGGTGCCATGACAATGGAAGATATCCATAAGGCCGTTATTATAAATTTAGATATTAATGTTAAAAACAGATATAGATATACCATAATAGAAAGAATGTTAAAATCTTATGTTGAATATTTGAATGAAACAGGGATTCTAGTTCTAAATATGGATAAGGGATTTCTTAAATATTCAAAAGCATTATAACGGTATTATATTGGGAAATGTTAAATATTAAAAGAAGGGGGATATATAAATGAGAGATAATTGGAAAAGTAGAAAAGGTTTTATTTTTGCAGCGGCAGGAGCTGCAATAGGACTCGGTAATTTATGGAGGTTTCCATTTCAAGCATATAAAAATGGTGGAGGAGCATTTCTTTTGCCATATTTTGTAGCGCTTATTACATGTGCTGTACCCTTAATGATTATGGAATACGCTTTTGGTAGAAAAATCCGTGGGGGGTCGGTAAAGGCATTTTCAAGCTTAGGTAAGAAATTAGAAATTGTTGGGTGGGTTCAAGTAATGGTGCCCATTGTAGTTATGACTTATTATTGCGCAATTATTGCTGTATCTGTTGTATTTATGATATTTTCATTAGGACATGCGTTTGGTATTATTAACTGGCTTTCAGAACCAGGACCTATTATGGGTATGATCACAGGAAGTGCAGAAAATGCATTGGATTTTAGTGCTGGTATAAGTATATATATTTTAGTTGCAGTTATTGTAGTTTGGGTTTGTAATTGGCTTATTGTTAAAAAGGGTATATCCTCCGGAATAGAAAAAATGTCTACCATATTCACGCCTCTTTTAATGATACTTATGATCATATTTATGATTAACTCAATCCGTTTAGAAGGTTCAACTATAGGCCTTGAAGCACTATTTAAACCGGATTTTTCCAAAATTTTGAATCCAAGTATTTGGGTTTCAGCTTACGCTCAAGTGTTTTTTTCAACAACTTTAGCGGTAGGTGTTATGATTGCCTATGGCTCATACTTAGATGATAAAGCGGATATTGTAAATAGCGCAATCATTACAGTTTTAGTCAATGCAAGTTTTGATCTTATTGCTGGGATATTAGTGTTTTCAACGCTAGGGCACCTAGTAAGTAGTATGGGTGTAGAATTTACATCATTTGGTACAGGCACAGGTGTTGCATTTATCGCATTTCCAATTGCTATTTCTACAATGTCAACAAATATAGTTGTCCAAGGATTATTAGGGTTCATTTTCTTCTTTTGTCTATTTGTTGCAGGTATATCATCTAGTATTTCAATGCTAGAATCATTTGCAACTGCCGCCTTAGATAAGTTTGATATATCTAGAGCAAAACTTGTTTCAATTATTTCTATTGTTGGATTTTGTGGTAGCGCATGTTTTGCAAGCTATGCAGGGTTTAACTATATATTAGATATAGTAGATGCTTATGTTGGTAACATTGTAATTGCTGGGCTAGGCCTTGTAGAAGTTATTTTAATTAGCTACATTTACGGAACTGATAAACTTCGCGAAGAGGCAAATGCTTATTCTGATTTTGGTGTTTCTAAATGGTGGGATTATCTATTAAGATACTTTACACCGTTATTATTAGGTGCTGTTGTAATAACAAATATATTAGACTTAATTACTGGACTATTTAGTAGTGGTAAAGTTTCCATAGTTTCAAACATCGTTTTTGGGTGGGGAATTGTTGTCGTAATGATTGGTGCAGCTTACGTATTCTATAAGAAAAAATGGACTGTAAATGCATAAAAAATAAAATTATTTGGAGGTATTCATATGTCGACAGGTGCCATAGTAATGATGATTTTAGGATGTGGAATAGTTTGGGGCGGAGCAGTGGTTGCAATAATTGGTGCCACCCACGTGGCAAGTGGCAAGTTAAAATAAATTTTAAATTTATCCCTACCTTCATATGAAGATAGGGTATTTTGTTTTTTTATAAAAGAAACTCGCGCCTAAGGGCGTGAGTTTTTCAGTTGAACTTCCATCTATAGTGGGCATGGATAGGGGCTGTAAACCAAGAAAGTTTCATCGTAGAAGCATGAGGTTTTGTATTATGAATAACGTAGGGAATCCCATTTTTATCTCGCTTATTAGAAATAATACCAACATGTTCATACCCCTTTGTAAATACCACAATATCACCAGGTTGCCACTCTATTAAATTTTCATAATTTCTAGATTTAATTTCAGTGGTTAAACTAAGGCAGTGTCTACTAAAATATACATCTTGATTTGGCACAAGCCTAAAATCAATATTTGGGTCTGGCGTACCTTGCACTCTCAAATAAAGTTTAGTATTACTACTTATATCTTTATCCATAAGATCTTTTAAATTTATGTTAGCAGTTTTAAAACCTCTCCAAATCACATCAGTGCATACCCCTTCACTATCTGGAGGAAACCCACCGCTATAATAGTTACTTTCGTATTTTGTTTTATTAAGAACTTCATTATATGCACCATTCACTATATCTAATGCATCGGCGACTCCGTTTTTATTATTATCTACTTTAGAAAAATTTTCAGGTACCACAAATTTTGGTTTGAAAATATTTATAACATATTCATTTATAATAGATTTATAAGGTATATATTTATAAGCACAAGCTAATATCAAAAATACAATTATCAAAATTAAAATATGTTTTTTCTTCACTTTATCACCATCCTTGTTATTCTATAATTATAGCATTTATATTTACAAAATAATACAAGTGAATTATTCTTGATAAATTTAAAAAGCATTGATATTATTAATAGATTAGGTTATTAGATATCTTAGCCAAAATCAATTTCAAAGGAGTTTAATTTTATGAATGAATTACTTAAAGCAATACAGCATAATAACGGTGAATTTCCGGAAATACAATTAAAGGAAATAATAAAACGTAAGGAAGAGTTTATCCCTGAATTACTACATATATTAAAAAACGCTAGAGAAAATTATGAGGATATTTTAGAAGACCATGAGTATTTTGCACATATTTATGCATGTTTCTTGTTAGCACAGTTTAAAGAAGTACAAAGTCTAAGTCTTATTATAGATTTAGTTAGTTTGCAAGATGAAATTCCAGACGATTTATTTGGTGATCTTCTAACTGAAGAGTTACACAAAATTCTAGCATCAGTTTGTGGTGGAGATACACAATCAATAAAAAGATTAGTTGAAGATAGTAGTGTTAATGAATATGTTAGATGTGCTGCTATTAAATCATTTATTGTTCTACTAGGAGAGGGTGTTATATCCCAAAGTGAAGTTATAGAATACTATAAAAGTTTATTTGAAGGAAAACTTGAACGAGAATTCTCTCAGGCTTGGAATGAACTTATATGTAGTTCTTGTGAAGCAGGTCCAAATGAATTATACCAGTATATAAGAAAAGCTTATGAAGATAAATTAGTAGAAGAAGATTTTATAACACTTGTAGAAGTTAATGAGGCTGTTAAAATCCACGATAGTGAAAAGTTTCCGAATCTTAAAAATGAAGGATATGCATTTATTGAGGATACTATAGCTGAACTTGGGTGCTGGGTGTGTTTTAGAAAAGATACTGCTAAGGATAAGCCTCAACATATAATGCAAAACAGTAAGTTTAATAAAGGTAAAAAGAAAACTAAGAAGAAGCAAGTAAAAGCTACTAAAAAGAAACAAAGGAAATAGAAAATAAGTGGATTCATCTTTGCTTAATTAATATAGTAAGGTGTTAAATTATTATGCTTCTTAATAATAAGAGTAAATTTCATCCCTAAATTTAGGGATGAAATTTACTCTTATTTTATGGTGAATGTATATTTTTCTTTTATATATGTCTAGTGCTGAAATTTTCAACAAAATTAGGGTAGATAGCAAATGATAAAACACATATATTGACAAAGTTTAGCCAAGTGTATCTACATGTGAAATATTGAACTACTTAAACCTATAGCTAGGAATAAGGGCATAATTTAATTAGAACACTTGTTTACCTGAATTATGATCTTATTTATATGATAGAATATTCCTTGTCGTCGCAAAGCGGTGGCAAAGCAAATTCAATGTTGATTGTTATTCAATTAGTTTTTATATGAAAATAAATTTTAGAAACTTGTTGACAAATAAAGAAACATCTAGTATTATAGTAGAAGTCGTCAGCAATTGACGGATACAAATAACAAATTGGTCTTTGAAAATTAAACAGAGAAATAGGTAAAGAATAGCAAAATAATATTTTGTTAAACCAGTTAATTACTTTAGTAAAAAGAAGTAAATTTTTAGTCGTAAGACTAAATAGTATGTAATGAGCTTGAGTAA
>NZ_JAENWM010000004.1 GCF_016650035.1 Clostridium sp.
TTTAAATTGTTTATCGTGTTGTTTTCTCATGATTAAGTCCCTCCATCTATTATCTTTATTGTAATACTTATCAGGAACTTTCTCAATTTCTATTGTACTATTTCTATTCTAGCACCACTATGATATTAGATGGTAGGTGATATATATATGGAAAAGTGTAATTGTGAAAATTGTAATCATAGCCTATGCGCTAAGAAAGTACCGATATTTTCATTTCTATCTGATGATGAGCTTATAAAAATTATTGATATGACAGGACATAAAGTCTATAAAAAAGGTGATCTGTTATGTAGTCAAGGTGAAAAATCAGATACCCTATTCATTATTAATGAAGGTCAAGTTAAAATATCTAAATTAACAAAAGAAGGTAAGGAACAAATAGTTCATATCTTTACTGGTGGTGATTTTTTTGGAGAATTAAGCTTGTTTAGTAGTGATGAACTGTATAATTTTGATGCTTATGCTATATAAAATGTTAAGATATGTACATTAACTAAGCATGACATGGATAAAATTATCATGAGCAACCCAGAAATATCCTTAAAGTTATTACAAGTTATTTCAAAACGTCTAACTCAAACTGAAAATCTTGCACAAAATCTTGCTACTAATGATGCAGAAATAAGAATTGCATTTATGCTTTTAGAATTTGGTGAAAAGTATAGCGTAACCGTAAGTCAGGGCTTGCAAATCAACTTACCTATAAATAGAGAAGAGATGGCGAATTATGTTGGAGTCACAAGAGAAACCATAAGTAGAAAACTCAGCATATTTGAAGAACTTGGTATTATTAATCTTAAGGGTAACAAAGTACTGATTATAAAACAATAGATATGTTAAGATCATATGTAGAATAATACTTTCAAATCAACCTAAGGGCTTATATAAGCTTTTAGGTTGTTTTTTTTTAAAACTGTAACGTAAGTTACCGTCTTATAGTATAAAAACTAGTATTCTATTGTTAAAGAAGTTAATAATATAGATTAATATATACCTTTGCTAGAAGAGCATTAAGTAAGGCTGACATGGTCGACATAAATGTAAGTTGTTAAAAACTTGAATCCATAGCAACTGAAAATCACATTCTTATATATCCAAATTTATTAAAATTATGTCATGGAAACAAAATAACTAAAAATAGATTTAAAAAGGAGATTTTAAAGATGGATAACAAAAAAATAGAAAAATTAACCCAAGTTTTGCAAAAACTAAATCAGGATGGTGTAACTGAGGCTCTAAGAAAAGAAGCTTTAGACATTGTTTCAAATATAAGTCCTGTTGAACTTTCAATTGCAGAGCAAAATTTAATAGAAAAAGGAATGAAGCCTCAAGATTTAAGGCATCTTTGTGATATACACATGGAAGTCTTAAAAGACGAACTTGATAAAATAAAAACAAAGATTGAACCGGGTCATGTTGTGTATACCCTTATTGCTGAACACGATAAAATTCTTGAATTCTTGACACAACTTGAAGAAGTTAATTCTAAAATTCAAAAGGCCGAAAAATATATTGACAATTTAGAAGAAATTAAAGAATTAAAGACTATTATATTTAATATATTAGATGCAGAAAATCATCACCAAAGAGAAGAAAAGGTGTTGTTTACTGAGATGGAAAGCAGAGAAATTACTGGACCAACCCGAATTATGAGAATGGAGCATGAAGATTTAAAAACTAGGAAAGAATTTTTAAAAGCGGCAGCAGAAGAAGCATCTGAATTAAACTTCAATGAATTCAAAGAAAAAGTAGATGAATCAGCAAAATATATTATATTTAACATGAGAGACCACATATTTAAAGAAAACTATATACTATATCCTACAGCAATAGAATCTATTCAAGGAAAAGAAATATGGAATGATATGAAGAGAAGATGCGATGAGATAGGTTATTGTGGATTTACACTTAAATCATAATTTAATATTTGTCCGTTATATTGAGTTCCAAAATCAGATTTTGAAAAAGTAGAACAATAAGATAATTAAGTGAATTCGGAAACTAATTGATAATGTAAATATTTTCAAACAAAACAAAGATCATCGTGAATTTGCTCTAAATTGTTCATAAACTACTATTTAGAATATGAAAACCTTAAAAATGTGCATAGCAAAGCTAATTCATAAAATGTAATTATATAGGAAACAGGCACTGGATAATTTAATTAGGCTATATGTAGAAACGATTTTTCTAAAATAGAAAGAAAGTTAAACTTTAAAACTTTAATCATTGCATCCAAGTGCACATTAGTATAATGGACGGTAATCCACCAAGACCAACGTTTTTTACTACGAGAATGAGATTCTTCCATATTGTAATCATTAAGGATTCTTTTATTAATGCGTTCAGAAGCAGTTCGTTTATTCATCGCTTTCTTCCACTGTTCGCTACCACGAGGAATGGAAGTAAAAAGACGAACATCCCATTTGGGCTTTGTATACATGGTTCTGCCGTAGGCCCTTGGTGAACATTTATTTTTGCAAGAACAAGACTGAATTTCACCTTTAACATAAGGTCATCGCCACTTAATTCTGTGGTGAACTATTGGCTCTAACAGGATTTAAAAGTGCATATCTGCTTGTTTCTAACATTTGTTCATCGCTCTTAATTAATTCGCTAAAATACCTATCTTGAAATAAATGTCCTATATAATTATACTTTTTATTAATCTCTTATCACTTACATTTGTAATTTTTTTCTACCCTGGGTTCCTAGTGAGGACATGCTGGACTCACTTGCTAACATATAATAGCAATTACTACCTTGAAATTTGCAAAAAAAATATAGATTGATCATATTTTAATAAATTTATTGTTAGAATACATTTTATTTGCAATACATATCCAAATAATTAAGTATATTAATGAAAAGTAAAGAGAATCTAACCTAACACCGGCCCAAGGTGTTACGAACTTTGTGGTTAGCCATGCTGTCAAATTCAAGTTCAATTTCAAGCTGTCATCAATCACCTTTATTTTCCAAAAACTTTTTCTGATTAATTCTGTAATAATATAAACAAATATTGCATTAGTTCCTAATCCTCTAAATGGAGTAAGAATCCTGTCTTTCTTATAAATATCACAAATTATATATAATAAAGCTAGTCCTAATGACGTATATCCAACTACTACTAGTATATATGAGCTAGACCATAGATGTTTGTTGAAAGGGAATATTTTATTAAACTGGAATGCAATAATCATACATATTAATCCAAATAAGCTCATATATATTGGCTTAATATAATCATGTTTAGTTGTTAAATTAATTACATAACCCATTAAACATCCAAATATACCTGTAGCAACTGCACCTATGGTGCTGATTATACCTTCTGGCTCAAAATATTTATTATACATATGAACATTTAATAAATGTAAATCAACACTTTTCACTAAATTACTTTCTATACCAAATCCAAATGGTTTTAGTAGAAAATAATATCCTATCGTTATTAAAAAACCAATAATTGTCATCAAACTAATTATTGAAGCTTTCTTCTTTAGGTTGCATCTTATCGCTAAATAAATTAAAGAAACTATTAGATATACTATACCTAGTCTTTGTAAAACACCAAGTATTCTAATAGTTTTAAAGTTAAACAATGGAAATCCATTTAAAAATATTCCCAAAACCACTAACACAAAACTCTTTTTGATTACATTAAGCACTATATCCAATATTTTTTTTGAAATTATTTTTTTTCCATAACAATTGGAATCGTCATACACATTGTTAAAATAAAGATGGGAAATGCAAAATCAGCCACTGCAAGACCGTTCCATACAGGGTGCCTTAATTGCGTATATATTCTATTACTGTTTCCAGGATTATCTACAATAACCATTAACGCTACTGCGAATCCTCTTAAAATATCTATAGATTTTATTCTTTTATTTGCTTCCATAACATATTCACCTTCCTATATCCATTGCACTATATACAATAAAATATTTCTTCATTTATAGCTCCAAGTCATATTCTACTAATGCGCAAGATAATCCCCCTACCAATCTTCGAATTCACATTCACTTTTACACCTAATTCTTAACAAATCATACCATACAAAAGCTAATAATAATACAATTTTTTAGACATAATATACTTGCAATCACACTTTCAGAAAATTGTAATCAATTTAACTACATCTATGAAAGTATCCTTTAGCATATTCAAGGATGAGTACCCAGATCCAAAATCATCTATGGATAGTCTAAAGCCTATTTTGTGAAGCCTTCTGGTAATATCAAAAATAATATCTATATTGCAAGCAAATGCACTTTCGGTTAGTTCCAATTCTATGAGTCCGGGATTTATGCCATATTTTTCAATGATAGATTTTAAAGTTTCTATATATTCTGGGTTATGCAAATGAAGTCTTGACTGGTTTACAGATACAATAAGTGGACTTTTTCCCTCTGCTACCCGCTTCTTCTGCATTTTACATATTTCCTCAAAAACATACATATCAATTTTAGTTACAAATCCATTCTTTTCAAAAATAGGAATAAATTTATCTGGCACTATAATTCCTTTCATAGGGTGCTGCCTTTGTGATTTTCTCTATCCGACTTTCAATCTTATCTTTATTCTCATATTCAAGGACTATATTAAATTTATCTCCTGTAATACGTGCGAAAACTTCATCCTTGTTTAAATGTAGCGATAATACATTTGCTATATGTATTAAAAGTAAATCCCCTTGCTCATACCCAAAAATATCATTAATTAATTTAAAGTTGTCAATATCCATCATGATAAAAACATATTGACTGCTCACAACTATTTTTAGTATAATCCATGTGCTTCACCTCTAATATTTTTTATATTTTTAACATTAAACCTATTTTCGCCTCTGAATTTACACCACAGATGCCGCAAATAATTTTATCTGTAAACAAATATATACTGGAAGTCATAGTCTTAAAATAGAATATTGTTGTAACTATTCTACAAAATCATAAATCTTCCTCTTTATTCTTTAAAATATTCCTATATATACTTATATTTCCTCATCATTATATAAAAATCAATATCATTCTTAATAAAATTAATTACCATAAGCTGAAATAATCCATCATAAACATTTTTAATAAATGATCTAGTCTCTTTCATTTCGCAATCACTTTTTTGTTTACTTATACTTTATTATAAAAATAAATTAGGAAAAGCAAATAAATTCGTGGTAATAATGATATAACTAAAGAAGATAACCTGAACTTTTATTAAACCCAGTAACTATTACAGTTACTGGGTTTAATATTGTGGTAAACACACATAAAAATTCATGGGGGAAAATCACAGGCTTAACTGCTTGTCTTGTTATTATCTGTGTTGTTTTACTTAATGTTAATCCCGTCATTGCAGCTACAGTAGCTCATATACCAGGAATGAGCCGAATTGTAAAGGTATTAACATTCGGGAGACACGTAATAAATGACGGTGGGTGTCAAGCTGATGTAAAAATACCGAAGATCGAAGGTCTATTAGACCAAGAACTTCAAAATAAACTAAATAAAGATTTTAGAGATAATGCAAATGCCATTATTTTAGCTTTTGAAAGCGATATGAAGGAACTTAAAAATCAGTTCTCAGGAGAAAAAGTTAATTTAGGCATTGATACTGGATATATCGTAAAAACAGATAATGAAAGCATTCTTGCGATTGATGTTCATATGTTAAATACTGTCGGTTCATTATCTACGACACGTACATTATAAGATGAATGATTATTTTAGTTAGCCTGAAACAGCTCGCTTCCATCAGTTTTTAACTTAAGAATTTGTGAAGAACCACCAATAGTAACCGTATATACTCCATTGGCGTAGGTTAGTGTGGAGCTTCCGGGTGATTCATAATAAATCCACTCAGATACAATATTAAGAAATTTTGCAGATCCACTTACCAATTTTACAAGATCTGAGCCATCAGTTTTCATTCTATAAATCCCAAGCTTGTCATCCGGCTGTGAGTATGTGTAATTGCTAAAGTAGACATAGCCATTTGAAGCATTTAAGCCGTATAAAGCGTAATTGGAATCTGGAATTGTATAAAGTACTTCCTCACTGCTGCCGTCAACTTTAGCTTTCTTTATCTTTTGGTAAGTATCATCACTATAGTATATCCATCCATCTTCAATAGAAAAGAACCTTGGGCTGCTAGTTGATACCCTTTGGGCGGTGCTTCCATCTGTCTTTATACGATAAAGCCCAATGTTATTGTCTGCTTTGTTGAGTAAAGATAAATATACCCAATTTTCAATTACAACTATAGCTTGAGGCTCGATACAAACAAGAGAATTTTTAGTTTCAAAATCAATTTTTTTCTTACTTGTTCCATCGGTTTTTATTTTATATAAAAAATTCTCTTGTGATTCAGAAGCGCCTTTTTCCAAATAATAAATCCAATCATTAACCACAGCGATACCCATGGTTTGAGAATTAACTATAAGGGTTTTAGAGGAACCATCTTTTTTTATTTTGTATATGCCTTTACCCACCATGAAATCCGAATAGTAAATCCAATCTCCAATTGTATTGAGGGAACTGCATACTGATTCACTAATCTTTGACTTTGATGATCCATCCGGCTTGCTCTTGTATAGCTTGTACCCGTCACTTGAATTCAGGTAATAATTGTATTGTCCGTCGCTAACTACATTTCCCCCATTTGTCAGATTTCCAGAAGTGTTTCCATAAGTATAACTAATTGGTTGTTTTAGTGAAGTTACTATATCATTACTTATTACACCTTCTCCACCGAATACAATTATAGTTGTTATATTTTGTGTATATAGCAACTCTTTCTGCTCCGTTATATTCTTATTGTCCACGAGTAGCACACTACAATTCTTTCTTGCAGCGAGTACTGATCCACTTAAAGCATCTGGGAAATCTATTCCGGTAGCTACAGTTATAGTATCTGTAGTTAGATTAAAATACTCTATTATCTTCATTGAGGTTTCATATCTATCTTTTCCACCTAACCTAACTATAGTTATGTTAGCATTTAGGAGCTTAATTTGTGCTTCAATATTAGTGCTAAGCACTCCTGTTCCACCAATTATATAGACAGTTGTTGGTTGTATATTAGTTATATCACTACTAACGCTAGCTAATAAATTTTCTTTACCATTTAATAATATTGGATACCCCTTTATATCAGCTATACTTGATATACTAAGTGCATCTGCAAAGCTACTTCCTGTTGTGATAACAATACTTGTACCTTTAGGTACCTTTAGATAATCGACTATTCTTTGGTTTGTTTCATAACGATCCTTACCACCAAGTCTAATTATATTATAACCATTTATAGTTAGATAATCTGAAATCTCACTACTAACTGCACCAGTACCACCTAATATATAGATGTCTTTTTCTTTGCTTAAGTTTGTTGTAATATATTCTAATACCGTTTTGCTGTTACTAACAGTCTTATTAACTAATAAAAGTGGTGCATTATACTTATAAGCAAGCCCTGAACCAGCTAAGGCATCCGCAAAATTATTTGCTGTAGCTAGTACAATTGCATCTGGTGCTTTATCAGTATATTGTTCTTTCGCTATAGCTATAGAAGTTTCTATTCTATTAACTCCAGCTAATCTTTGTACGGTTGTTACTGGTATTTGAGTTGTCCACTTTGCGTAAAGTGTTGTGTCTACAGTTACTCTATCTGCTGTAAAGTTCCAGGCATTTATACACCCCGCTTCTTTATACCAGCCTCCAAATGTATAACCTGTCTTTGTTGGTCCTGCAGGTTTAGATACTTTTTCATTGTAATTAACAGATTGATTTACTACTATTTGTCCCCCGTTTGGAATAAAATTTACTATATATTTTTTTGAGATAATTTTTACATTAAATGTAGTTGTCTTATCATTAATCCTCATCGTTACTACTTGTCCGATAACTGGATCACTGCTATCAAACCCACTTATGGAAAGCATAGAATTAGCTATTATTCCTGTTGTTCCATCATTGTAATATCCCGTAACAACAAGTCCATTAAGATCTAAGCTCTCTCCTACTACATAATCTGTCTTTGTTGGCGGAGTTGTAACTTCTATGCCAATTTTCAATGTTATCTGCCCATACCAAGGATTTTTAAACCCTGTATTTCCACAAAGGTAGTAGAATTTCAAATTGGAAGAGCAACCGTAAAACACAAATTCACCTATAGTTGGAGCATTTCCTAAGAATTGAACTTCAACCAAATTTCCACAGCCATTAAACGCACTATTACCAATGTTGATTACACTACTTGGGATAGTTACGCTCTTTAAACTACTACCTGCAAATACATAATTGCCGATGCTGGTTACACTATTTGGTATGGTTATGCTCATCAGACTGGTGGAACCAGAAAAAGCACCGTCACCAATACTAGTAACGGTATAATCAAACACGCCATTGTTAATTATATTGGGAACTGTTAAGTTACTTCCTGAACCTGTATAATCAGTAATCGATGCTGTGATACCTGAAACACTATATTCATAACCATCAGATGTAACAGCAGCAGATGCTATTTGTGGTTGTATTATTGGTATTACTAGCAATATAAATGAAATAGCTATAATACATAATAATGACTTAAATATTGGTTTTTTCATTATTATCCCCCCTTGTTTTTATGTACTATAATTTTAACTTTTTGTAAACAAACTATCAACAATCAAATTATGGTATAAATTTTATACATATAAAATTTCCTATTTGTGCCTTCAGCATTCTCTTTTGAAAAATTCGAGTAATGGCATAAATAATAGGCAGTAGTAGGAAAGTAATAATTCCAAGCCTTGCACTGAATATCCAGATAGAAACAACAATTCCTATAACTTTTAAGCAGTCTATCATCATTCCGATAATACCACCTGTAAACATGGAACTTATTGCATCCACATCATTAGTAAACCTTGAAACAATTGTGCCTGTATCATTTGAGGAGGAATTAAGCTTGCTATAACAACACCACAAACAGCAAAACTAGTATTACATCAATTCTTATATTTTTTTTAATCACGCGAGTAATTGAGTTTTTTACTAGACTACTGCTCATAACTATCTCCCCCCGTAGATTGTAGATTTATTATTGTTCTATAAACTTCAGAACTTTTCAGCGGCTCATCATGTGTACCATAATCTACTGTTTTATCATTGTTCAGACACACAATGTGGTCCACTTCCTTAAAAATAGTTAAGCGGTGTGAAATTAATATAATCAAGCTATCTTTATAATTATTTTTAAGATTTTTAATGATTTCTTCTTCTGTTTTCATATCAACTGCAGAGAATGGATCATCTAAAACCATAATTTTATTTTTCTTTAAAAGGGTTCTTGCCAGAGATATCCTTGCCTGTTGACCCTCACTCAATTTCATTCCGTTGTTACCGACAAGTGTATTTTCGCCAAGAGGCATTGCTTCTAAATCAGTATAGAAACAAACATCCTTTAAAACAGAAGTAATGTCCTCATCACTCCCAAGTGTAATATTTTTATAAATGCTATCAGAAAGCAATTGAGGCTTATGACCTAGGTAAGAAATCATCTAGCTTCTGTCATATTCAGAGTAGTCCTTAATCTCCTTACCATCTATCTTAATACTACCTATATAAGGATAAAATCCAAGAAAACATAATCCAAGTGTAGATTTTCCAGAGGCAATAGAACCGGTTACCCCTATTATTTCCTCTTGCCTTCCCTTAAAACTTATATTTTCAATTATATTCTCTTTGCCGTTAGGGTAGGAAAAGCTAAGATTCTCTACTGAAAGTATTGCACTATCCTTAATGTCCAGGGAAGTGGTAACTTTGCTTTGGTATTCCGTAAAATAAGGTTTAATACGTTTCCAGGATATCTGTGATTTTTGCATAGAATTAAATAACTTTGCTGCCTTAGTTGCCATAGCAGCAAACATAATTAGATAGGTAGAAAGATTACCTACAGTCCAATCACCATTAATAACCTTTGTCCCTCCAAGGTAAATTACTATAATTATTCCAAGCATTGCAATAACATTATAAATTGGTTGCATTGAATTTTCTAGAATGTTCGCTTTAATTACTTTGTTTTGTAAGTCTTCTAATTCAAAATTATAACTTGCTATATTTTGATCTTCCATCCCAGTTGATCTATAGATCATGGCATTTTCAATAGCATCATAGGTAATATCCGTCACATAACTACTTTTTATGCGATAGGCAATGGTGTACTTGTAAATAATACTTTTTAATTTTTCAGCAAGCACCATGGCAACAGGAATAAAAGCACAGGAGAGAATAGTTATTTTAACATCATAAAACAGCATTGATATAAAATAAGCCTCATGGTAGCGCTTGTACTATTAGCAAAGCGCCTTATGTAGAAACGCTTAAAGTAGCGCATCAATTGAATTATTGCTATAAGAGCAACAAAAGTAGAGACCAGTATTACTACCGAGGATAGTTTATAACCGCCAATAATGGAATAGAAGTTTGTAGAAGAATACGACAATCATCTGGAGTACCTATTATTACGCTTACTGCCAAAAGTGATATATCGGACAAAGTTTTAGGACTAGATGTAGGTGCAAATGATTATCTTACGAAACCATTTGCAATAGAGGAACTCTTAGCAATGATAAGGGTGTATGAAAGAAATAAATCCATAAGTAATAAGTCAGATGAAATTAAGGTAAAGGATATTGTGCTTTCAAGGGAGCATTTAATTGAAATAGTATGGTGTTATGACTATACTGGGGATACCAATATAGTCGATGTATTTATAAGGCATTTGCGAATTAAAATTGAAGAACCTTTTGATACAATAATTAAGGCCGTCGACAATATTAGTATTAATAATTTAAAGAAAAAAAATTGAAGTTACTGGTCCTGATGATGAGCTCAAAAGATTAGGTAATACTTTTAACAATAGAATAGATAGACTTCAGGGGGCTTTTGACAGACAAATTCAGTTTGTATCCGATGCTTCACATGAACTTAGAACTCCTATTGCAGTTATACAAGGGTATGCAAACCTACTTGATAGATGGGGAAAAGATGATAGAGAAGCCCTTGAAAAATCTATTTATGCTATTAAGCTCGAAACTAGTAATATGGTAAAATTAGTTGAAAATTTATTGTTTATAGCAAAAGGTGATCAGGACTTGGATTATCTATCGCTAAATTAATTGTGGATATACATAAAGTAAGCATAAATGTAGAAAGTCAAGAAGGTATTGGCACAAAAATAATTGTTATATTGAACACCTAGATCTCAGAATTGTCTGTTTTCTAGGTGTTTTTTTATAAAATCATCTAATTTTTAAGCGAATCCTAAGACTATTTTAATCTATTTTTAATATTACAAATATATAATATGATTATTGGAAAGTATATAAAAAGTTTTTTTGAAATTTTCAATTCATTGAATATCGTATAAGGGGTGTATATTACATGGATTTAAACATTATATTTGTATTAAAAGCTATAATAATATCTATAGTAGAAGGGATAACAGAATTTATTCCCATTTCCTCTACTGGTCATATGATTATTGTAGGAGATATTATCAATTTTAAAGGGGGGTTTGCAACTAGTTTTGAGGTAGTCATTCAGTTAGGTGCTATTCTTGCAATTATAGTTTTATATTGGAATACGATATGGTCCTCAGTTGTGGAGTTCTTTCAGACGAAACCATCAGGAGTTAAATTCTGGACTAATATTATCGTTGCATTTATACCAGCGGCATTTTTCGGTTTTCTTCTAAATGATAAAATAGATGAATACCTTTTTAATTCAGGAACTGTTGCAGTAGGGTTAATAGTTGGTGGAATTCTAATGATTATTGTAGAAAATAAATTTAGGAATAAGTACACAACTGATAGTATAGAAAAAATAAATATTAAACAATCATTTAAAATTGGTTTTTTCCAATGCCTTGCATTATGGCCAGGTATGTCTAGGTCCGCTTCAACAATAATGGGAGGTTGGATTTGTGGTGTTTCTACAGTTGCTGCAACTGAGTTTTCATTTTTCCTCGCTATACCAACTATGCTTGGAGCTACAACATTAACTTTATTAAAAACGGGTATGAGTTTTACTGGGGGAGAAATTATTACTTTAGTTATTGGATTCATTGTAGCTTTTTTAGTTGCATTGGTAGTAGTAGAAAAATTTGTTACTTATTTAAAGAAAAAGCCTATGAAAATTTTCGCTATTTATAGAATAATAGTAGGTTTAACCTTGCTATTATTAATTCAAATAGGTACTATTTCATTATAAATAATAAAAAAACATCTAATATTATAGGTAAGTTACCTCTAATGGATTTCTATTCACTAACTTCTTATTGCTATACTTAGGATATCCAACCATAACAGCAGCTGTTATGGTTTTTCCGTCTGGAATATTAAACAATTTAATCAGTGGTGAATCCTTAGTGATGCACAACACTCAAAATATCCAGCCCAACAAGTTCCAAGTCCTAGTGAAGGCGCAAATAATTCTAGATAAGTTAAAGAAGAAATAGAATTACCCCTTCCACCTAAAAAATCTTTGTCCCGAGTAGTCATAATTAAGTTTGGGGCACCACGTAAAATCGGGTCAATTCCGGTTTCTCTATACACACTAATTAACCCTTTGAATGCGTTATTTGGCGATTTTTCAAGCATTTCAATTATAAGTTCAACAGTTTTTTAACTAATTGAGTATCCTCAACTACCACATATGATACACCTTGACTATTACTTCCAGTAGGTGCTAACCTTGCAATATCAACTGATTTAGTTGATTTTTCTCGTGAAACAGACTTATCTTGATAATTTCTTATAGAACGACGTAACCTTAGAAAATGCTCTGCCTGCCCTGCATTTAATTTTGGAAACTCTTTCCCATCAACTTGCTTTGAAATCGGTGTTTTTTTATTATCTATAGCTCCAGTAGAGCATATAGCAATGCAATGTCCACAGGCAATGCAATTGGTGTTTGATACCTCTTCTGGAACATTTTCTCCCATCATTAGAACAAATGCTGGATATGACTTAATACATTTTTCTTCAGTTACTGTTATAAAATCCGTTTTTTTTAATCCCCTTGCTAAAATTTATTATTTCTAACGTTCTTATCCTTGTCTATGCATGAGTTTAGCATATTGTATTTAAAACACAAGTACGCACATTTCTATTTGTAAGCGTAAAATAGCTCAGGCCTTAGTTTAAGGTGTGGTCTATTTTACGCTTACGGTTTTCTCTATATTCTTTTTTTTCAATTCTTAGCTGATTACGACTCACACGTATTCTCCAACCACCATAAGGTTTTCGACTTCCATATTATAATACACTCTTGTGTGATATAATATGGAATTTTATTTGGGGTGTTTTTTCCTATCCCCCGAAAAACGGAGTAAGCAAAAACCCTAATTGGCAATCCATAATAAGAAAACAAGGTATTATTTACCACCCTATTATTGATTAATAAATTTATAGAATGTAGTTTTCTTTAAATCTAATATTTTCATAACATCAACACCACTTATATCACCATCTTGCATCATTTTATAATATCCTTCCCATAGCTTAGGATACCCTATAGGCTTACGTTCTTTGTACTTCCTTCTGTTACCGCAAAGTTATACCTTTCATTTGTCTGTCCTTTAAGTAGTCACGTTCAAGTTGTGCAACTGCTCCAAATACTGTGAGCATGAATAGCATATTCGCTACATTTAGTTGGTGCCTTTTTATCAGTAGTAGGGTTAATACTTCTAATTAAATTTTCTCTAGCTGCTTCAAATTGGTACAATACCATTATACTTGAAGTTTACGTAATTTTATACTTATCTTCAAATATGTAGTATACTTTAACTGATTTGCAATAATTATTAGCTTATTTAGAACTATCAAAGCTTAAATATGGTGATGTTCAATTTACTGCTTATAATTCTACTAATCTATCTTTAGTCACTAAACAATCTCTAAAAATTTTAAATTGTACTGTTAATGTAGCAGTCTTTTCTGAAGGATACTATCCTGATTGCATTGTTACCCTACCCTTCATTAAGATAATGGCAGCTGAAAACAATAACATAAACTTATTTTGTTTCCCCAAAGCTGAAAATGAATTTTTTTTAGAGGAATGCACTGGCGATGCCAGAATTCCGACTATTTTAACCTTCGATAGTGAAATGAATCCAAAGGGCGCTTACGTAGAGTTCCCGAAGAATATGTTAGATAAAATGGCTCCATTGAAAATTGAAGAAAAGAAAAACTTAATTAATGATTATAGGCAAGAAAAATATAACTGCATGATTGAAGAAGAACTCTTAGATATACTACTTTAAATCATCTTCAAAAAATAAACACCCCTAATATTTTAAAATATTAAGGGTGTTTATTTATTAATCCCCAAACTTTGAACTAAACACTAGCGGGTCTAGGCTTAATCTTCGGGGTTTTATTAAAATTGCTTTTACCATTTAAAAATTCACAATAAGGGGCTATAGGACACTCCTGGCAATTAGGTTTCCTAGCTTTACATATTTTTCGCCCATACCATATAATATAATGATTAGCATCACTCCATATTTTTTTAGGAATATTTTTCATAAGCTCCTATTCTACCTCTTCTACGTTTTTCCCTGCGGCAAACCCAATTCTTTTTGAAACTCTAAAAACGTGGGTATCTACAGCTATTGCAGGTATTCAGAAAGCATTAGATAGTACAACATTAGCGGTTTTTCTCTCTACACCGTTAAGCTCTGTTAATTCTTCCATAGTGCTAGGTACTTCTCCATTATGCTTTTCTAATATAAGTTTTGTAGCAGCTAAGATATTTTTACTCTTATTATTATAAAAACCACAACTTTTAATTTTTTCTCCTAGTTCCACCTGGGATAATATAATCATAGTTCCTGGCGTATTGTACTTCGTGTATAGCTCTTTTGTAACAATATTTACTCGCTCATCTGTGCATTGTGCTGATAGTATGGTAGAAACTAAAAGTTCGTAATGATTTGTAAAATCAAGTCCGCACTTCGCTCCAGCATATGTCTCATTAAGAATTTCTAGCACTGCTTTGATGTTTTTTTTATTCATTTAGTACCTATTCCTTTAGCCCTTAATTTTTGGAGCATATCAGTAGTCATTTTTGCTAAATCATATTTAGCATCAAAGCCCCACTCATCCTTAGCACACGTTGGATCAATTGAATTTGGCCATGAATCAGCAATTCCTTGTCTAGCTAGATCCACATCATATTCCATTTTAAATTCTGGTATATGTTTTTTTATTTCAGCGGCTATTTCTTCTGGTTCAAAACTCATAGCTGCTATATTAAATGCATTTCTATGGATTAATTTTGATCCATCATCTTCCATTAAATCAATTATTGCGTTTATTGCATCTGGCATATACATCATATCCATCTTAGTTCCTTTATCAATAAAGGAAGTGTAATTACCTGACTTTAATGCTTCATAATATATATCCACAGCATAATCAGTAGTTCCTCCACCTGGAAGAACTTCATAAGAAATTAACCCTGGAAAACGTACTCCTCTTGTGTCAACTCCAAACTTCTTAAAGTAATAATCACATAATAATTCTCCCGCAACTTTGTTTACACCATACATAGTTGTAGGCCTTTGTATTGTATCCTGAGGAGTATTATCTTTAGGAGTGGTTGGTCCAAATGCACCTATGGAACTTGGTGTAAAGAACGAAAGCTTAAGTTCTCTAGCAACTTCTAGAGCATTTACAAGCCCACCCATATTTATAGTCCAAGCAAGTAGTGGCTTTGTTTCAGCTGTTGCTGATAATAAAGCTGCTAAATGTATGAGAGTGTCTACTTTATGTTTTTTACAAAGAAAGAGCATAGTTTTATGATCAGTTACATCTAGTAGCTCAAAAGGCCCACTTGTAACTACTGGGCTCTCCTCTAGTTTCCTTAAATCTGTAGCTATTACATTGTCACTACCATAAACCTCTCTCATCTTCATTACTAGTTCTGAACCTATTTGTCCCAAGGCTCCTGTTACCAATATTTTTTTCATCCTATTCCCTCCATATATAATAAATGTCTTATAATTTTGAATAGCCCAATAACGTTTTTATTTTATTATTTGCATTTCTCTACCAACTTTTGCATAAATAGATAATGATTCATCTAACATTTCCTTTGTATGAGCTGCCGTAGGCATATTTCTTACTCTTCCAGTTCCTTTTCTAACAGTTGGGAATACTATTGATTTTGCATAAACGCCTTCTTCAAAAAGTCTTTTACTAAACTCTTGAGTTTTAACTTCGTCTCCTATTATACATGGAGTAATCGGAGTTTCACTGTTTCCAATATCAAACCCAAGTTCTTTTAGGCCCTTCTTCAAATAATTAGCATTATCCCAAAGTTTATCATTAAGCTCAGTACTTTCTGTAAGGATGTTAATAGCTTCAATAGCTGCACCTGCAGCTCCAGGAGTTAATGATGTTGAGAATAGGAACGGTCTTGCCCGAACCATAAGCCAATCAATTAAATCCTTTGTTCCAGCTACATATCCGCCTACAGCTCCAATTGCCTTTGATAATGTTCCAATTTGGAAATCTATTTTATCTGATAAATTAAAGTGATGTACTGTACCTACCCCACCCCCGAGTACTCCTGAACCATGCGCATCATCTACATATGTTATTAAGTCAAATTCTTCTGCTATCTTAACAATTTCCGGAAGTTTTGCTATGTCACCGTCCATAGAAAATACACCATCAGTAATTACCATGATTTTTTCATATAAACCTGATTCTACTGCTTCTTTTGCCTTATTTCTTAAATCTACCATATCAGAGTGCTCCACTCTTATAATTTTCGCACCTGATAATCTACATCCATCTATTATTGATGCATGATTTAGTGAATCCGAGAGAATTGCGTCTTTTTTGCTCATTACTGCTGAGATAGCACCCATATTACAATTGAATCCTGACTGGAATGCAATAGCTGCTTCAGTGTGTTTAAATTTGGCAAGTTTTTGTTCTAAGTCTGTGTGAATTTCCAAAGTACCATTAATTGTTCTAACAGCACCTGCACCTGCACCATATTTCTTAGTTGCGGAAGTGGTAGCTTCAATAAGTCTAGAATTAGTTGCAAGACCTAAATAATTATTTGAAGAAAGGTTTATTAATTTTTTATCTCCTATTGTAATAACAGGCCCATTTGAACTTTTTAAAACATTTATTTCATTATACAAACCTTTACTTTTTAAATCTTCTAAATTTTCTTTCAAGTATTTTCCTAGCATTTTACTTCCCATGGTAACATACCTCCAACCTTTTATTTTGTTAAAATAATAAATTTTCACCTTCGTTTTTTTAACAATTTCAGATTCTTAAATTCTAATAAAAAAACAAGATTTCAGCTTCCAAGCCAAAAACACTTTATACGGACCAGGATATAGCAGTAATGCTACAGGAAGTGGTTTTGAAAATGTGTATAGGGTTTGCAAGATAAAGTAGCTAACATAAACTTCCAGTTTATGTTAGGTCCTCAGAGATCATAGTAAAAATCGGAAGTTTTTACTTTCTATTTTTCATATTTATTATAGTAGTTGGATTAATTTTTACACAGTTTATTTATAAGATATGGCTAAACAGCCTTAGCCCAATGGAATTTAGAGCTTTAGCCGTTTAAATTAATTTCATTATTTTCACAGTCTAACTGTGTTATCTTCAAAGGATTAACATGGACCATACAATGTTTAACCCTATTGTTCAGACCTTCTATATTATTATGAACACTCTCCGCAATATCATGACCTTCATAAACCGATATATCTCTATTAACACTTATTTCTACATCTACATATAATCTATTAGCACTTACTCTAGTCTTTAGCTCATCTAAAGTTATAACACCATTTGTATTTTCAATTGATTTTTTTATGTCAATAATGATATTTGTATCAGCGCTATGATCAACTAATTGATTAACAGCTTGTTTATAAATATCTATGGCTACTTTGGTTATTAAAACACATATTAGTAATGCTGCAATTGGATCTAATATCGGATAACCCATTCTAGCTCCTGCAATTCCAACTACTGTTCCAATAGATGATAATGCATCGGATCTATGATGCCAAGCTTCTGCCATAAGAGCTGAACTTTCAATTTTTTTAGCACCTTTAACAGTATATCTATACATCCACTCTTTAACTATTATAGAAAGTATAGCTGCATACAACGCAATTTTTTCCGGAATTATGGTTGTTCCATTTACAATGCTCTTAATACCATTGAATCCAATTAGTAGTGCTGTAATTAACAATATTGTTGCCACTATCTTAGCTACAACAGGCTCCATTTTTTCATGACCATATGGATGATCTTCATCGGCAGGTTTTTTAGCTAAATTCAACCCCAATATTACAACTATTGAAGCTAGCACATCAGAAAGTGAGTGTATTCCATCAGCAATCATAGCTCCACTTCTACCTACAATACCTGCAAATAATTTAAATGTGGATAATAAAACATTTAAAACTATTGATACCTTAGATATTTTGATACCAATCTTACATCTTTCTTCACTATTCAATTAACACACCTCTGCTTTAAATTGATATTTAATTTATTTTTATACAAAGAAAACCCGTAGAACATTAAACTGTCCCACAGGTATATAATTCACCCTGTTGCAATTAAGGTCCAGCATCATGCACCTTTTTATAAGTTCACCAACTGCTTAGTTTGTACTGTAGGTATCAATGCGCTCAAAGAATATGGCGACATATTAACATATATAGTATTATATTTTAATGTTGTTTTTCTTTTTCAACGCTAAACTATTATTTTTTTGACAACTAATTTGATAATATTTCTTTTTTAATATTGCAGTAAAGTAATCGTCTTATATCACTGAGCTAATATATTTTGCATTGTCCTCATTAGAGTTGTTATTATTAACTACCTGTTTTTCAAAAATATCCCAATTTGGAATAAATGGCATAGAGACATCCTTTAACTCTGAACTCATTGAAGCAATTATTGTAGGCTTTAGCTTTAGGTCATCTAATTCGTTGTAATGATTTCCAAATATTTCATCAGGATTCCCATTAAGAACTACATTTCCATGATTTACAACTATTACTCTTGTAGCATACTTGGCTACAACTTCCATATCATGGGTTACCATAATAAGAGTTCCTCCAAAATTATAAATAATCTCCTGCATCAACTTCAACAAACTAGCAAGATTTTTTTCATCCAAACCTGTAGTGGGTTCATCGAGCATTATTATTTTCGGATTTGCAACTAACATTGTTGCTACAGCCAATCTTTGCCTTTGACCACGGCTTAGGGAGAATGGATGATCATTTTCTTTTGCTTTAAGTTCTACAATATCAAGGGCCTTATCTGCTTCCTTTCTAATTACATCCTCTGGTAAATTTTTATCTCTTAACCCAAACTCAATTTCTTCTCTGACAGTATTACAAAACAGCTGATTATCTGGGTTTTGGAATACATATCCAATATCTAATATTAATTTTGAAATATCAATATCTTTTGTATTTTTCCCATTTATAAATACATCGCCAGAGGTTGGTTTTAACAGCCCAAGTATGTTTTTCATTATAGTGGATTTTCCGGAGCCGTTATGTCCAACTATTCCGAAGAATTCACCCTTATAAATATCAAAATTGACATCAAATAATGTTTGTTTTTTTGCTTCAGGATAAGTAAAGTTTACATGTTTAATTTCTGCAACCTTTTCAGTGCTTTTAATTGTATAATCCTTATACTTTATATCAGGTATTATCAACGATCTATTAAGAATAGCTTTCCTTGTAAGTTTCTTTAGAGTTTCCTTTTTTATCGGATAACCATCCTTTGCAGATATAATTCCTTGTTCTATGAGATATTTACCAAGTCTTATATGATCCGGAATTCTGACACCAATTTTATCAAGAAGTAAAAATTGCTCATAGAATATCTGGTCTGGCTTGCCATTTAGTATTATTTCTCCGTCATGCATTACAATGACTCTGTCTGCAAATTCCAATAAATCCGTTAAATCATGTTCAATTACTATAAATGTAACATCGACTTCATTTTTAAGTTCCTGGAGTATATCCATTACCTCTTGCTTACTTATAGGATCCAAATCCGTTGTAGGGTCATCTAGAATTATAATTGAAGGAAGCATAGCCAGATTACTGGCTATGGACACCTTTTGTTTTTGTCCTCCTGAAAGAGAAAATGTTAGATGTCTGCTGATATCCTCTATTCTAAGCTTCTTTAACGCATATTTAACCCTTTTAACAATCTCATCTCGTTTATAGCCCTGACATTCAACTCCAAATGCAACTTCATCATCCACTCTAATGGAGAATATCTGATCCTCCGGATTTTGAAATACCATGCCTATTTCCGATGAAATCTCATGCATTTTTACATCCTGAGTGTTTTTTCCGTTAACTATTACATCGCCTTCTATATTGCCATTCGCAAGATGAGGTATAATTCCATTTAGGCACTTTGCAAGAGTAGTTTTCCCACTTCCACTCGAACCACACATCAATACAAATTCACCTTTGTTTATTTCAAAATTCAGATTATTTATAGCTTTTTTCTTCGCTAACGGATAGGTAAAACTAAGATTTTTAATATCTAATACTTTTTTAACTTCCATGTAATATCCCCCCAATTTGAAACGATTAATCATTATCTTATGGTACTACTAATGTGTTTATACCTAAACCTAGACCGTATCTTATATAGATTGATGCAACAATTAGAATAATTGTTACTACCAAAACTGTATAATCTATTTTATCTAATTTGAAAACCTGGTAATAATCTTTCCATGCTCTTTTACCAAATCCTTTGCTTTCAATTGCAAGTCCCATAGTTCTGCTCCTTCTGAGGGAGTTTATCATTAGAGGAAATGCTGCCATCTTAAAGGCTCTGAAGCTCCCTTTGAATCCCTTTTTATCTATTCCTCTGATTGTTTGGGCGGTTGAGATATTAGACATTTCCTCAGCAATCATCGGGAACATTCTTAAAGCTGCAAGCATCATAAAAGCCACTGTAAGAGGCATTTTCATTTTCATCATAGCCTTTGCAAGCTCAGCGGGGTCAGTAGTACATATTAATATCAAAACAACCAGAGATGGTAATGCAGATCTAAAACCAAGAGTTAAGCCTGAAATAAATCCAATATCAGTGGCTATCAGTGGACCTAACTTAAAAAGTATTTTTTGACCAGGAATATTATAGTTATAGAAGGTAGCAAAAACAACTGCTGTGATACTAAAAACTAAAATTGCAATTAATAAGGGCAGTATAGACTTTATGTCTATACTGGCACTTATCCAAATAGGAGTAAGTATTAAAGCAATTGCAAGCAAGTACCTAATATCAGTAAATAAAAGTGGGATCATAACAAAAGATATTATAAATATCAATTTAACCCTTGGGTCCATTCTATGAATCCATTTATCTTTCTCATAATTTGATGCAAAATTCATTGTATTCATAAGTTACCTCCAAATATATTTAAACAATTATTTTATATATCAAATAAATACTAAGGTGAGTTTTTAATATTTATTTTTTACTTAGATTTAATTAATAAGTGTGCTAATCTTTTTACCTATACCCAACCCCATCATAGTTCCAATTACCATACATACTACTCCTACTGCAAATGCAGCCATAACTAATGGCATTACAACAGGAATCATAAATACGTATATTATCATAACAAAATTAAATACAAAGTATAAAACGTTATATATAACTGAATAGACAATCATATCAATAGTGCTGGTAAATATATCATCGGGATTGCTGAATGCCTTGCATCTAATAGCTAAATAAATTTCGGGTAATAGCGGAAGCAATACTATACATGCAAAGTAATGAGGTACTTCACCCTGCAGGAAGAAGTTAATGCAGACCCAGCCTATTGTAAAAAACACACCTGCATATTTTTTTCTAGTAACCACTAGACAAGAAACCAAACAGAATGAACTAAATAACATCATAAACGAGTGGTTAAATGGGAATACAACCCCAAATGTCTTAAATACTAAAAATAGAATTCTAATTAATGCAGCAAAAACAACGACTGTTATTAAGTCAACAGCACTAAATGCTTTCCCCATTTTAACTCTGGTTTGATTTTTATTTGTTTGTTGCATTTTAAATCCCTCCATTTATTTATTTTAACTCACCTTATTATTTACTTTTTCATTTATTAGATATTTATTGTTGATTCAGAGTGACTATCCCCTACTGTTAAGGCATCATAGCAATTCCCATCTATTTCTTTTGAAGCAATTACATAATCCGATTTCGAGTAATTATCTGCAGCCCTTCTTACAGCGTAAAGGTTTTCATCTGCTGTCTTTGGGTCACATACACAGCCCGGTCCTATTATTAGGCCTTTTCCATCTACCATCTTAATTGCTTCAGTAACGTGTTTTTCAATCTGCTCTGGATTACTGTCCAACAGTATGCTGTTGTAATGAAGTACTCCGTCAACAAAATAAGGAACTTCCTTGATTCCACCTAAAAAGCATTTACCGGTCAGCTGTCTTGCTTGTGCAAAGTCAGGTTTTGCATATCTGTCATGCCAATTAAGACAAGTACCGGGATAATTTTTTATTGTATTAAACATAATATTATCACCATGTATATGCATTGTATTAAAGTATGTCCTATCCTTATAGGAATCAATTACCTTAAGGTCATAATACTCACAAAAGTTTTTATATGAAATATCATCCATTAAATCATAACTCGCAGTCTGTGTGGCTAAGAAAAATCCGTCCACACCTGCATTTATATTTTCTTTAATGAAGTTTTTAGTTGTCTGAGCTATTACTTCCAAAGCAGAACTTAATATTTTCGGATTTTCTTTCATATCATTAAATATTCTATCTCCTGCAAGCTTTCTTGCTGTGCTAAAGGGACTGAATATAGTCTGTATTATAGGGGTATGTTTTTTTCTTAGTTTGGACACCTTTTGAGCCAACTGAAGCTGTTTCCCCCATGTTCCATACACAGCAGGCAATACTTCTAAATTATTCCAATCATTTATTGATTTAATAGGCCTATCCTCAACTATTGGTTCCTTGTACTTGTCACAATATATCTTTATTTTTGCACCCCAATCCTGAATTGAATAGGTTCCGAATGGCATTAACTTTATAAAATCAAAATCGTACCTTTCATTAAATGCCACCTGAGCTTCTGCTAAAGCCGTGGTATCTTGATCAACTTCAGAAAAATGCATCCATACACTGGCTGGAATTCTGTCAACTTCCTCAGAATTTAAAGCAGCTCTTATTCGTTCTTCTCTGTTCATGATATATATCCTCCTTCTATACTAATTTTTATTTTTATGAAATAATATTTTCTTTAAAAATGCTGACTCCAGCTTCTAAAAAGTTAATATTCAATACCAATCCAGCAAGCTTAACTAGTGCTTCTGAATACTTGGTGTCTATTCCAAGAACTTTACCAAGTTTCACTATTGGTACAATTCCATATGGTATATCCTCTGTTATATACCTATGTGACAAACTTGTTGGAGCCTTGCCTTTTATATAAATTTCATTTTTGTTAAGGGCATCATATAAATTGTCATATTTAATATCGAAAAAACTGTTAATTGATTCAAGAATTGATGGACAAGTAAATCCAATTCTTTCTGCAATTGATATTCTCTCTTTGTCTATGCCCTCAATATACGCTATTTCAGATTTGGATACCCCCTCACCATAAAAAGAAAAGTCCTGCCCCTCCTCTATTCTTGCAAGATTAAATATCGTTAAAGGAACATGAATTACTGGATTTGTGGTGCTAATTGAAGTTTCATATATGCTGCTTACCTTTTTAAATTGTGGGAATATATTCTTTAAATCATTTAATACAATATCCACATCATTAGAATTAATTGTACTTATTGTAATCTGTTTCTTAATTCCAAGAATATTAACCTTTCCAATCTCATATGCCTTTGCCATAAAAAGCATAGCACCTGTTTCAGCTACTATTATTTCATTATCCTTTAAAAAATTCTTGTAATATTCCTTAGCTTCAAAAGCACCCCAATTACCATTAAAAATAATTATTTTTTGTCCCTTTTCCAAATAAGGCTTTATTGCTTTAAAAACATCCAGATGATTGTTTGCAAGAGTAGTAATTAAAATATATTCTGCATCTGCAAGCGCATCCTTATAATTGCTATAGGCATTTAAGTTAAAATGTCCTTCAATTTTCCCCTCGGAATATAGGCCCTCAGATCTTAATTTCACAGCTTTTCTCTCATCTCTTGTATATACTGTTATATCACATCCAAGCTCTGAAAGATATGCACCTGTTGCCATACCAATATTACCTGCTCCTATGACCGTAGCCTTCATTTTTTACCTCCCCAGCTCCAATATTTTTATTTATTCATATTAAAAAAATAAATTATACAAAACTACTGATTGTAATTAATAAATTACAATCGTTTTCATTAAAAATTATTAAGAACATTAACAAATTTGTACTGTTGTCTTTACAACTTATGCATTTTTTATGACTAATATATCAAAATGGTATAAATATAAATTATTTTTGTAATTAAGTTAAAATATAATTATCAAATTATATAATAATCCACTACACTTGGTTGCTCCTCAACCATTATTTCTATGATTTGTCCATCTATGTCCCCCATGCCTTTCATACATAATTCACCTAAGTTCTTTATTGAGGTTTCTGCATCATTTCCAACTATTCCATCAAAATCAGATATGATTGTATTATTTTTTGCCAGTTCTGCCTGTAAGATAGCTTCGGAAGATGCAGTTGATAGCTTAAATGCACATCCGCCTTTAGCACCATCACAAACCATTCCGGTAATATTGCCAACCATATTTTTAATAGCTCCTACAATTTGTATATCATTGCATCCAATAAGCCAGGCCACTGATACACAGGCTCCAATTCCTGCTGCAACACTACACCCACAGATTGGTGATAATTTACCTGTATATTCTTTGATATAAATAGTTATTAGATGACTAAATGCCAAAGCTCTTGCAAGTTTTTCATCATCGTATCCCAAATGCCTGCATATTATGCATGGCGGGATAATTGCTGTAATTCCATGATTTCCGCTTCCCGCACTACTCATTACCGGCCTATTTACACCTGCCATTCTTGCATCTGCTGCAGCTGCTGTGGCTGAACGTACTTCATTGAGTATTCCCTTATCTAAAATCCCACTATCCATAAGATCCTTAATTCCTGAACCTAAACCTGCGCCTGACTTATTTTTAAGACCTATTTCAGCCATCTTCATATTAAGTTTTACACCTTCAAGTAGGAACTCAATATTTTCAAAAGGGACTGTTTCTATAAAATTTCTAAGTTCTTTAATAGTTAAATTTCCTATTTTACCTAAATCTACATTTTGTATTGTTTCATTTTTTTCAAATACCACTAAGCTGTTTTTTTCAACATATACAATATTTGTATGTGAATCTTTAATAATACATTTCGCTTCCCCACGGTCACTGATTACTACAGCTTCTATGAAAAATTTCCCCTTATTTTCTTCAATTTTAATTTTTACTTTATTATCACCTACAATTCTCTTGGCAGTCGCTATAAAAATATCGTTTACATTTTTTAAAACTTCAAATTCCGATTCCGGTTCTCCACAGACAACAGCCAATGCAGCCACAAAAGTTATCCCTTTTTCCGTTGTCCCTGGGATTCCAACCCGCATACCATTTTTGTAAATATTCGGGCTTATCTTAACTTCAATACTTTTAACTTCACCTCCTATTTGCTTATAAGCTTTAGAAACTGCTATAGCTACTGCCACTGGTTCCGTACAACCAAGTGCTGGTTTTACCTGATTCCTTAAGACATCTACAATTTTATTGAAATCCACATTATCACTCCTTTGCTTATATATTCATATAGCAATTATAATGCCAACTATAAATTAGCGTATTGCTCATTTTTTGTTTCTAAAGTTTTCAATTTTGAAAATATATAATCAAAATTGAAAACTATGAATCATATTCGTTCATTCTTCTATATAATGTGGTTAAACTTATACCAAGTTTTTTTGAAGTTTCCTTTTTCCCTTCAATAGTTCTTCCATATCGTTTGAGATACTGTTCTATAATATTTCTCTGAAATATATTTGTGATTTCTTCAAGATTTCCCTTTATAATTGATTCTTCACAGTAAAATTTATTTGTTTTTGGTTCATCTAACATAAAATAATCAGGCATATCATTAATTTCAATTACTTCATTTTCGGAAAAAATTACTGCATATTCCAGAACATTTTCAAGTTCACGAATATTTCCCGGCCAATTATATAATAAAAATTTTCTTTCAACTTCTGTTGATATTATTTTATGGGTTATCCCCATTTTTTCACATATATTATTGAGAATATACCCACAGCATAACAGAACATCCTCTTCTCTTTCAGCAAGCGTAGGAATACACAATGGTATAACGTTCAATCTATAATATAAATCTTGCCTAAACTTTTGATCTTTCACGAGCTCTAAAAGGTCTTTGTGAGTTGCCGTAATTATTCTTACATCAACTTTTATTGGATAGTTACCACCTACCCTTACTATTTCTCTTTGTTGAAGAACTCTTAATAATTTGGGTTGAAGATGCAATGGAAAATCTCCAATTTCGTCTAAAAATAATGTACCCTTGTTTGCTAACTCAAATTTCCCTATTTTCCCCTGAGGGTTTGCTCCTGTGAAAGCACCCTTCTCATAGCCAAAAAGCTCGGATTCTAAAAGATTTTCAGGTATGGTTGAACAATTTAATGCAATAAATGGCCTGTTTTTTCTAGGACTTGAATTATGAATAGACATGGCAACTAATTCTTTTCCTGTTCCACTATCCCCTTGAATTAAAATTGTCGCAGAAGTTTGGGCTGAAACCTTAGCTTTCTCAATAACATTCACTAATTTTTTACTTTTGCCTACTATATTATTAAAATTTATTTGGGAGTCACCCTTTGCATTCAGTGCTCTATCCAATATTTCTTCTATTTCATCAAAGCTTATCAGAATTGATATTCTTTTATCATTCAATACCATATTACTTATTTTATATAATACTTTTAGCTTTTTCCCATTTACTTCCCATTCTCCCATAGTTTCAATGTCATTTGTCCCTTTTGTTATAATATTTTTTATTACGTTTTCCACAGATTTATAAAGTACTTTCTCATAACTAAGATTTAAACCTAATATATTTATAGATTTTGCATTAACATGGGTTATTTCCTTTTCGGAATTTAAAATAATAATTCCCTTGTCTATTGAGTTAATAATTACGTCAACTTCTGCAATTTCAACATTGAGACTATTTAAAATTCTGATGTTTTCTATTTCCTTTTGAATTTGTTCAACAATCTGAGATAAAATATAGAAGTATTCATTCTGTTTATTAATCATTAGATTCTTTTGTTCAGACTTAAATGCGATAAATCCTATTACTCCCAGAATGCTGTTTCCTATAATAATGGGATAAGCCATGCTACAAATTTCCTTGCATTCAACGTATGCATAACAATCTCTGCATATGTTACTATCCAGCTTACTAACGTTAATTTCAGATTTACCGGAATTTAATATCTTAGAGAAAATGGAATTCTTAGGGCTATCTTTATTTACCTGCTCATAATAGTCTCCTGTACCAACTATCCTTACAAGATTTTGATCTACAACGGTAACGTCAACATTTAATCTTAAACATACATCATCTGCAAACTGTTGAATTTTATCCTGTATTAACCTCAAATAAGACATATTACCCCCCCCTAGTGTAATTGTAATTATTTTTAGTTCACTAGTACTATTGTATCTATGAATTATTAACTGTATTGTTGTCTTTACAACTTCTTAATTCTAGTTTATAATTTTTTTAACCAAAAGTCAACCAATATTTGTTATTTTAGTAAAATATTATAAAATATATTTTGTTGATTTGTCATAACTAATTACTCCCATTTTTTCTTATATAAATCATATTAGTATAACTCTGTATCATTCAATTCTTAATAAATGTTCTATAATTGGGCATAAAAAGACCCGGAGAACATTAAACTGTACCACGGGTATATAATTATATAAATTTGCCTATTTTCATAAGATGGTGATATCCCACCATTGCTTTCCGCTTGTAATAATGCTATGTTCAAATTAGCCTCCTTAATTTTTGATGCTTTTGCCTATCTCTATTTATTTTACAATACAGGTAAAACATCCTTGTTTCACTATGGTTTCTATACATATGAAAATAAATTATATTAAGTTGTAAATTTCTGTTATGTTACTACACATACCCCTTCAGCAGTACTGTGTATTACGTTAACTCAAAATTAATAAATGGTTTATATTTATCTGCTTTTGCTATGGTTACGGTATAGGCTATGATTTCATTTTTTTCACCTATTATGTTCGATTCCCAGGATATAAGTGGTCTATCTTTTGGAACATTTAACATATTCATTTCAAATTTGCTAGGAAACTTGGCATCAATGTGTATGTGAAGGTACTTCGGATTCAAATTTAAAATATTTTTAAGATATTCATGTAGATAATAATTCGACAAATTCTCTTCATTATGTATACTACCATTAATTATTGATGCTGGGATATAAGAGTAGTCAATAGCTATAGTCTCCTTTAAATCAACCATTTCCCTTGTGATTTTACATACCTCTTCCCCCTCTTTAAGATTAAGTTTTTTAATTATACTTTCATTTGCATTCATAAATTCAATACTTACTACTTTATGGTTTCTAAATTCAGAAATTTCAGATGAAATTTTAGATGATTTAGAAAGTGTATGTTTCATACCTAGAAAATCCTCATTTGTAAATTTCACAAATGTACCCTTTCCTCTGATCCTTTCTACTATGCCAAGTATATTTAATTCCGAAACAGCCTTATTTGAGGTAACTCTGCTTACATTAAACATAACAGAAAGCTCATTTTCTGATGGTAATTTATCTCCTATGACAAAATCACCCTGGCTTATCTTATCAATAATATAGTTTTGAATTATTACATATTTCGGTGTAAAATCATTCACTTTATATCTCTCCTTAATTACTTATTATATTATTATTATCATAAGCTATTACTAAAATAAAGACAATAATACATATACAAATATATTTATTCTCATGAGAATTGATTTCCCACTAATTTAGATAATATAAGATTTTATGAGGATCAGTATATATAGCCTACTAGCCACTTTTTATTTTCGTTCTTAACTTACCAAGTGCCATCACATATTTAGCAAAACAACTGCTACAACTATAAAGCCTATAGATATAAATTGACGTGTAGTCAGTTTTTCTTTGAAGAATAGCAAGTTAATAATATTAACTACTAGGATTACACCTACTGAAAATAAGGGGAATACAACGAATGCAGGAATTGATGTAAGAGCGCGCAGTAAGAACTGGGATATAAATTGAGAAGGGATTCCTGCTATAAGACCAAAGATAATATCCGTACGCTTTATCCTACGATCCTTAACCAACATGAATATTCCTGTAACTATAAATGAGAACAGAAATGTGAAAAAGATAAACAAACTTTGAAATTCTTCTGTTCCATATATCTGGTATATCTTAGAAGTAAAGTCACAAAACCCTCCAAGAAAGAATGTACCAAATAGTGCGAATTTTAAGGTTACAATATTATTTTCCTCTTTTTTAAAGTAAATAACCAATATTGCTGACATTGCAACTAATACACCCACAATCTGCAATAACTTAGGGATTTCATGAAAGAAGATAACAGATAAAATAGCCGGCACCATGACGCCAATCTTATTGAATGTAGCCGTCATTGCACTGCCATTATGTGCAGTACTTATTTGTAATAAATAAAATGCACCAAAATAGATAAAACCATTAAATAAAGCAAGAAGCAATGTGAATATAGATGGCGTAATCCGAATTAAATTACTGCCTTGAGCTGTTCTTTGTCCTAATTCAGATATGAATAAAGTAACCCATTGAGGGTCAGATATCATTTGTGTAAAAGCAAGCATCAGGCTGAAGATAGTTGCTCCTAGAAAACTGAAAAAACAGACTGCTAAACGGTTAGAATTGCTTTTTTCAGTAAACTTAAATAAGACATTTAAACTTGAAGAGAAAAGTATTGCAAAAATAAGAAATATCATATTATTTTCTCCTTTTCATAATTATTGTTCAATTGCTACTAATGTAACATCTATTTCATTTATATCTAATATCAATTGCCTTTGCATTTTTACCTTCCATTTCATCCTATTAGTATGTAATTTATTTTTTAATTTAATTACATAATATTATATCATATTTATATTTATATCTCTAATTCAATTAACATATGCTTAAATCACTAATAGGGGACTCGCCAACATTTCTCTGAATCACACCAATAGGGTAAAAAACAACCTAAAGCTAACTAATACCTATAAATAGGCTAATCCAAAATATCTATTGAAAAAGAAGTTTATCATCAATCATTCTGCCTAGTTTGTGCATACCAATTGCTTTTATAACAGAAAAATATCCTTGCTGAACCATGTCCTCAAACTCATAGCTTTCTATATAGTATTTTAAAGTTTCTTTTAAAACCAAATATTTTCTCTACCTTTAAATCCTGTACCTCCCACTTTCGGTAAAGTATCTCTATAAACTTGAAGTTTTTCACTTTACTTAATTCTTTATTTACGCATTTAATTGCATTGCTGTTATTTGTCAGATTAAATTTTATCTAGTTTAAAATCATAATTTCTTTTGTTTCATCACAATAAACTATCTTATTGTACTCACAGAACCTATTAAGAAGCTTGTCTATAGTTTCTCTATTATATCCAGTCTCAATAACTATGATTTGTTTAGTAAGTTCATAAATACCACACTGACTCAGAGTCTAGTGTTAATGATATAAACTATACTTATATAGAAATTCAGGAGGACGATGCTCATGGCAAGTAGTTATATAAGGAAAAGAAACAAGAAACATAGTGCAATTCTAAAGTAGGAAGTTAATGCTAATAACTCATTTCTTCACATAAGACACATATAAAATAAGCATGACATATGCAAATTCTCATTCTAACCACATATAATATTTATTCTTATGTCGTATTACCTATCTACCTAACTATGTCTTACAACTATTATATAAGGCATTATTCCCCCTATTGACCATTAGCTTGAATAGTAACTTAGTTTATAGATAAAAAAAGCACGGTTTTTCATTCTAAAATGATTCCCGTACTTTTTATTTGTTTTTCTCCGTGCCTTTTGAATCTTATAAAAATATAATTATAGTATAATGCAGATTAAACTGCCATTACCCTCATTAATAATTCTTTGAAGAGTCTTCTGAATTTTTACTTGCACATCATCAGGCATCTTAAATAATTTATTTTGAAGGCCCTCTTTAACTAATACTTCCAAAGATTTACCAAACATATTACTCTGCCAAATTTGAGATTTATCATTTTCAAACTGATCTAAGATGGATTTATAGAACTCTTCACTTTGCTTTTCCGTACCCATAATAGGGGACACTTCAGTCTGTATATCTGCCCTTATAAAATGAAGTGAAGGTGCCGAGGCCCTTAATTTAACTCCATATCTGCCACCATGTTGTACTATTTCAGGTTCTTCTAAAGTCATTTCTGAAAGTTGTGGTGCTACAAGTCCATATCCTTTTTCTTTAACATCTCTTAAAGCATCTGCAATTTTATCATATTCGGTTTTAGCTCTAGAGAACTCTCCCATTAATGTTAACAGATCATTTTCTCCCTTTATTTCACAAGCACAAGTTTCACCTAGTATTTTGTAAAATAATTCTTGCCTAGGAATTAAATTAACTCTGGCAGTACCTTCTCCCATATTCATTTCATCAAGTCTTGCAGAATCTAAAAAATCAACTTCTTTAAAGCTTAGTAAAGATTTATTTATATCTCTAACTTTAAATATATCCTTACACATATCTTTTAAGAATTTCATAAAGCTAATTTTTACCCAATGCTTAGAACTTAAATTTTCAATCCACTCTGGCATATCTATGTTAATTTCTTTAACTGGGAATTCTTTAAGAACCCTTTGGAATATATTGGCTATATCTCCCTCATTCATATTTAGTACATCCATAACTTGAACTGGCACATCATATTTTTCTTCTAATTCCGTTGCTAAGGCTGCTGTTTCAGGTGTAGATGCATTTTTGGAATTTAACACCATTATAAAAGGTTTATTAATGGCCTTAAGCTCATTAACCACCCTTTCTTCAGCTTCTACATATTCCATTCGTTCTATGCCTGTGATAGAACCATCTGTAGTGATCAAAAGTCCAATAGTTGAATGTTCATTTATTACCTTCTTTGTTCCAAGTTCTGCCGCTTCTTCAAATGGAATTTCATAGTCGTACCAAGGAGTTGTAACCATTTTAGGTGTTTCTCCTTCAGCATATCCTAGCGCTCCTTTAACAATGTACCCAACACAATCAACCATTCTTACTTTGAATTTAGTGCCACCCTCAAATTCAATTTCTACTGCTTCGTTGGGTACAAATTTAGGTTCAGTAGTATGAATTGATTTCCCTGAACCACTTTGAGGTAGTTCATCTATGGCTCTTTCTTTTTTATGGGGATTGTCTATTTTAGGAATTACCAAAAGCTCCATAAATCTCTTTATAAATGTCGATTTTCCAGTTCTTACGGGACCTACAACACCTACGTAAATATCCCCTTGAGTTCTCTCTGCTATATCCTTGTATATATCAAAATTATCCAAGATATACCCTCCCAATTCTTATTATTAACATTATAATTATATTTTAGATAACAATGAATTATTACTACTGATTAAAAAAATATAAAAAAAACCAATTTTTCATTAATTACTTAGTGAAAAATTGGTTTTTTATATTAAAATTCTTATTTATAATCTTTAGAATTCATTTTTTTTATTTCTTGACATCAATTCATATACCGCATATTTACATTCTTTACCTTCAAATAATACTTTGTACAGTGCATCTGTTATTGGCATAGACACCTGCTGTTTTTCTTTAAGTTCATAGAAGGCTCTTGTAGCTTTTATACCCTCGACTACCATTCCGATGTCCTCGCAAGCCTTATCCATAGGAATACCCTTGCCAATTAGAATCCCTGCCCTTCTATTTCTACTATGCATACTAGTACAAGTTACAATAAGATCTCCCATACCCGTTAAGCCATAGAAGGTTTCAGTTTTACCTCCAAGTACAGTGCCTATCCTTATAATTTCACTCATTCCTCTTGTCATAAGTGCAGCCTTTGAATTGTCCCCGTAGCCTATACCATCTGACACTCCTGCAGCTAGTGCAATAATGTTTTTAACAGCGCCGCCTATCTCCACACCAATAATGTCTTCATTAGTGTAGACTCTAAATTTATTGGTCATGAATACATCTTGAACAATCTTTGCATACTCCATTTTTTTAGATGAAACTACTACTGTTGTAGGAATATCTAAAGCAACCTCTTCGGCATGACTAGGGCCTGATAGTATTACTATAGGATTATTTGGAATTTCTTCTTCTATTACCTGTGATATTCTTTTTAATGAATGCTCTTCGATTCCTTTTGCAATACTAACCACAATTTGATTCTGTTTTAAATAAGGTGCTATCTTCTTACTTAGCTCTCTTATTACATGTGAAGGCACCGCCAGAACTATTATATCACTCTCACTTATAACCAATTCTAAATCAGTGAATGCTGTTACTCCTGCTGGTATGATAACACTCGGTAAATATTTGATATTTTCTCGTTTAATATTAATGTCATTAATAACAGCAAGTTTTCTATCCCATATATTAACTTTTGTTCCTTTTTTGGCAAGCATAATGGATAATGCAGTACCAAAACTCCCACCACCTAAAAAAGCAACTTTTAGCATTCTATTCCTTCCTTTCCCTAAATATAAGCCTTATTCCTGTTCCGTTAAATTCAAAGCTACTTCTCAATTGATTTTCTAAATATCTTTGATATGAGAAATGCAATAAATTCGAATTATTTACAAAGAACACGAATGTTGGCGGTTTAGAGTCTACTTGAGTAACATAGAATATTTTAAGTCTCTTATTCGCCACTGTTGGAGGTTCTTGCATAAGAACCGCTTTATTAACAACCTCGTTAAGTATCCCTGTAGAAATTCTTTTTGAATAATTATCAAAACATTCTTTAACTGTAGATAATACCTTATGTACTCTTTGACCTGTTTTTGCAGATATAAATAAATAAGGTGCATATGCCATAAAGTTTAATCCAGCTTGTAATTTTCTCTTATACTCAAGCATAGTTTTATCATCTTTTTCAATAAGATCCCACTTATTCACTATAATTAATATTGCTTTTTTCATTTCATGAGCATACCCTATAATTTTCTCATCTTGATCACTTAATTCATCTGTAGCATCAATGATAAGTATTACTACATCAGCTCTCTCAACGGCAGCTAGCGATCTAATAACACTATATCTCTCAATCCCATCATTAACTTTACTTTTTCTTCTTATTCCTGCAGTATCTATAAGAACAAATTTACCATCTGCAGTTTCCAGTTTACTATCAATAGCATCTCTTGTAGTACCTGCAATATCAGTGACTATATTTCTATCTTCACCAAGCATTTTATTTATTAGTGATGATTTACCAACATTTGGCTTACCTACAACTGCAACTTGAATATATTCTTCGTTTTCTGTACTTGAATATACGCTTTCAAAATGTGCTACTACCTCATCTAACATATCACCCAGTCCAAGTCCTTGGGTAGCTGAAATAGCTACTGGATTCCCTATACCTAAATTATAAAATTCAAAAGCATTAGCTTCTAGTTCTAGATGATCTATTTTGTTTACAACTAGTACTATTGGTTTTTTACTTGACCTAAGCATTTGTGCAACTTCAGTATCTGCACCTGTAAGTCCTTGTTTACCATCTACTATAAATATTATAACATCCGCTGTTTCTATAGCTATTTGTGCCTGTCTTCTCATTTGAGCTAAAATAATATCTTGACTTTCAACTTCAATACCACCTGTATCAATTATTGTGAAATTATGTCTAAGCCAATCTGCATCAGCGTACACCCTGTCTCTTGTTACACCTGGTTTATCATCAACTATGGATATTCTTTTACCTGCTAACTTATTGAATAAAGTAGATTTCCCTACATTGGGTCTTCCTACTATTGCTACGATTGGTTTTGCCATTATTATTCCTCCTGACTATATTCGTTTATTATATGGATTAAGTCTTCTCCTGAATAATCACATATTAAAACTTTTGTCCTTAAGCTTTTTTCTAAATCACTTACCGTAATATTATCTAAGAATATTTGCTTCTCATTGTTTCCCAGTTCGTATCCGCTTTTAAACATATTACTAGGTATTATTAAATATTCCCCTAGCTTTTCATCCACAAGTTGCTGAATTATGTCTTTTCCTGTTAAAAGTCCTGCTACTGTAATCATTTCTCCAAAAAAATTATTATGTATTTTTTTTACCTGAATTTTGATTTTATCATTAATTAAAGTTATTTTTTTGGATACACTCAACATTTCTGCATAAGCCGAATGACCTGTAACAAATGTAAAACTCCCACTATTATCTAGTTTTAGGTTAGCTACATCTTCGTCAATAACACTTCTAAGTAGTCTAATCATACCAATGCCATCTTCTAATTGTTCATAACCATTATAGAACTCTTCGCACGGAACATCAACCCCTGCTACAACATAGAATTCATCAGACAACCTTACAAAAGGCGATCCTATTTCACTAGTGTATTTTTCTTGTAATTCTTTTACACTTTGAATTTCTTTTAACGCAGTTGCTTTATCGTATAATGTTAAATTGAATAATCCTTCTCTATATTTGGTTATCCCAACTGGCACTACTGCTAAATTTTCTATATTGGGGTAAAGTTTATATAAATCCTCAATGGTTTTTAAAAGCTCTTTTCCATTGTTAATTCCAGGACACGAAACCACTTGGCAATTAATTTTTATATCGCCTTCAGAAAGTCTCTTTAATCTATCATAAACATTCCCAGCAAATTTATTGTTTAACATTAACTTTCTAAGCTCTACATCAGTAGTGTGGACTGAAACATTAATAGGACTTATCTTATATCTAATTATCCTATCTATGTCCTCCTCCTTCATATTAGTTAGTGTTACAAAATTACCTTGAAAAAAGGATAATCTAGAATCATCATCTTTAAAATAGAGTGTTTCTCTCATTCCAGGAGGTAATTGATCAATAAAACAGAATATACATTTATTATGACAGCTCTTTGGCTTATCCAACATGGGATCAATAAACTCAATCCCTAAATCTTCATCATAGTCCTTCTCAACTTCAATTTCCCAAACTTCCCCATCTGTCTTTTCAATTTCAATGTTAATAAGTTCATCTGTAATCAAAAATTTATAATCTATAATGTCTATTACAGCATTGCCGTTTATACTAATTAATCGATCTCCCACTTGAAGCTTAATTTCTTCTGCAATACTTTCCGGGAGAATCTTAGCTATTTGGTTTTTCATTTTTACCTCCTACTCAACCATAACCTTTTATTTAAAAGGTTTTATGAGGAATTAGTAATATTATATTAAAATTAAATTCCACTTTTAAATATATAATATTCTATTCATAATAGTAGATAATACAATAATAAATTATAGTATTCCATTAAATATATTACATGAATTAACTACCTAAGTCAACGATATTAACATTTAAAAGGAGAAAAAAGCATATATCGACAGTATTCGTTTTTTAGTATACTTTAAATGTACCATTTACTGCAGACTAAAAATACCTCCTAAGAAGGAGGTATTAAGATGCTTCGATACAATGTTTTCTAATAATTTCAATGCCATCTTCACTTTCTAAATACTGAAAAAAATCTTTCAAATTATCTTTTTTATCTTTAGAGTAATATGCTTTTATTGGAAAACTCAGTGGATAAAGTTTATTTTTCAGATTTGAAAGAGTAAGTTCAATACCACTTAGTTTTATAAATACACTTTCTTTATTATACCACTGTCCCGGTATAAATCCTATAGCGTTTTTATTCTGAGCAATGAAATTTTTCATTTCTTCTACACTTGATACATACTTCATACTGCTACTCATTTGTTCTTTTATAGGAGTATTCATTATTTTTATATCGAATTGCTGTTGCACTGAACTTACAGAATCTTTAAATGACACAGGTATTATGGTTTGAGATTCGCCATTTAACTCTACCCAATTTACTATTTTCCCTATATATATTTTTTTTAATTCCTGAGTTCCCACACTATTTACTTTATTACTAGCATTAACAATAATTCCTATACCATCAGAAGCTAGTATTTTAAACTCAGTTTTCTCATTATTCGGCTGAACATATCCGATTAGTATGTCCACCTCAGAATTGCTTAGTTTAGTAAAAGCATTTTCTCTCTCGAGAATTTCTACAGTAATTGCGGTTTCATTATTTAAATTGTAATCACGTGCTAAATCATTCACCATGGGATAAACTGTTTCTTCACAAATTATTTTAATGATTTTAGGTTGTTGCTCTTCAGTCTTTGCATCTTTTTTACACCCTGTGACTAAAATTATTATACTCATACAGATAATTGTGGCCAACGTTTTTAAACTCATTTTTTTCATAATCACTACTCCACTACAATATTTTAAATATATATTTATTGTAATTGTAGTTTCCGTATTTTTTCTAAAAACTATTCGTTTAAATCAACTCTTTCTCCAGTAACTAGATAAATCGTCCATTCACATATGTTTGTCGTATGGTCTGCAATCCGTTCTAGGAACTTACATACAAATAAAAATTGAGTTGCTTGTTTTATTGTGCTTGGGTCTTTAGCCATTAATTGCAAAAGTTCACTAAATACTTCATAATATATATTGTCTACTTCATCATCTCGTTTTCCAACCGCGTATGCCTTTTCAACATCTCCTTCTACATATGCATCCAAGGAATCTTTTATCATAAGTATTACTAATTCAGCCATTCTAGGTATATCAATTAGCTCTTTTATATATTTTTCATCTTTTAATCTTAATGTAATTTTGGCTATGTCCACAGCATGGTCGGCCATTCTCTCAAGGTCAGTTACTATCTTTGTTGTAGTGAAAATATTTCTTAAATCTATGGCTAAAGGTTGTTGCATGGCAATGAGTCTTATTGCTTTGTCTTCTATTTCATTCTCCATTAAATCAACAATGTCATCATCCTTCATTATTTTCCCTGCCTTTTCAATATCTTGATGTACTAAGGCATTGATGCAGTCATGAATTTGTTTTTCTACTATACTACCCATTTTAATTAAATCATTATGAAGCTCTTGAAGATTCATTTCAAATACTTTCCTTGCCATATTATCACCTTCCCTTTTATATTTTAGCCAAATTAAATTGTATTATAACATATTATTCGTTTATTTTAATATTTCTATTTACTATATGGAATTTCAATTATGAATTTGCTGCCTATTCCAAGCTGACTTTCCACAGAAATCTTGCCGTCAAATTTAAGTACTATATGCTTAACAATAGCAAGTCCTAGTCCAGTACCACCTTTTGATCTAGAACGAGCCTTATCTACTCTGTAGAACCTCTCAAAGATACGTGACGTTTGTTCCTCAGCTATTCCAACACCAGTGTCTTTAACCCATAATATAAGCCCGTCAGCTTTGCCCTCTGTGCCAATATAAACACTATCTCCTGTTTCTGAGTAGTTTAGCGCATTATCGACTAAATTAATTAACATTTGTTTAAACCTATCAGCATCACCTATCAATGTTTTTAGGTTATCCTGCTGTATTGATAAATGAATTCCTTTTACTTCTGCCGTGTTCTTCATTAAATTGTAAACATCTTCTACCATTCTATTAACATCAATTTTTTCCTTTTTAAGCTCCTTTTGTTGTTCTATATGAGAAAGTATTAAAATATCTGTAATAAGTCTAGTTAATCTTTCAGCTTCTTCATTTATTATATTTAAGAACTTTTCCTTGGTATCAGCATCATCAACATATTTTAGGGTTTCTGCAAACCCTTTAATAGATGTTAGAGGAGTTTTTAATTCATGTGAAACATTTGCAACAAATTGTGTTCTCATATTCTCTAATTTTTTTACTTCTGTAATATCTTGGACAACAGCTACAGTACCAATATGCTCGCTTCTGTTAATTATATCCGCAGTCTTTATCCTAAGTTCTCTTTCCTGTGGCCAAACTATCTTTATTTCTCTATAATCATCATCACTTTGATGGAAGATACTTTCTAATTCAAAATCTCTAATATTGTCAAGGAGATTTTGTCCTATAATATCTTTTGTTATTCCAAATATTTTTTTAGCATATGGATTAATCATTATGACTTTATTGTTTCTATCCACTGCAATGACACCACTGTCCATACTTTGAAGAATAGCCTCTAACCTATTTTGCTTATCTGTAACTTCATTCAATGTAAACTCTAGTTTATCTGCCATCTCATTGAAATTCTTGGCTAGGTCTCCTATTTCGCCATTTGTTAATATCTTAACTCTTCTACTAAATTCACCCTTAGTAATCCTTGAAGTAATAAAGATTAAATCCTCAATAGGTTTAACTATAATATATGATAATTTATAAGAAAACCAAATTGCCATCATTCCTGAAAAAATTATAGCAATGATGTAAAACTTAAAATATTTACTGCTAAGGCTATTTACTATTTTAACAGGCATAGAACTTCTAATAATAAACCCGTCATCAAAAGCCGTAGCAAAATACATCATATTCTTCTCAGTAGTGTTACTATATCTAACTATATATCCACTACTGCTTTTTCTTGCTGCCATTATTTCTTCCCTGCTATTATGATTATCCATAGTTTCCATATCTATATTTGAATCATAAATAACTTTGCCATTCTTATTAATGTATGTAACTCTAAATTCTGAACCTGATAAATCAACAGTAAAAAATTTTTCTTGATCTATTAAATTATTACTACGTAATAAGCTACTTATCATATTATTATTCATTTCAAGCTTATCTTTCATGTTTTGTTGGTATTCATAATTAAAAATAGAAACAAATAACGTAGTTACTACTATAAATATAAAAATCACAGTGCTTAATAAATATATCATTAATTTTTTCCTCATAATTATTCTCCAAAATTAAATCTATATCCTATACCCCTAATAGTCTGGATATATATTGGATTTTTATCATCATCTTCAATTTTTTGTCTTAGATGCCTTATGTGAACATCTACAGTTCTTGTCTCTCCTACGTATTCGTAACCCCATATTTTATCTAGTAAGAAGTCCCTAGTCATAACTCTCCCTTTATTAGTTATTAGAATTTCCAGAAGTTCAAATTCCTTTAATGTTAAGTCGATTTTTATTTCACTTTTAAGAACCTCATGCTTACCAAAGTCAATATCCAAATTGCCAACTTTAAATGTTTTTTCAACTATTTGCATAGTACTTCTTCTAAGTATAGCTTTAATTCTTGCAATTAATTCTCTCACAGAAAATGGCTTTGTAATATAGTCATCTGCGCCTAGCTCAAGTCCTATTATTTTGTCTATCTCTTCTCCTTTTGCCGTTATCATTATAATGGGCATATTTGACATAGATGAATCTTTTCTAATTTCCTTGCACACATCCAATCCATCCATTCCTGGCAACATAAGGTCTAGTAACATAAGTTGCGGCAAGTGTTCTTTCGCAAGATTTATAGCATCGATACCATTATCAGCAAGTATAACCCTATACCCATTTTTCTCTAAATTAAATTTAATTAACTCCTGTATATGTTCTTCATCATCCACAACTAATATTTTTTCATCAGCCAATTTAACCCCTCCTTATCTTTTTATCGGTTTATTACTTTAAATAAACAAAAGAAAACATTCTACCTAACTTATTTTCACTAAATCTATAGGAATACAATTCATAGTGTTTATTACAAGCAGTACAAATATTGGTAGTGATAATATTAGTTTTTTTAATACCCTTCTGTGCAAGTTCTGTCAAAATACACTTTTGCAAATCTAGTTTATTATTATTACTTATTTTAATATTGTTATAAATCTCTTTACTGGTAAACTCTTCTATTAAGTCACCACTAACTTCATAGCAACATTCGCCGATATGAGGTCCAATAAAAACCCTTATATCCTTAGGTATTGAGCCATACGTATCTTGCAGTCTTTCAATTGTTTTAGTTACAATTAAAGCCTTTGTACCTTTCCAACCACTATGTATTGCGGCGATTACTCCCTTACTAACATCTACTAAAATAACAGGTACACAATCTGCTGTAAAAACACCTACAGCTGTTTTTGTTATATCTGTTATTAGTGCATCCCCATCCTTAGTATTAATATCAACATCAAAATCTAAAATTATGTCACTGTGAATTTGATTTAGATAACCAACAGATTGTAACTTATAATGCTCTTTTATCCTTTTAAGATTTAGTAATCCGCACTCAGTATTTTTATTAAAGTTTAGGCCATCTTTTGCTGTTGAAAATAAAACCACTGCATTACCATATTCGAATTTTATAAACTCATAATTATTGATAGTTTCAATTTCCACTACTTCACCTCATTTAATAGATTCACTAAGACTGTTGTTTTTTTAAAATTATAAAAAAAATGCCAGAACGGCATTTTTATTCATTACACATTAATTTCCTTATCTCTTCCATAAACGTATTAATATCTTTAAATTGTCTATATACTGAAGCAAACCTAACATAAGAAACCTCATCTACATTTTTTAATATACTCATGATTATTTCTCCAATATAGTCAGATTTCACTTCAGTTAGCATTTCATTATTCAACTGTTTTTCCACTTCATCACAAATAGTTTCAATTTGCATTCTAGAAACTGGTCTCTTTTGACATGCCTTCATTAGACCATTCAATATTTTTGTTCTATCAAAATATTCTCTGTTAAAATCTTTTTTAATCACTAAAATAGGTATGTCTTCTACTTTTTCATAAGTAGTATATCTTTTTAAACAACTTAGGCACTCTCTTCTTCTTCTAATTGCAATATTATCCTCCGTTGATCTAGAATCAACTACTTTACTTTCTTCGCAGCTACAAAATGGACATTTCAATGCTCCTCACGCTCTTTTCTTAGTATAATTAGCAAGTATAATATCATTATACACTTTTTCATATTAAATTAAATAGTTATTACTCATTTTCCATATTTACCTCACTACCGTCTACAAGGATAACGTCTACACCAATTTTTTTCACTTTTTCCCAAGGTATCTCAATACTATTATTCTTATTAAACCAGGATGACTTTATACTTGGGAGTAATATTGAAATAATTCTATAGTCTTCACAGTCAACTCTTAAATCTTTGATATATCCCATTTTAGAACCTGAATTTATATCTATTATTTCCATCTGCCTTAAATTATTAATTGAGTACATTAAGCTTTCCATTTTTTTCCCTCCTTGTACATTTTTATAAAATTGCTTTTCTAAAACAACTAGTCATTAGGCTAGTCTATTTTTTAGTTGGTTATACTATATATTATTTATATTCAATAGCATCTAAAAATATCATTTTAAAATTGAACTTTTTTTTTAAATTGTGTAGCTTAAAACTATAAATTTAGTATTATAAAATAAGTTTACAGAAAAAAAAAGCCCATTTAGAGGGCCCTTTACACACTTCCTAATGAGTTTCGATTAATTCTTTCTACTGTATACCTTCGTTCTTGCAGTGCATCTAAAGCAAATACAATATCTTCTCTAGATAAGTCTAATTCTTTTGCTATTTGAGATATAGTAGGTTCTTTAGTACTCTTAGCTACTAACATATCTCTAACTTGTAATGCTTTATATGCAATAGTCTTTAATGAACTACTTACTCTTATTGGGTTAGTAACTCTTAAATATCTTCTTATTTCGTTAATTATTATAGGAGCTGCATATGTTGGAAACCTAACACTTAGACTTAAATTGAATTTATAAGCAGCATTCATCACACTAATACAAGCTATCTTAAATAAATCATTTGTGTTTTCTCCCCCGTCATCAAAGCGCTGTATTGCATTTAAAATAAGTTTTGTATTTGCTTTTATAAATGTTTCTTTACATTCAAAATCACCATGTTGCAATTTAAATAATAACTCATTCATTTCCTCATCTTTTAATACTGGCAAATTTGAAGAATTGATTCTACATAATTCTACTTCACTTATCATCATAAGGTCATCATCCCCTTCAAAATAATTACATTTAAATTATGGCCTTATGATTTAATTTTTATACTAAAGACAACCTTATACCATTTTATTAATTTCTTTTTTCAATCTTTTTATAATTCTTTTTTCAAGTCTTGAGATATAGGATTGTGATATTCCAAGAATGTCTGCAACTTCTTTTTGTGTTTTTTCTATGGCTCCATTTAAACCAAATCTTAGTTGAACAATTTCCTTTTCCCTTGAATTTAATCTCTGCATAGCAAGGCAAAGTAATTGTTTATCTACATCATCTTCAATAACGTTGTAAACCACATCACTATCCGTTCCAAGAATATCTGAAAGTAATAATTCATTACCATCCCAATCAACATTTAACGGCTCATAAAAAGAAATTTCTGTCTTGATTTTGCTATTTCGCCTAAGATACATTAAAATTTCGTTTTCAATACATCTAGAAGCGTATGTAGCTAGTTTGATTTTTTTTTCGGGATCAAATGTATTAACAGCTTTTATAAGCCCTATAGTTCCTACAGAAATCAAGTCTTCAACATTTACACCTGTATTTTCAAACTTTCTAGCTATATATACCACTAGCCTTAAATTTCTTTCAATTAAGGTGGCTCTAACCTTTTTGTCACCTGTATCTAGTCTAACTACTAATTCATCCTCTTCATCCTTAGTTAAAGGAGGCGGTAGTGCATCATTCCCCCCAATATAAAACAAATTTTTTGAAAACATTTTGAGCTTAACAAATAACTTGTTTAACACTACATTAAAATTAAACATAATTTCCTCCTTATCGCTATTATTAAGAGGTACTAATTAGCTTTACTGATTGTATTAACTAAGTATACCTATAGACATAAGACCATTATAGTCATTGTCTTTGCTTAGTTTATACTCACAAAAGGCTATAATTACATCTCTTGTTTCAATATTTTTATCAATATGAATATTGATATACTGGGGTTTAAACCCTATAAGTTTTCCGCTCATTCCATTTACTACATTATATGGAATGTGGTAGGTGTTATTTTTCTCTAGAATTATCTCACTTAACATTTCACGTTCAACAATTAATACTGGCAAATTAGTGGCAGGCTCACGAAGCTCATTTCCTGTGTCTAAAAATGCCTTAATTGTTTTTTTATAACTCTTATTCACTATATCTATGGTATATATAAGGGTTGATATTTTTTTTCTATCCCCAATAAAAATAACCATTCTATATATGAATATATAAATTATCATTACTGAAAGCATTAATTTTTCATAAGGAAAATTAATTACAATTACATTAAATGATGTGTTACTTGAGTTACTCATCGCAATATAAAAACACATTCCTGCTAAAAGAATAGAATAAAATATAAAGATTAGTGAAGCCTTAATATTGAATAATACATTTTTTTCTCTGAAAACAACTAAAATCATTACAATGACTATTAATATTTTAAAAGGTATATATGACAAGTATTTAAGCTTTGGATACACTACTGTTAAAACATATAAGCTGCCTAAAAAACTTGAAAGGCACATCCACATAATGTTTACCCTTTTTCTTAATGTTTGAACAGTGATATGCAATATGAATAGATTAACTATAAAATTAACTAGTATAAGAACATCTATATATATTATCACTTGTCCTTCCTCCTTTAAAATATATTATATAACTTATATAATCAAAATTTTGTCATTTTTTACCACAAAAATATATTTTTATTCTTTTATAAACCGCCACTAATTTCCATATTATTTTAAGTACATCATTAAAAAAAACGACCTATATTCTCTAAATTTCACTAACTAGCACTATAGAATGCCTATAGTTAAATTGTTATTGTCATAAATGTAATATTGTCCATTGTAAAACTAAAGTTGTATTAAACGCAAATAAAGTGCCATATAGGCACTTTATTGTTTATTGATCATATTAAAATAAATATGGCTTACTTGTTTTGTCTTCTCAAAAAAGCAGGAATTTCTAAATCTGAAGTTTCATAATCCTTAGTATATGCAACTTCTTCAATAGGCTTAATAGTATCTTTTCCTTTAGACCTAAGTACAGTTTTATTTTGCATTACTTTGTCGCTTTCGAACCCAGTTGCAATAACTGTTATTCTTATTTCGTCTTTTAGACTTTCATCTATAACTGCACCAAATATGATATTTGCATCAGGATCTGCTGCTTCTTGTACAATCTCTGCAGCTTCATTTATTTCAAGAAGGCCTAAGTCTAAACCACCGGTTATATTTAATAGTACACCCGTAGCCCCAACTATAGAAGTTTCAAGTAGTGGGCTTGAAATAGCCTGTTTTGCTGCTTCTTGTGCTCTATTATCACCAGAAGCCCTGCCAACACCCATATGTGCAAGACCTTTAGCTAACATAATTGTTCTAACATCTGCAAAATCTAGATTTACAAGACCTGGTATAGTAATTAAATCAGATATACCTTGGATACCTTGTCTTAAAACATCATCCGCCATTTTGAAAGAATCCATTAAGGTAGTTTTCTTATCGACCATAGTTAGTAATCTTTCATTAGGAATTGTTACTAATGTATCTACAGTATCTTTAAGAGTTTTTATTCCCATCTCAGCATTAATCATTCTTTTTCTGCCTTCAAAAGGAAAAGGTTTTGTTACAACTCCTACAGTAAGTATTCCCATTGATTTAGCAATTTCTGCAACCACTGGTGCAGCCCCAGTACCTGTACCGCCTCCCATGCCTGCGGTAATAAATACCATATCTGCTCCTTTTATTGCTTGTGAAATTTCATCTCTACTTTCTTCAGCTGCTTTCATACCAATTTCTGGATTAGCACCTGCTCCAAGCCCCTTAGTTAATTTATCACCAATTTGAATTTTTTGAACAGCCTGAGAAAGAATTAGGGCCTGTTTATCTGTATTTATAGCTATAAACTCCACGTTTTTAAGTCCCTCGATAATCATTCTGTTTATAGCATTGTTTCCTCCGCCACCACACCCAATTACTTTAATTTGAGCAAATTCTTGAATATCAACATCAAAATCTAGCACAACAATACCTCCTTTTTAGAAAAAATCCGCAAAAAAATCTTTTACTTTTGATGCAAATTTATTATTTTCCTTTTTATTTTGGTTTTTTGACATTTTGAGCTCATCTGACTTCTCAGATAAACTATTATTAAATTTAATATTATTTGCAGCTTGGACAACTATTCCCACTGCGGTAACATATATAGGGCTAGCCGCTCCTACATACTCTGGTGAGCCTATCCTAACTGGTTTATCCAATATGAATTTACTTAGTTCACTAGTACCTCTAAACAAGGATATTCCCCCACCAACTATAACAGCGCCAGAAAGATCTTTATAATATCCACTATTTATTAAGTTTCTTTTAATTAAATGTAATATTTCTTCTACCCTAGCCTGAATTATATCAACTAATAAATTGTTATCAATTTCCATTACATTACTGTAAGAATCCTTAACTCTAATTTTCTCCTCCTCAGTTTCTTTGTCTTTAATTAAACTCCCAAATTTAAGTTTTAATCTTTCACCTTCGCTAAAAGGAACTTTAAGACAAACTGAGATATCATTGGTTATGTTATCTCCACCTAAAGGAACAATAGAAGTATGTTTTAATTTCCCACTCTCGTAAATAGATATATCAACAGTTGCTGATCCAACATCTACTAGTGCTAAACCCATGTCTTTCTCTTCTTTTTTTAACACAGCCTCTGATATAGCTGAAGGCCCCAGTACTATACCGTTAATTTTAATCCCAGCCCTTTGGACACTTTTTAATAAATTTCTAACTACCGTAGATTTTGCCATTACAACTTGTGCTTCAACTTCAAGTCTTAATCCACTCATTCCTCTAGGGTCTTTAATATTGTCATATCCATCAACAATATATTGTTCAGGCTCAACACCTACTACTTCTTTATCGGATGGAATTGAAATAAGTTTAGCTGCTTCAATTACTCTGTCAATATCACTCTGTTTAATTTCCTTGTCTTCAGAAGATATTGCAATCATTCCTGTATTTCTTATTAGTTCACAAATACCTCCAGGTAATGATATATATCCTTCACTGATTTGCGTATCTGTCATACGCTCGAGTTGTGTTACACATTGTTTTATAGCTTCAGCTGTATTATCAATATCAATTACAACTGATTTATTTAAACCACTACATACAACTGATGTAATGCCTATAATCTGAAGTTGTCCATTACTACTAATTTTACCAACGGCTCCACATATTTTTGAAGATCCTAAATCAATTCCTACTATATGTTCATTCATTAAGTCTATCCTCCTCTCCTAAGAGAAACCTTAAGTTTATATATTCAACAAAAAAATAAATTCTCCTCTTATTTAAATCAATTATTTAAAATGTTTATTAAAAATTTAAATATTTCTCACATTTATAAGCTTTTTTAGTAATATATATAATTTCAATTTGTAATTAGTAAATTATATTAAATTTATGATTAAAGAGTTGAATTGCTCCTATACGTAATTATAGTAGCAATATATAAATTATGCAATCTTTTGTTCAGTAATTTTATTGAACTTTTGCAACCTTTATAATTTATGATTATTATTGAAAATAAAGCTAAAAGCTATAGTCTATCTATGCTTATAGCTTTATTTAAATTTTGCACTAAAGTGATAACATTCTTACCATCATTTCAGTATCTACTGAGTAAGTCATTGCATCATCTTTAGATATAATTCCTTTTTTAAATAAATCTGCAACTGACGTGTCCATAGTTTTCATACCATATTTTCCTCCAGTCTGAACACAGGACTGTAGTTGATGAGTCTTACCTTCTCGAATAAGGTTTTGGATTGCTGGAGTAGATATCATAATCTCAAGAGCTGCGGCTCTCCCTCCATCATTAATTTTAGGGATTAATTGTTGAGAAACGATTCCTTGCATTACTGAAGCTAATTGAACTTTAATTTGTTGCTGCTGATACGGAGGAAAAACATCTACTATTCTATCTACGGTTTTTGCAGCACCTATGGTATGTAACGTAGAAAAAACTAAATGCCCAGTTTCAGCAGCAGTAATAGCAATGGAAATAGTTTCAAGATCTCTCATTTCGCCTACTAATATAACATCCGGATCTTCTCTAAGTATAGCTTTTAGTGCATTTTTGTAATTCTTACTGTCTTTTCCAATTTCTCTTTGATTAATAATAGATTTATTGTGTTTATGCAAATATTCAATAGGATCTTCGAGTGTTATAATATTACAGGCCCTAGTAGTATTTATTTCATTAACCATAGCCGCTAGTGTAGTACTTTTACCACTTCCCGTAGGACCTGTTACTAAAACTAATCCTCTTTGTTTTGTAGTAAGGTTCCTAACAACCTCTGGGAAATCTAGCTGTTTCAAAGTAGGTATTTTTAACGAAACTACTCTAATTGCTATAGTATCGCTTCCTCTTTGCTTGTAAACATTAACTCTAAATCTTCCAAGACCGAAAATGGAGTAAGAAGTATCAATTTCTCCTATTTCACAGTATTCCTTATAGGCATCCTCTAAAATTTCTCTCGAGTAATTTTCAGTATCATCTGGAGTTAATTTATCTTTTCCTACTTGTATTAGATGACCATTAACTCTAATAACCGGAACAGAACCAACTGTTAGGTGCAGATCCGATGCATTTTCTTCCGTTGTTTTTTCTAGTAATTCACTAAGTGATATCATTATTTTTCCCCCTGTTCAGTTAATGAAACTTCTTAAATTTATATATTCGACAAAATTATATGATTATCCTTTTTTTACTACTTATTATAATTTATTAGTACTATTTATCCTAGTTTTATTGGTATTATTCAATTCTCTATAAAGCTTTTTCAAAGCCCTTTTTTCAATTCTAGACACATAGGATCTAGAAATTCCTAGAATCAATGCAATTTCTCTTTGAGTTCTAGGGTTACCATCGAGTAACCCATAGCGCATTTGAATTATTATTTTTTCCCTATCCATTAACGCTACGTTTATCTTATTATAGAGTTTTTTAATTTGTATCTTATTTTCTACTATCTCAATGATAGAATCCTCATCACTACTTAATACATCCATAAGGGATATTTCGTTGCCCTCTTTATCAATTCCAATAGGATCCTGAAGGTAAACTTCACCTTTAGTTTTCTTATTATTACGAATAAGCATAAGTATCTCATTTTCTATACACCTTGCAGCATAGGTAGCAAGCCTTGTTCCCTTATTTGTATCAAAGGAATCGATAGCCTTAATAAGCCCCACAGTTCCAATAGATATAAGGTCATCTACATCCTTTCCTGGGTAGGAATATTTTTTAACTATATGTGCAACTAGTCTTAAATTTCGTTCAACAAGTATTCCTTTAGCTAGTAAATCGCCTTCTTTTAGCTTTGTCAAATATAATTTCTCTTCTTCTTCACATAGGGGCTGTGGGAATGAACTACTACCCGTTATATAAGCTGTTAAAAATGTAACATTGGAAAGCATATCTAATAAACAATTCATGAAAAACACGGATGTTCCTCCTAATAGTGCTTATAATATAATATGATTTATTTTAACAATATTGCATGTACCTAAAATTTATTTTTATTTTCCAACTTATTATTTAATATTTTTAAGTGTTTTAAACGACTCAATTATTTCCTTAAAAATTGGGGCAGCTGTTGTCCCTCCCTCCTCGTCATTTTTACCTTCAATATTTATATCAATATCAGGCACAAATACAACCATAGAATAATTTTTACCATTCAAATTAAAAAAGCCAACAAACCACCCATCAGAACATTCTTCACCATTATCAATATACTCAGTGGTTCCAGTTTTTCCACCTATATCCATACCTTCAATGTATGCCTGTTTCCCTGTGCCCTTGGTTACTACATCCATCATAAAATATTTCATTGTTTCTGCTGTTTCAGATTTTAATACCTGTGAAGTTTTATAAGCAATTCCCTCTAAAACTTCATTAGTATCATTTACATATGCTTCTATTATGCTTGGCTGAACATATATCCCCTTGTTTATAATAGTATTAGGAATGTTAATAGCTTGAAGGGGTGTTATTCTATCAGTTTGGCCAATAACAGACTGACTTATATTTCCATCATCCGCTGATAAATTCACCTTAACACTATTCTCATAATGCAGGTTTAATATCTTACTTAATAGTCCTTGTTTTTCTGCATAATCATATATATTTTCAAGGCCTACCTTCGAACCTATTTGAGCATATATGTCGTTAGAAGAATCATAATAAGCCTCTCCATGTGTATATTCATATCCATTTCCATGCTTATCTAGTTTCTCAAATGATTTACCATCCACTGTAAATATTTCATTCTTGTCTATTATATCTAGGTCTAGCCCAGCTTCTGACACAATGGTTTTAAATATAGATCCTGGATAGGCTATTCCTAAATTCACATTATTCAGCGTATCATCCTTTTGTGCCATTGCTCTTATTTTCCCAGTCTGACTTTCCATTAGAACAACGCCAATTTGTTTATATTTTTTTTCGTGAAGAATAGCTTCAACTTTGTCTTGAATTTCTTTATCTAAAGTAAGTCTTACATTAACATTGTTTTCTGGATAAATAATTTTGCCTTCAGATATTTCACCATCCACTTCTTTATCAAACCTAATTTTTTCGAATTGATTGTTTTTAGTTTTATTATATATTTGCATTTCTAAAGATTCAGCATCTTTGAATACAGGATATTCAACGTCTTTCTTATTGTATTTGGGATTAGTCAATAAATTTTCTATTTTCCAATATCCATCACTAATGAACTCATTTACAGCATAAGTATAAAAGCCTTTTACACCTTCGATATCTTTAATCTTATCATAAGTTATTTTATCAATTTTATATCTTACCTTTTCAAAACTACCATTTCCTTCAATATTGTCTAAATCATAGTTCTTATTATAGTTTCTTAAAGTAATAGTTAAAGCTTCCATATCGTATTTGCTAGTGTATTCATTAAATCTGAAATAATCCACTGGATCAATAACTGCAGTGTAGTTCATTTCATAATTTAAAAGATTGTTTCCATTACGGTCAAGTAATTTATAGGATGTGCCATATTTTTCATCTATTGTATATTGTGCATTAAACATCGCCTTTAAAGGCTCGGCTTTAAAATACATGTGATTTGAAATTTTCCAGATTAATAAACAAAAGAAAAGTATAAAGATAATCATCGTTATCCAAATTCTTTTTCGAATTTCAGTCTTATGATTTGAATTCCCAAAGATATCATTTCCACTATACATAAAAACACCTCACCTAGACTAATTCTCGCCTATAATGAGATGTTATATACTTTATATTTGGTAATATATTTATATTCATTTTTTATTTTTGATGTTTTTGAAGTATTTGACTTATGTTTGCGGTAATTATATCGATAGCTACTTTATTCTGTCCACCTTCTGGTATTATAATATCAGCGTGCCGTTTAGTAGGTTCAGTAAATTGTTCGTGCATTGGTTTAACAACTTTTAAATATTGATTTATAACAGATTCTGTTGTTCTACCTCTCTCATTAATATCCCTCACAAGTCTTCTTATAAATCTCACATCTGCATCAGTATCTACATATATTTTAATATCTAGCATATCACGAAGAATTTTTTCCTGAAGTATAAGAATTCCTTCAACTATAATAATTTCTCTTGACTGCACAATTTGTGTTTCTTGTATTCTATTATGAATTTCAAAATCATATATGGGTTTTTCGACAGTTTGTCCTTCTAAAAGAAGATTTAACTGAGAAACCAAAAGTGTAGTATCAAAAGCATCTGGGTGGTCATAGTTGGTTTTGACTCTTTCTTCAAAAGAAAGGTTACTTTGATCCTTATAATAAGAATCCTGTTCAATCATAGCAATACATGTTGAATCAAAATGTTTATAAATTTCTCTTGCAATAGTGCTTTTTCCTGAACCTGTTCCCCCTGCTATGCCTATTAAAATCGGACGATGCATTATTTTTCCTCCTTAGATTTTATAAGTATATCATTCTCGCAAAGATTTTCACATGTATTTACAGTAAACAACATCTGAGCACTTGGAGCAGAAGCTATGCTCTCTCCTTTAGAATTTCTCATATCATTAAGCGAAATTGAAACATTATCCCCCACAGGCCTTAATACCTCCACAGTATCACCCTGAAACACCTTATTTCTTTGCTCTATTAATGCAATATTGCTTTCTTTATTGTATCCCCTTACAATTCCAATAATGTCATAGTTTCTAATATACGAAGAAGATTCATATATCTGCTTGTTTGGATCTCCAAAGTAGAACCCAGTATAAAATTGTCTATGGCTAGGTTTTAGGAGATTATCCATCCATTTTTGCTTAAATTTATAATTTATAGGATTAGCTATATAATTATCCACAGCGTCCCTATATGATTTACATACAGAAGCAACATAATATGAGCTTTTCATTCTTCCTTCTATCTTAAAGGACATTATACCTGATTCCATAAGTTCTGGTATATGTTCTATCATGCATAAGTCCTTTGAATTCATTATATAAGTACCTTTATCATCTTCAATTATGGGAAAGTATTCCCCATCCCTTTTTTCTTCCACTAAAAAATATTTATATCTACATGGCTGAGCACATTGTCCACGATTTGCATCTCTTCCTGTCATATAATTTGACATCAAACACCTTCCGGAATAGGACATGCACATAGACCCATGAACAAAAGCTTCAAGTTCACAAGTATCAGGTAACTTTTCTCTAATTTCTTTAATTTCTTTTAGCGATAATTCTCTTGCAAGGACAATTCTTTTCACACCTTGCTTATGCCAAAAAATAGCAGATTTATAGTTTACATTATTAGCTTGTGTGCTTAAATGAATTTCTAAATTTGGTACAACTTCTCTAGCTGTCATAATAATACCCGGATCAGATACAATGATAGCATCCGCACCTAATTCATATACTTCTTTTAAGTAATCCTCTAAACCATCTAAATCCTCATTATGAGCAAATACATTTAAAGTAACATACACCTTTTTTCCTCTTAAATGTGCAAAATCTATACCTTCTTTTAAGTCTTCATTACTAAAATTATCTGCAAAAGCTCTCAAATTCAATTTACTTCCACCTAAATAAACTGCATCTGCGCCAAAATTTATAGCTGCTTTTAATTTTTCTAAATTACCTGCAGGTGCTAGTATTTCTGGTTCCATTAGCTCAATTCCTCCTCTTTGCTAGCTGTACTTTTTCTCACAGTAACTGAGATTCCATCTCCCATTGGTATTACAGAAGTTATAAGTTCATCATTATTAGATACTAATTCTAAATAACTTTGCATACGTTTTATTATAGTGATTTTTCTACGCTCAAAAAGTGCTTTAGACGCAACCATCCCCCTAAAAAGGACATTATCTGCAATAAGGACACCTTCTTTGCTTAATAGCCTAAGACAGTGAGGCAGAAAATGATTATAGTGACCTTTACCTGCATCTATAAAAATTATATCATATTCACCTTTGTGATTTTCTAAAATTTCAAGGCAATCTCCCTTAAGAACAGTAATTTTATTTCCCAGTCTGTATTTTTCTATGTTAGCTTTTGCAATCTCTATCATTTTTTCGTCTCTTTCAATAGTCGTAATTTCACATGTGCCACCAGAAGCTAGATTCATTAAAATAGATGAATATCCTATAGCAGTACCAAGTTCTAAAATCTTTTTAGGTCTATTTATGGTTATCATAAGTTCTAAAAATTTGGCTGTTTCCTTTTGAACTATAGGAACTCTGTTTTCCATAGCAAAATTTTCAAGCTCTTCTAAAATGCCATTACTGCTTGGAATTAATTCTCTTAAATATTGTTCCATATAATCATATGTTATCCCACTCATTTAATTCCCTCCAAAAATTCATTAAAACACATGCAAATAAATAACAAGTCAAAAAACAATTTTCTTGACTTGTTATTTATTTGCATGAGACTAAAACACAGCATTAAAATCCTTGTGTTATACCTTTTTCCTTCATGAATTTTTTATAGTCATCTGTAAAATAATGTTTTCCATCATTAGTGGAAACAAAATACAAATAGTTTGTTGTAGCAGGAGACAAGGCTGCTTTAATAGATTCTTTCCCTGGGTTACAAATTGGTCCTACGGGAAACCCTTTTACTATGTAGGTGTTATAAGGTGATTCTATTTCTAAATCTTTATTTAGTAGTTTATCCTTGTGTATACCTAGTGAATATAAAACTGTAGCACAAGATTGTAACTTCATGTCTATTTTTAATCTATTATAAAAAACAGATGCTACATTAACTCGTTCATTCTTATCTCTAGTTTCATTTTCAACGATAGATGCCATTATTATTAAATCATCTAATTTCTTCATATCTATAGTTTTTTCTTTGTTTAATTCAATTATTGTAGTATCAAATTTATCCAACATGGATTTTATTATTTCATTTCCACTCATACCAACTTTAAAATCATAGGTAGCTGGAAAAAGAAAACCCTCCAAATTATATCTTCGGTTTTCTTTTTCAACAATATAAGTTGGTAGCTTATACGTTTTACAGCTGTCTATAAATTTTTCTTTACTAATTATGCCTTTTTCCTCTAGCAACTTTGCAATACTATTTATATCATATCCTTCTGGCACCGTTACTTTAACTATATCTTCATCATTTCCAGTTGATAAAATAGTTGTTAGCTCAGTAACTGTAGCATCTTTCGGAATAAAAAACCTTCCAGCGTGAACATTTGACACAATACTATTTGTTTTGATATAAAACTTTAAAACACTCGAATTTTTTATAACCCCATTTTGGTTTAAATCATCTAATATACTATATAGAGTATCTCCACTTTTAACTGTAACATGGACATCTTTATCAGTTTTAATAGGATGCTGTATTATTTTTTTATATTGATAATTACCAAATAATATGCAAACTACTAAAACTACAATTAATATACCAATCTTTTTCATTAAACCACCCCATAGTTTAAACTATTTGTTTGATTTACTGCTTGCTCTTTTTCTTTCTCCTGAGTCTAATAACCTTTTTCTCATTCTAATGTTTAGAGGAGTAATTTCAACTAACTCATCTATAGAAATAAATTCTAAGCACTGTTCTAGTGTCATTTGTCTTACTGGAACTAGTTTTGGTGATTCATCTGCTCCTGAAGATCTAGTATTTGTTAATTGTTTCTTTCTACAAATATTTATCTCCATATCTCCAGCTCTTGCACATTCCCCTGCAATCATTCCAGCATATACAGCTACTCCTGGAACTATGAAAAGAGTACCACGATCTTGAGCATTAAATAATCCGTAAGTTACTGACTCGCCACCTTCAAATACAATTAGTGATCCTCTACTTCTATCTGGAATCTCACCTTTATATTTATCATAACCATCTAGAACGTGATTCATTATTCCATTACCCTTGGTATCAGTCATAAGTTCACTTCTAAACCCAATTAACCCTCTTGAAGGTATTTTAAATTCTAATCTAGTGTATCCATTTATAGCAGAAGTCATATTAACCATTTCTGCTTTTCTAGGTCCCATTTTTTCCATTACTACGCCCATAAATTCTTCTGGCACGTCAATTGTAAGAAGCTCTATTGGCTCTGTTTTATGACCATTTTCCTCTTTAAATATTACATTTGCTTTTGAAACTTGGAATTCATATCCTTCACGTCTCATAGTTTCAATTAGAACTGAAAGATGAAGTTCTCCTCTTCCACTTACTTCAAAACCATCATCAATTTCTTTTACTCTTAAACTAACATTAGTTTCAAGTTCTTTCATAAGTCTATCCCTTATGTGTCTTGATGTAACATAAGTCCCTTCTTGACCTGCAAAAGGAGAATTATTAACCATGAAATTCATAGTTAATGTAGGCTCATCAATTTCAATGAATGGAAGTGCCTCTGGTTCATTAATATCTGCTATTGTTTCTCCTATGTTTATGTCTGGAATACCAGAAACTGCTACGATATCGCCAAGCATTGCTTCTTCAGTTTCTTCTCTTTTAAGACCATTGTAAGTGAAAAGAGCTGAAACTTTAACATTGTTTATTGTGCCATCTTTTCTTATAAGTGCTATTTGTTGATTTCTTTTGATTGTTCCTCTTTCGATTTTACCGATTCCAATTTTACCAACATACTCATTATAATCAATAGTTGAAATAAGCAGTTGAAGTGGCATTTCTAAATAACCTTCTGGCGCTCTTACATTTTTTACTATAGATTCAAATAATGGTTCCATGTTGTCACTTACTTCATCAACTTCTAATTTAGCATACCCTTCTCTAGCAGAAGCATAAACCACTGCAAAATCTAATTGTTCATCATCTGCTCCAAGTTCAACAAATAGGTCAAAGACTTCATCAAGTACTTCTGTTGGACGAGCATCTTTTCTATCAATTTTGTTTATAACAACTATTGGTTGAAGGTTTAATTCTAATGCCTTTTTCAAAACAAATTTAGTTTGTGGCATTGGACCTTCATATGCATCAACTACAAGAAGAACACAATCAACCATCTTAAGTACTCGTTCAACCTCTCCGCCAAAGTCAGCGTGGCCAGGAGTATCAACTATATTTATTTTAATTCCATTATGCATTACTGCTGTATTCTTAGAAAGAATTGTTATTCCTCTTTCTTTTTCTAAATCATTTGAGTCCATTACTCTTTCTTGTACTTTTTCATTTTCTCTAAAAACATGACTTTGCTTAAGTAGGCAATCCACTATTGTTGTCTTGCCGTGATCTACGTGGGCAATTATTGCTATATTTCTAACGTCATTTCTTGTAAATAAATTCATATTAATTAATCCTCCAATTTTTTTTCGTGTGTTTAAAATTTTACACAAACGAAAATTGGATACGTCTTGCAGCATCCAATTTCCGCATTACTATACTTATTCTAATATTATGTAACAAAAAAGTCAACTAGTCAGATTATTCATTATATTATTACCAAATGATAAATCTACTCTAGTTGAATTATTTAATATTTAACTAAACTAAATTATTTTTCTAAACATTTATCACAAACCCCATAAAATTTCAAACTATGATCCTCAATTTTAAAATTGTACTGTTTTTCAACAATTGACTCTAGCTCGTCAAGTAAGTCTCCCTCAACTTCTATTACCCTACCACAGCGTTTGCAAATTAAGTGGTGATGTTGATGAATTTCCTCTTTATGGTTAAGTTCATACCTACTGCACCCATCGTCTAGGTCAAGCTTTCTGATTGTACCCATTTCTTCTAAAAGCTGAACTGTTCTATAAATTGTAGCAAGCCCAATTTCTGGGCAATCACTTTTAACCAAGTCATATAGTTCTTCAGCTGTAAGATGGCTACCTTCACTTTTAATTATGCCATTTAAAATAGCTCTTCTCTGTGGAGTAAGCTTATATCCTTCTTTTTTTAAATTTTCCTTTAAACTCTCAATGCTCTCTAGAGATAACTTTGGCATAAATATCCCCCCTTTTTGTATAACAATTTACTTTCCCCATAAATTCAAATTACATTATTATAATTTAAGTTTAATACTTTATTAAGATATTGTCAATTGATAATCATTTAGATGCAAAACCAGCTTAAAGCTCTTCAGAAAAAACTGCGTCATAAGCTTGTGAAATCATTTCAAACTCCTCGTCATCTTCTACTGTAACTAATATATCATTACCTTCTGCATCCTTATCAACTCTAAGTGCAACTGCATCAATATCCTCTTCTCCAGTTGGTGCAACTATAACATATTCTTTATCTTCGATATCTAATTTAGTTATAACATCAAATTCTATTTCATTACCTTCTTCATCGTTCAACATTATTGTTTCAACATTGTTATCCATTTTAATTTCTCCTTTCAAATTGTATAATTAGTATTAATTCTATATTTTGAAAAAACACTTATAGACGTGTTCCCAAACTATCTAAATATCCCTGCAAAATGAATGTAGCTGCAATTTTATCTACAATCTTCTTTCTTTTCGCTCTAGATAAATCACCCTCGAGCATTACTCTATTAGCAGCTACCGTTGTTAATCTTTCATCCCACATTTTTACTTCTAAATCCAATGTTTCTTTAAGTTTGTCACAAAAACGTTGAACTTTTTCCCCTTGTGGTCCTATAGTACCATTCATGTTTTTAGGAAGTCCAGATACAATAGTTTCTACATCATATTTCTTGCATATCTGTGCAATTTCTTCAATATCTACAACTATACTTTTCCTTTTTATTGTTGTAATTCCTTGTGCTGTTAATCCTAAAGGATCACATACAGCTACCCCTATTGTTCTGTCTCCAATATCTAAGCTTAATATTCTCATTCACATACTCCTTTAATAATAACTAATTAATCTACAACATTAACATTAAAAAATAAAATGCCCCTAAGGACATTTTATTTTTTAATGTCTAGATAAGATTTTAAAACCTCTTCTAATATTTCATCCCTCTCTAGCTTTCTTACAAGCGCTCTTGCTCCATTATAGTTCGTTATATATGTTGGATCCCCAGAAATTAAATATCCTACCATTTGATTTACCGGATTATAACCCTTTTTTATAAGCGAATTATAAACGTCAGTCAAAATAGTTTTTGTTAAATCTTTTTTATCTTTTACAAAATCAAATTGGACTGTATTTTCATTAGTATCCATTCTATACACCCCTTCCCTTATTATGCACTAACTATTGTAAAATGCACCATTATGCGATTTATACAGTTTCTTAGTTACAATAAGTTCCATACTTATATTCTAACATGGATTGAATTATATCTTATTAGTTATATTATAAAACAATTCTTACAAAAAGTATACTATTTTACCATTGTTTCAATTATAGATGGTACATTATTTATGGCTTCTTCTAATTTTTCAGGAAGTTTTCCACCTGCCTGTGCCATATCCGGTCTACCACCGCCACCGCCACCAGCTATTTTAGCAACTTCTTTAATTATTTTCCCGCAATGGATCCCACTATCTATTGCGGATTTAGATGCCATAGCAACAAAGTGAACTTTATCATTTGTGGTACTTCCAAGGACAACTACGCCGCTTGCAAGTTTATCTCTAAGTTTATCTGCTAAATCTCTTAAGGCATCCACTTCTGTATCTTTTACGATACCGCAAATAACTTTAACACCTTTAACATTTTTGATATCATCTAAGATTTCTTCACCTGAAGAAGAAGCTAATTTACCTTTTAGTAATATTATTGCCTTTTCTTTATCTTTTAATTCTGTCAATTGAACTTGTAGCTTATTTAATATATCTTTTTCTGTACATTTAAGTATATTCGCAATGTTTTTTATTAAATAGTTTTTATCTTCTATATATTGGATTGATTTATTACCTGTTATAGCTTCAATTCTTCTAACACCAGCGGCAACTCCAGCTTCAGTTAAAATTTTAAACAGCCCAATTTCTCCTGAGTTTTTCACATGAGTACCACCACATAATTCCATGCTAAAATCCCCTACAGAAATCACTCTAACATCCTCTTGATACTTTTCGTCAAAGAGTGCTATAGCACCACTTGTTTTAGCCTTTTCTATAGTCATAACATTCGTTTCAACTTTATATACTTGCATAATATTATGATTTACAATCATTTCAACTTCATTAATTTCCTCCTGAGTTAATGCAGAAAAATGAGTAAAGTCAAATCTTAATCTGTCTTCATCCACATAAGAACCTGATTGATGAACGTGATCACCTAGAACTCTTTTCAGTGCTTCTTGAAGCATATGAGTTGCAGTATGGTTTTTACAAACTGCAGATCTTTTATCCTTATCAACCACAAGTGTTACTAATTCATCCTGCTTAAGTGAGCCTTCCATCATCTTTATAAAGTGAACTACTTTACCAGAAGCATTCTTTTGACAATCGTAAACTTCTGCTTTGAAATTCTCATTAAAAATAATTCCACTATCAAAAGTTTGTCCTCCCATTTCAGCATAGAAAGGAGTAACATCTGTTACAATAATGCCCTTTGCTCCCTCTGAAAGTTCTAAAACAAGTTCTTCTCCGCTAATTAAAACTTTAGCTATAGATTGGAGCTCTGTTTTATCATATCCATCAAATTTTGTTACAATATTTTTAGGAATTATATTTAATTTACTTTCTCCACTACCCATATAATTCGAATGAGACCTAGCATTTCTTGCTCTTTGCTTTTGACTTTGCATTTCGCTGTTAAAGTCCTCTAAATTAATTTCAATACCTGCCTCATCTAATATCTCTTCCGTAAGTTCATATGGAAATCCAAAAGTGTCGTATAATTTAAAAGCTTTTTCTCCACTTAAAATATTAATATTATTGTTTTTAAGTTCTTCTATATAACCTCTTAAAATATCCATACCAGAATCTAAAGTTTCTGAAAATCTTTCCTCTTCAAGCTTTATAATCTTTTTAATATATGAAGCTTTTTCTTGTAATTCCGGGTATGCTACAAAAGAATTTTCAATAGCAGTGCTACAAAGCTCATATAAAAAATTATTTTTAACTCCAAGTAATCTACCATGTCTTGCTGCACGCCTTAGTAAACGCCTAAGAACGTAACCTCTCCCTTCATTAGATGGAAGTACACCATCGCTTATCATAAAGGTTGTGCTTCTAACGTGATCTGTTATAACACGAAGGGATACATCATCTTTATGGGTTACTCCATATTTAACCCCTGAAATTCTTGAAACTTCTTGTAGTATGTTTTTTATAGTATCTACTTCGAAGATACTATTTTTACCTTGCATTATAGCAGCGATTCTCTCAAGACCCATTCCCGTGTCTATGTTAGTATTTTTTAATATGTTATATTTACATTGTGCATCTTTATCAAATTGAGTAAATACTAAATTCCAAAATTCTATTACTCTATCTTCATTACCTGCTTTAACAAATTCTTCAGCAGTTTTTATTTGTCCTAGTTCTGTATTTCGATCAAAGTGTATTTCAGAATTTGGTCCACAAGGCCCTTGACCTATTTCCCAAAAGTTGTCTTCTTTTCCAAGTCTAAAAATCCTTGTAGCATCAATATCAGTGCTTTTACTCCATATATCAAAAGCTTCATCATCCTCTATGTATATAGTTACATATAAATTTTCTTTTGGTATATTTAAAACCTCTGTTACATATTCCCATGCCCATGGAATAATCTCCTCTTTAAAATAATCTCCAAATGAAAAATTTCCAAGCATTTCAAAGAAAGTACCATGTCTTGATGTTTTTCCTACATTCTCAATGTCTCCTGTTCTAATACACTTTTGACAATTAGTTATTCTAGTACTAGGCGGTGTTTGAATTCCAGTAAAATACGGTTTAAGTGGTTGCATTCCTGCGTTTACAAGCAACAAACTATTATCATTCTTAGGTACTAGAGGAAAACTCTCTAGTCTAAGATGACCCTTGCTTTCAAAAAAATTTAGAAAGGATTCTCTGATTTCATTTAGCCCTAAATTATCCATAATATCTCCTCCATTTATCACGTTTTCGCACGTGTAATTTAAAAAATCGCGATTTTTTATATATAAAAAAAACCTCACTCCCCCAATCCAAGGGACGAAAGTTTTCCGCGTTACCACCCTAATTATATAACTATATAATTAATATAAACTAATTATATTGCAATATCTCTCAAGTAAATATGGTTCAAAGATAGCTTCAATATATTTAACAAGAAGTTTTCACCATACACTTCCTCTCTAAATGTTACAATTTATTTACTAGTTCTCATCATTACCAAATATTAAATTTCATTTATATATTATAGCATATTTAACCATGATTCATCAATAAATCCAATTTATATTTTAAAATATATTTGTTATAGATATTTAAGTTGCAGATATTTATATTTTTAATTATCACAAATAAAACAACTAATATTTTATTTGTGATAATTAAAATAAGTAGTAGTTTAAGTCCTCGTACACGACTTTAATCATTACTCCTAGAGGCACTGCAAGTATCATACCTAAAATACCTCCAACCTTTCCCCCTATAAGCAATAATAATATTACTGTTAAAGGGTGCATACTTATACTATCTCCAATTATTTTTGGTGATAGTATATCCCCTTCAATTTGTTGAAGTATAAAAAAACACACCACTACGTATAAAGCTGTTTTAGGCGAAATCAATAGCCCTATTAAAATAGCAGGAATCACCCCAAATATGGGTCCAAAATAAGGTATTATATTTGAGATTCCATTTATCAAAGAAAGTATTAGTGGAAAATCAACTTTCAGAAATATTAAAATGAAAAAAGTAGCAACAGTTATGAATCCACATAAGAACAGTTGACTTATAATATATTTCCCAAGGACCTTATCAATGTCCTCTATAATTTTCTTTATTACATTTCTGCTCTCAGGAGGAAAAATTATTAAAGCTTTATTTATCATATTTTCACTATCACATAAAAAGTAATATATTATTAAAGGCGAAACCATGTAAGTTATTATATTTTCAGAAAGGCCCATGATAGAATTTAATCCACTATCAATTATTATAATTATCTGTCCATTTGCTTTGTTGTATATGGTGGTTATAATACCACTCATAATTTTATTTTTGTTTAGCACCTTTATCTTGGAATTTGCATGGGTCAAGTACTTTCCTAAATCGTTTATTGACTTATATAGGTTAGAACCTTCTCTAAATATAGATGGAATAACCAATATAAAAGTTAATGATATTATACCTACTAACCCCAATATTATTAAAGAAGCAGCTATTCTTTTATTTATACCTTTGTTAATTAAAACCATATATATAGGTTTTAGTAAATAAGCCACAACAAAGGAAATAAAGGTTAAATTTATTAATTGTTTAATAATAGGTATTCTAATAGCCCTATTAATTAGCAATATAAAAAGAGTAATCCCGATAATAGTAATAACCAGTTTTCTTTTATTAATTTTTTTCATTTGCATTTACCTTTACAAAGAAGTTATGTGGCATGCTTTTAAAGGAATATTCCTCGCAATTTGGAAGGTATAAAAGATTTTCTTCTCCGAGTATAAGTTCATTTATTAGCATTATTCTTTTCCCTCTAATTAAATTCGGGATAAATCCTGAAGAAACTATAACCCCTTTTATTTCAAAGGTATCATATGTAAAAGTAATATCCTCAACCATACCAAATATATTGCTACATTTATCTATTACATCCATATTAATAAAGCTATGTAAACATAAACATTTATTAGACTCTACTTTTTTAACTACCATATGCTTATTAAAATATATTATGTCTTCCTTTAACACGCTTACATTCTTGCGGAAAAATTGATATGGAGATACCAAGAATCCAATTACCTTTCCACAATTAAAATCTATTAACAGATCTTTAATAAATCCGATTCTCTTACCCTCAACAGTTACCACATCCATGAATTTAAAATCTTTACTTTTAAACATACTATCTCCTATATTAAACATCATATTTTTTTTTAGATATAGTTATGATTTACAATTAGTTTAAAAGTTATTACATAAATTAATATTATTTTAAGTTATCACTCTTTTTCCTACGATTATAGAGGGATACCTAGTTTTACAACTAGACATCCCTCTATAATCGTAGCTTTATTTATATTTAGTCTATAAAATTTCTTCTATTATTCCTCCACCAACTACTTTGTTTTCTAAATAGAATACCACTGATTGACCCTTGGTTATAGCCCTTTGTTTTTCATCAAATACAACTTTCATCCTATTGTTTTCTAGCGGAATTAAAGTAGCGAGTTGTGGTTTTGCAGAATATCGAATCTTAGCTGTAACTCTTAACTCCGATTCAACCTTATCAAACATTATAAAATTCAGATCTTTTGCTACTAGTGTAGTTTTAAAAATATCTTCTTCGTCTCCTAAAATCACTTGATTAGTTAGAGGATTAATATCAGTTACAAAAATAGGTTTGCCTAGAGCTATCCCTAGTCCTTTTCTTTGTCCTATAGTATAGTACACTATCCCCTTATGTTTTCCTAAAACCTTCCCTTGCTTATCAACAAAGTTACCTGGCTTAATTTCCCTACCACTATATTTCACAATATAAGCTCCATGGTCATTATCAGGTATGAAGCAGATTTCTTGACTATCTTTTTTTCTATAAACTTCTAGTCCGATTTTCTCTGCAATCTTTCTTATCTCTGGCTTAGTATAGTCCCCACAAGGCATCAAAGTGTGACTTAATTGCTCCTGAGTTAAACTATATAGCGCATAGGTTTGATCTTTTTTATCATCGTCCGATTTTTCAAGTAAATATCTACCATCAATTTTTTCAATTTTAGCATAGTGGCCTGTGGCTATATAATCAGCTCCAAGTCCCTTTGCTTTCCTTAAGAATTCATCAAATTTAATAACTTTATTACATACAATACATGGGTTAGGTGTTCTACCTTCCATGTATTCATCAATAAAATTATCAATAACATTTGTCTTGAAAACATCCTTAAAATTCATAACATAAAAAGGTATGTCTAGTACATCCGCAACTCGTCTTGCATCATTAGCCGCGGAAATAGAGCAACATCCACTTTCATTTTCTTCATAATCAGGATTATCTGGAGAGAGTTTCATCATAATCCCTATAACTTCATAGCCTTCTTCTTTTAAAAGATAGGCAGCTACAGAACTATCTACTCCCCCACTCATTCCAATAACTACTTTTTTTCTCATTTAATATCCCCTATTCTCCGTGCACCTGTGCGTGTATGTCATCGTGTGCTTTGTAATCCCATACTTCAAGTCCAGCTTTACTTCTATAGTCATTAATTGCTTTGTGAATAGCTTCTTCAGCAAGAACCGAACAATGCATTTTTATTGGTGGCAGACCATCTAATGCTTCAGCTACAGCTTTATTTGTAAGTGTCCATGCCTCATCTACAGATTTGCCTTTAATAAGTTCTGTAGCCATGCTTGAAGATGCTATAGCAGATCCACAACCAAAAGTTTTAAATTTTGCATCTATTACTATATTATCTTCTACCTTCAAATAAACTTTCATAATATCTCCACATCTAGCGTTACCAACTTCACCAATTCCATCAGCATTTTGAATTTCTCCTACATTTCTTGGGTTATTAAAATGATCCATAACTTTATCACTATACATATTATTTTTCCTCCTTCAAAAAGTCATCCCATAATGGCGACATATCTCTTAGTCTTTTTACAATTTTTGGTACTGTTTCTATTACAAAGTCTACTTCTTCTTCAGTAGTAGCATCTCCTAAACTAAGTCTTAAAGAACCATGGGCTATTTCAATTGGAACCCCTATGGCTAGCAAAACATGAGATGGATCTAAAGATCCAGATGTACAAGCACTCCCGCTTGAACCTGCAATACCATTCGCATCTAAGAGTAATAGTATAGATTCGCCTTCTATAAATTTAAAACAAATATTAGAATTACCTGGAAGTCTATTTTCGGATATAGGTCCATTTAATTTTGAATATGGTATTTCTAATAATCCATTAATAAGCTTATCTCTTAAATAAACTAGTTTTTTATTGTTGTCATCCATGTTTTGGGTAGCAAGTTCAAGAGCTTTACCAAGGCCTACTATGCCTGCCACGTTTTCAGTACCTGCTCTTTTATTCCTTTCTTGGCCACCACCATGTATTAAATTCTCTACCTTAATACCTTTTCTTACATATAGTGCTCCCACTCCCTTAGGTCCATAGAATTTATGAGCGGCTAAGGATAATAAATCTATATTCATTTCCTTTACGTCTACTGGAATATGACCTACTGCTTGAACTGCATCTGTATGGAATAATATTTTTTTACTTCTACATAATGCTCCAATTTCTTTTATTGGCTCTATTGTTCCAATTTCATTGTTAGCAAACATTATTGACACTAAAATAGTTTTATCTGTCATAGCATTTTCTAAATCCTTAATATTAATAAATCCATATTCATCTACAGGTAAATAGGTAATTTCAAATCCGTTTTTAGCTAAGTATTCACAAGTATGTAGCACAGCATGATGTTCAATAACTGTTGTTATTATATGATTTCCCTTTTGCTTATAAGCAGACGCAATGCCCTTTATTGCAAAATTGTCTGCTTCCGAACCTCCTCCGGTAAAGTAAATTTCATTTTCATTAGAATTTATAGCTTTTGCTACCTTATCTCTAGCAATATCAATTGCTTTTTTAGTTTCTCTTGATAGAGAGTAAATTGATGAAGGATTACCAAAATATGTTGTAAAATAAGGAATCATCTCTTCTAAAACTTCTGGTTTAGTATAAGTGGTTGCAGCGTGGTCCATGTAAATTGATTTATTCATTATTTTTCACTCCTTTTATTAGTGCTATTTCATTGTAATCATCCACAATATCTTTTAAAGTTATTGTGGATGTTACACTATCTATGCTAACTTGAATTTTTTTCCACAATAATCTAGTTGCACAACAGTCAATATTATTGCATGCTCCGTCTTCTAGGCAATTTGACACTTCAATCGGACCTTCAAGTACGTTAATAACATCTTGTATAGTTATTTTCTCCGGCGCTCTATTTAGAATATAACCGCCTTGAGCTCCCCTTATACTTTTAATAAGTTTGGCCTTTTTAAGAGAAGAAAATAATTGCTCTAAATAATATTCTGAAATATTTTGCCTTTGGGATATGTTTTTAATAGATACCGGTTGCTCTCCATAATTTATTGCTAAATCTACCATGGCTTTAACCCCATATCTTCCCTTAGTAGATAATTTCATTTAACCACCCCTTTAAAGTAGAGTGTTTTACTATACTTTATAAATACATAATATCAAACCCCAGTAATCTTGTCAACTATAAATATGATCTTTTTAATTATTATTTTCAAAGGCAATCAATTATTGAAAGATTTGATTATATATAGTATAATTTTAAAAAAGCTTTGGAGGTAAAATATGAAAAACTTATGAGAGCTTCGGATTTTTGCCTATAGATACACCAGTAATAGAGAAATCCGAGATTTTACTAGCAAAAGGAGGCGGAGAGACTGAAAAACAAATTTACAGATTTACTAAGGGTAATACTGATTTATCCTTAAGATTTGATTTAACCGTGCCCTTAGCTAGGTATGTGGCCCAAAATTACATTAAAATAAGGTGTCTGTTTTGAATATATTATTAATATAAAAGACTCACAAAGCCACTCATGATCATGGCTTTGTGAGTCTTTATTAGAAAAAGTGTAACTGCAATTTATATAATGCACACTAGGAAATTCTTATATTGATCTATTTGTGTTTTCTACTTAATGTAAGTTGTTACTATTTCTCCATAATACAAAGTATGGTAATCACCATCTGCATAGGAGCTTTCTACAATATCTCTTGAAAGAAGCTTAGGATTCATATCCTGTTTATATACAATTTTACACTCATAATGAAGTTCACATTCACCAATTATCGGAGTAGCAACATTTCTACTATCATCTAAGGTTAATTTACATTCCTTAAATTTATCAATGTCTCGGCCTGATTTACTTCCACAAACTGCTAATGCATTCTTTAGATCTTTACTTAAGGGTATACTCACAGTAAAGTCATCTGAATTTTCTATAAGATCATGAGTATATCTCGATTTTCTTACCAAAACAGTAAAGATAGGTCTATTCCATTCATATCCCACATTTCCCCAACTTATAGTCATAGTATTAATTTTCCCACCAGATTTCACTGTTAAAAACGCGCCCTGAGTATGTAAAAAGTTCATACCTTTTTCTAAATTTTCCGTAAAATTAATTTTCATTATAACCCTCCATTCTACAAATTCATTTCTTCTATAAAAATAGTATTATTATAGGTACCGTTATTCCTGATAGTATTGTAGTTATAAATATACACTGTGAAGCGAGCAAAGGATCCCCATTATATTTCTCTGCAATTATTGCAGCTGTTACTCCTGCTGGCATAGCCGCAAGTATAACACATATATTTAGTAACAACTCATCTACCTTTAGAAATTTCATTGCAACATAAATAATTAATGGAACTACTAATAGTCTAACCATTGTAGCATAATATATAGACAAATCAGAAAAAATACTTTTAACATTCATTTCCGCCAGCATTGACCCAATGATTATCATTGCTATTGGTGTAGTCGTAGCTCCCACTAGTTTAAACGAAGCTTCAATAGGGATCGGTAATTCAATTGAAAATATGAATAAAATCATACCAATAAATACTGCTATAAGAGCTGGATTTAATACCGCTTTTCTGACTGATTTAAAATCCTTTTCTCCGGTGAAGATCATTACGCCTACTGTCCACACTAAAACATTGAAAGGAATATTGAATATTGCCACATAAAAAACGCCTACCCCTCCGTAAATTGATTCAATAACTGGGTAGCCCATAAATCCCACATTCGAAAAAATTGTTACAAATCTAAATACCTTTTGTTTATTTTCGGGAAACTTAAAGAATAACAATTTACTAATAAATATTAGACTTATGTGTATCAAAAACGAGTATAATAAAATCTTTTGAGCATTACTAACCATCTGTGCTTCATATTTAATATTAAAAGATGTAATTATCATAAATGGTAATGTTATATTTAATAATAATTCCGACAAACCTCTATCAACTATGTTACTTAGAAATTTCTTTCTCTTAGCGTAAAATCCCACCATTATAATAATAAATAATACGATAACTTGATTAATTAATTGGCTATTTTCCATTTCTATTCTCCTCAAAAATACTAGTAAAGTAATATTACATATATTCCATTTTTCTATTTTTAAAATATACTGGTTTAAGGTTACATATTTCGCATATGCTATTAGCTAGCTGAAAGTTTTGCCCAACTTGTTCTGCATGATGTGCATCGGAGCCTATAGTAACATATTCCCCGCCGTTTTGCTTGTACGCACTATAAATATGCATTAAATTATTATATGCTTCTTTATTTCCCAGTCTTTTAGTGTTTAGTTCTATTACTTTTCCATTACTAACTATAGTATTTAACACTTCATCTATATATTCATTAAATTCTTCGTAATGTATTTCCTTATCGTAAAATGCAGCATATCTAGATATATAATCAATATGACCTAAACTATCAATAAAATCATACTGTTTCACGCAATCAATCATACTCCCAAAATATTGTTCAAATGATTCTTTTTTAGTTTTACCTTCATAAAATTTAGGATCGTATATATCTTGTCCATCAGCTACATGTATGGACCCGATTATATAATCAAAAGGATACTTACTTGCTATAGCTCTATTTTCCTCCAAGCAATTTAATTGCATGCCAATTTCAATTCCAAGCATAAATTTATTACTCTTATACTTGTCATAGTCATTAAAATACTTATCTATATCAAAGGTGAAATTTTCTTCTGTTGGAAATTTTAAATCTAGATGCTCTGTAATAGTCATTCCTATGCCAATCTTTTCAGAGTGTTCCAGCCCATGCTGAATCTTCATTTGAGAGTCTAGTGAAAATTCTGTATGTATATGTGAATCAATCATTTAATTACCCCCTTGTATTTTCTGTAAATCATATAAAAATAAATATCTGTATACAATCATTTAATTATAACATAGTTTGTATATATACAATTTAAAGTTAAAAATATCATCAATAATTAACTTATAAAAAATAAAGGGGATTACTAAAATGAAATCCCTTACTTTTCTTAAACTTATTTAGTGTTTTTGTGATCAACAACAAAAGCTTCACCCTTTTCCATTAATATATGACCAGAACTATAAGGCTTACCTTCCACTGTTATATAAACCTTTTTCACCATATAATAATCACCTAGTGTATTAGTAATACATTGTAGAATCTGACCTTCATAACCACTGCCAGCATTCATTTCCTCAGTTAATTCTTTTGAAAAATCCACGTATACCATATTATCCTTATTCAAATAAAGACTTTTTATTGTTGTGTTAGTGCTAATTAATTTTCCTACATTCTTATTCGGAACTTCCTTGAAATGATTCTCAAATATTTTTTTAGTTATGTCATTTGTATTAAAGGAAAGCTCTTTAACTGTGGTATAATTCATACCGTCATTTCCATTTGGATAGTAGAATTTAACTGTTTGAACAAAGGGTACATTTTTCTCCCTCTTATTCAAGGAAGAAGTTACCTCATAGCCCTCTGATGAAAATAATGTTTTAACGAGTCCTACATTAGCTGCATAATAACTTTTATCCGTACTATCCTGTCTAACGGTTGTAACTTCAATACATTCATAACTAGCTAAAGGGGTTTTTATAGCAACTTTTAGACTAGTAATGCTTCGTTTACTTCCATCTGATAATGTCCAAGAATTACCTTTTGAAAGTGGTTCTTTTAATAAAACATCGATGTCATTACTTTGGGAAGTAACATCTTCTCTGTAATAATTTTCTCCTTTAGAGTATATGCGTCTTAATTCTCCATCACTGTTTTCAAGTACTTGTACTGTCTCTGTACCACCATTATTAACCCTAATCTGCTGGCGGGTTCCTCTTAAATAGTCGACAAACACAGAATAAGTTGCATATTCATTACCCTCTCCTACATACGTATACTTTATGCTCTCTTCTAATGGATAGTAATCACCTATCTTAGCTGTTACAACAGTTTCTTTTGAACTATTATCTTTAATTTGAGTACTTGTATCTTTAGGTTGAGAGTTACCTATGTTTTCTGAAGGAGTAACCTTGGATGTTAGCTCTTTGCTGCAACCAGTGAGCAAACCAAATGTAAGAACTATTAATATAATACAAATGTTTTTTTTCATAGCATCGCATACCTCCTATTGTTTTAATTTACTTTTAAAATCTCGTTACAAAATAAGTTTATTCCATAATACCGTAATTTATTTCACTTTAAATATAAGACGATAATAATGTATAAATAGTTACTTGAAATTCAAATAATAAACACCTATAAAACATACAATAGTTTCTAGGTGTTATTAATTATAATTTATTATGGTACAACTGTATGGTTTGTCTTTAGTATATCCCCTCCGCCAGAAATCGTAGCCTCATAAGTTCCAGCAATTGTTTTCATATTGACAATCCAATTAAATGTAGTCACTCCTATTCCATCTGTTGTACGCCATTGAATAACAGAGATTGTTTTGTTTTTTAATTTATATGAAGTCGTAATGTTATACCTAGTATTAGGTATTCCCTGTATTGTTATAAGTCCTGTCCCGCCGTGTTTAACAACGGATACAGAGCTTATAATTTTCAATTGACTCTTGGATATTAGTGGTTGTTTTTGAGACATATTAAAAGCTTGAACTCCAGGTGTTGTACCAGTAATTCCATAGAATCCCATGATACATACACCTAAAAATATAATACACGCTGCCTTGATTTTCATAAAATCACCTCTTAATATATATAATACCCATATTTATATATATTATTAGTTGGCATGTTGTAACAAAATCAAAGTAAAAAAACCGCTATCCTAGAAGGCATTATTTACTATAACTCCAACTTATTAAGTATATCCCTAAGTAACTTTAACTCATCCGCTGTAAGAGTCACCCCTTTACCCATCTTCTCATGCTCAGGTGACCAGTCTCTAATATCATATTTAGCTTCTTTATCATTCCAACTTATTAGATTTAATTCTTTCTTCCACATTTTTGAAGATTCAGAGAGGGCACCTAGTGTTTCTTTTATTTCATATTTAATTTCCGCCATTTTTTTCACATCCTAACTATAATTTTTTTAACATAACTAATTATATAAAACATGATTTTATTATATAATAAATTTTTATATAAATATAGAATTAATTGTAATTTAAGTCTGCTGGGAAAATAAGTCCTATCTGTTTTCTGGTTTCAACCATTGTCTCCATTACCCATTTGGAAGTCTGTAATAATTTAGAGGTATTCTCCGTATCCACACTTTTAATGTTGCTAATAAAGGTCTCTATTTCATAGCACATATCATATTCATTATGAAACTGTGTTAAATCTTCTTCTCTTCCATCTCTAAAAACTATTTTTACCTTTTCGAATTTATTAATACTCTCAATAATTATATTTCCCTCTTCTCCTTGAATTTCTGAAGGTAATTTTGAATTCGTTATTTTTGAGTACATAATTACAGCATCCATTTCATCATACTTAAATGTTATACTACCCTCTCCATCCACACCAGATTCCAGAATTAAAGCATTTGCTTTTATTTCATTTGGGTTCCCAAATAAATTTATCATAGGATGAATACAATAAACCCCTATATCCATTAATCCCCCGTTAGATAGTTTTTGATTAAATGCATTTAACACTATTCCTTCCCTATATTTATCATACCTTGAAGAATACTGACAATAGCTTGCAAAATATTTTCTTACCTTACCTATTCTATGTAGATTATCTTTAATAATTTTAAAATTCGGCAGTTGTGTTGTCTTCATTGCCTCCATTAAAATAACTTTGTTGTTTTCTGCAGCTTCTATCATATTAATTACCTCGTTTGTATTCGAGGCAAAAGCTTTTTCACATAATACATGTTTTTTATGGTTTAAAAACAATATGGCTTGCTCAGAATGAATAGCGTTTGGTGATGCAATATACACAGCGTCAATTAATTCACTTTTTGCCATTTCATTTAAATCAGTAAAAACATATTTTGCATTATGTTTTTCTGCAAACGCCTTACCTTTTTCTTCACTTCTTGAATATACTGCTGTTAAAACAAAATCTTTAACTTGCGACCCGCCATTTAAAAACCATTCTGTAATATTATTTGTTCCTATAACTCCAAATCTTATAATTTCCTTATTCATTTAAATATACCCCTTCATTTTCTATATATTTTTTTGCATGATAATGAACTCAGTACTACAATTAATCAGATTAATTAAATCTTTTGGTGACATTTCAATTTGATGTCCTATTTTCCCACCACTAATAATGAAGGTGTTTAGTGATGTACACGCGCTATCTAACACAGTTTTATAGTCTTTTTTCATTCCTATTGGTGAGCACCCTCCACGAACATAACCAGTGACCTTATTAATGTCATTAACCACAATCATCTGAATAGATTTTTTACCCACTGCTCTTGCTGCGGCCTTTAAGTCAAGTTCATCCGCAACCGGAATGACAAAAACAAAGTATTCCGCGCTCCCTGCCTTAGTCACTAGTGTTTTATATACATGGCTCGTAGACTGCCCCATTTTTAGCGCAACGGAAATACCATCTATTAAGCCATCGCTATGGTCATAAGTATATGCATTATATGAAATCCTAGCCTTATCAAGAATTCTCATGGCATTTGTCTTAAAATTATCCAATGTTTATCCCTCGTTTCACTTTTAGATATAATTTTAGCATATTCTATGCTTAATAATCTACCCTATATTTATATTTTCAATTTAATCAGCCTATGATTTTGGTGAGAGTAGTATAGATAACAGGAGCTAAGAAAACTGTCATAAGTCCAGCAATTCCTATAGCAAGACTACTCATAGCACCTTCAGTTTCTCCAATTTCCAAGGCTTTAGTTGTCCCTACGGCATGAGAAGCTGTTCCGAGTGAAATACCTATAGCTATTTTACTTTTAATTTTTAATAATTTGCAAATAGGATGCCCTACAATTGCTCCAATAATTCCTGAGATAACTATAGCTGCTACGGTTATAGGAACGATTCCTTGCATTTGTTTTGATATTTCTATACCGATAGGTGTAGTAACAGATTTTGGCACTAAAGATTTTATAAGTATTTCGTTGAGTCCTAAAGTATGTGATAATAATACAATACTAATAATTCCGGCTGTACTTCCTATAAAAATACCTATTAGTATAGGCACTGCATGCTTTTTCAATAATGAAATTTGTTTATAAAGTGGAACTGCAAGTACTACTGTGGCTGGTCCTAAAAACATATTTATAAATTCTCCACCTTTATTATAGGTTTCAAAATCTATATGGAAACCAACTAATACTACAATAACTATTGTAATCGAAATAAATAATGGATTGAAAAACGGTATTTTTGTTTTTTTGTAAATATAACAACCTACTTCAAAAGCAAATAAAGATAACATAATTCCAAATAGGGAGTTATTAAATAAGCTATTCATTAGCACACTTCCTTTTGTTTTTTAGCACCTTTTTTTTCTTTTGTCATAAATTCAACAATTAAAGCAGTGACGGCAATAGTAACAATTGTGCTTATAAAGCATACTATAAGTAATCTTATAAAACTATCCTTAATTACTACAAGCGAAGTTAAAATACCCACTCCGGCTGGTATGAAGAAAAAAGCTAAGTGGTCCAATAAAAAATTTGCCACTGTATCTACCATCTCAAGTTTCACAACATTTGTGCATAGTAAAATTACGAGTAAAATCATTCCCATAATATTGCCTGGCACAGGTAAATTAAAAAATTCTGTTAAAATTTCTCCGACAAAATAAATAACCAAAATAATTAGTAACTCTCTTAAAAGTTTCATTTCAAAGTCTCCTTGTGCATAAAAGTTTTTATAATACTATATCTATTTTATAACTTTAGTTTAAAGTGGTAAATCCTCATATTAGATGATTACTCCTAGAGTAATCAATTACATATTCACTTACAGCAAATAAGAGGTATCATTCTTTAAATTACAAATAGTTTAACACCTTTTAGCTCCTAAGATTGAAATTTTGACCATTGGTGTGAGTTGAGTTTTTGTGTTATACTTTATGAGAGTTAAAATTGGAGGCAAAATAATGGCAAATATATTGAGATTCTCAAAAAAACAACTAGAGAAAACTTTAAAAAACTTTGCAAAAAAAGAAAGTTTAGGTTCAAATGATATTGCTGAATGGATACGGCTTATAAAAGATTTTATATATGAATTTGATCTAAAGTCAGAAGTTAATGAAGAAGCCACACTTTCTATCACAACTAATAAGGAAGAACAAGTTGTAATTGAAAAAATGATGTATGTGTTAGAAGGCTCAAAAACTTCTTTTAATTATATTTTTGATGGTAATATTACTTACATAGAAGAAGAATAAACATAAAAAAGTACGGATTATTATAATTCGTGTTTTTTTTATGTATTCTTTTAGTTACTATGATTTATTAAAGCATGTCTTTCACTTCATATTCTAAATTAATTAGCTTTATAATTTGATATGTGGGATTTAGAGGCAAAAATAGAATACTTTTACGTTAAATTTATTAATAAAAGAGGAAACCAAACATAATAAGTTGAATTATACTTATAAAATACTTTTTATTTGAAAAAAATAATAATTATATGTTTTAGATACTTAATTTATAGGAGGAGATTTTTTATGAAGGATAACCATGAGAAAAAAAACAATATAAAAATATTGGACATTGACCCCTATCTCAAACCTTTTGAAAAAGATATTAGCTTAAGAGTAAATAAGTATAAAGAAACTAAAAAGGTTTTGCTCTCTAACTATCCTAATTTTAAATCCTTCGCAAATGGAAACTTGTTTTATGGCTTCCATCCCTGCGATGGGGGTTGGTATTATAGGGAATGGGCACCAGCTGCGCAGGCTCTCTATCTAATTGGGGATTTTAATTTTTGGAATTCTGAGTCCCATCCCTTAAAAAAAATAGGGAATGGCAATTGGGAAATTTTTCTAAGTGGTAGTAAGACGCTTAAACATATGTCAAATATAAAGGTTAGGATAGTTGCTAAAGGTGAATCTAAAGATAGACTTCCACTTTATATTAAAAGAACAGTGCAAAATCCAGTTACTAAAGATTTTCTCGGCCAAATATGGCAACCAGAGACTCCTTTTGTTTGGCAGGATAGTGGCTTTCACGTGGATCATTCAAAACCATTATTTATATATGAAACTCATGTTGGCATGGCTCAAGAAAAAGAAGCTATGGGTACTTTTAATGAATTCACACAAAATATACTTCCAAGAATAAAAACTGAAGGATATAACACTATACAACTTATGGCAATTATGCAACATCCATACTATGCTTCTTTCGGTTACCAAGTATCAAACTTCTTTGCAGTTTCATCTTGGTTTGGTACTCCAGATGAACTTAAGCTATTAATTAATACTGCTCACGCCATGGGACTTACAGTATTACTTGATTTAGTACATTCCCATGCTATTAAAAATATAGCTGAAGGAATAAATGAATTCGATGGAACAGACTATCAGTTTTTTCACACCGGACACAAAGGAAGTCATCCTGCTTGGGGCACAAAACTTTTTAATTATGCAAAACCAGAAGTTCTTCATTTTCTATTATCAAACATTAAATTTTGGCTTGAAGAGTATCATTTTGACGGGTATCGCTTTGACGGTGTATCTTCAATGTTATATCACCATCAAGGTCTAGGAGTAGCGTTTACAGATTACAGCAAATATTTCAGTACTGATACTGATATAGAAGCAATCACATATCTTCAATTTGCCAATGAATTAGTTAAAGAAGTTAGAGCTGACGCAGTTACTATTGCTGAGGATATGAGTGGCATGCCTGGTATAGCCCTTCCTGTAAGCTATGGTGGAATAGGTTTTGATTACCGTTTGTCAATGGGAATTCCAGACCTTTGGGTGAAAATACTTAAGGAACGTACTGATGAGAATTGGAGCATGGGACAGTTATGGTATGAACTCACTAGTAGACGTCCTCAGGAAAAATGTATTGGCTATGCCGAATCTCATGACCAGGCCCTAGTAGGCGATAAAACTTTAATGTTTCGCTTAGCAGGTCCTGCAATGTATAACCACATGTTAAAAACAGATAATAACTCTACTATAAATAGAGCTATTGAAATACTTAAAATGATTAAATTCCTCACTATATCTCTAGGTGGTGAAGGATATTTAAATTTCATGGGCAATGAATATGGCCATCCTGAATGGATTGATTTTCCAAGAGAAGGTAACAATTGGAGTTTCCATTATGCAAGAAGGCAATGGAGTTTAGTAGATAATAAAAATCTAGCTTATGATTACTTGTTGAATTTTGATAAAGAAACGTTAACTTTTTTTAAGTCTCACAATATATTAGGAGCAAATGATTTAATGCATCTTTGGAGTGATGAGGATTTAAATTTACTTGCCTTTAGAAAAGGTGGTTTAATATTCTTATTTAATTTTAATCCAACAAAATCCTTCGAGAAATATGAACTTCCCACTGCGGACGTTGGTAAATACAAAGTTATTTTTAACAGTGATCAGCATATATTTGGTGGATATGATAGAATATCCTCAGATTATATTTATGACACAAATACTTTGCAGGGCAAAGACAATAAAATCGGTATTACAATTTATTCTCCTAGTAGAACAGTGCTAGTTTTAAAAAAAATATAAATTAAACTTTGAATAAAAAAACTGCTAGATTATAATCTAGCAGTTAATTTACTATAAAGCTGATATGATAAGTTCTATTTTACCAAAAGGTAATTCTATTGGTAGCACATATGTAGAACAAATAGTTTCATCAAAACAAATTGATTGAGGCTCCATTTCTAATTCTATTCCTATATTGGACATACCTACAAGATATAGCCCATTATTTAAATTTAAAAATTCACCTACAGAATCTTTAGCCAATTCATCCATACAGATTAATTCTTCCTCAGCATATATTGATGCTAGTTTTACAAACACATCCTGTTCTGCATTGATATATGTTTGTAAATTAATCTTATTTTTTATTGTTTGTGTTACTGCACATTTCGTTTTGTACTCTTCAACTTTCATAATAGTATTTGTATAAACCTCAGAATGGATAAAACGAATTATATTTCGCATGAATAAAGAAATGTAGTTCTTTATTTCTAAACTGTATTTATTCTCTTCTAGATTTACATAAATATTTATAATTTCATCTACGTCATTCTTTTGCAAGGCATCAAACTGATCTTCTGAAATATTATATTTTTTCTTATAATCGCTCATTGCTATTTCAAATTTTTCAAGAGACATGTAGTTTTTATCTATTAAAGCTTGTGCTAGTAAAAGATGACCAAAGCTTTGTGAAGAAAGCAATTCATCTACTTGCTCCTCTTTTAAATACTTGGCATCCACAGCCAACTCTCCAAACCTCTTATCGGCTTTTGTTTGCATTTGATGTACCTTACTTGCCTGCTCTGCAGTCATATATCCCGCATTCACAGCTAAAACTCCTAGTTTTAATCTAACTGATTCTTGGTATTCTAATGCCGTGCACAATTGCTCAGCAGTAAGATAATTTTCATGCAATAAGTATTGACCAAAATATTTACTAAACATAGTTTCACCCTCCTTTTTTATTTGAAATTGTGAATAATTTTATTGATTTTATCTTTTTCCCAAGGCTTTTGTATAAATTCAAATGCTCCTACTTTTATTGCCTCTTTTACATGTTCTTTTGTTCCAGCCGAAGAAGCCATTACTACTTTTGCAGTTTTATCAAATTCCATTATTTCTTTAACTGCTTGAATATCATTTTTTATTGGCATAATTATATCCATAAAGACTAAATCTGGATTACCCTCTTTGTATATATCTATTGCAGCTTGACCATCAGCCGCTTCTAAAATATTTTCACATCCACAATTTTTTAATACCTCTTTTAATTTTTTTCTAATTAGCAAAGAATCATCACATATTAATACTTTTAGCATGTTTTCTGTCATTTCAACCCCTCCTCATGTAATTTTAAGACCTAACAGATATTGATTAAATTAATCTATAAATACTTTTTCATATTCTATATCTATAATTCTACAAACATTAATAATTCTCCTTTATGTTTATTGAAAAAAGTAAAAAAACCCCTATATATTACTTTGAAGACACATTTATATAAAAATCATCAAATTTAATTCTAATATATGTCATATAAACCAAGAATATCTTGACAGAATTGAGTACAAAAAAGCACATTGCGAAAACTCTCAATGTGCTTTTTTGTTATATTATTACTCTTATTCTTCGGATCCACGACCCACCCCAAAATAGTTAACATTATAATCCCAGATGTAATATTTAGATTGATTTTGCGTTTCTTCCTCAATATTATTAATTTTTTCTACATCCTCCATATGATCTGATTTTTCATTTATATTTAACATTTTTCTCCTCCTTAATATTTAGTATTTTTAAAGTTATTCTACAAATGATAAGATAAGATATACCTCCTCTTTTCTTGTTTAGATTTCTGAATTATTCTGCATCCTTCAATTCTTTAATTTCATGTACATTTATTATTTTCCTTAGTTGCATCATTGCCTGTTCTATCCCTAAATTAGAGCCTTCTTCTATTGTTATGTTTAAATTTGAATACTCTCCGAATTCACCTTCTGTCATCATGAGCGCTCTTATTTGAAATTCTTTTCTTTTTAAAACATTGGTAACTCTTACTAAAGCATCTATACCATTTTCTACTTTAGCACTTATAGTTTTATACATTTTGATTCCCCCTTTTTTGGACAAATAAAAAATCTTCCATTCCTATAAACACATATCAACTATGTTTATAGGGACGAAAGATTCGTGGTACCACCCTAGTTCGTAATTTATTAAATAAATTACCTCATTATTTGGTCATGTAAAACACTAAAATGAATTTCATTAACCATAGCTCTATATCGGGAGCATCCGTCTTCGTTTACTTAATGTAAAATAATTCTATCATTGTAATTGATTTTGCAAATAAAATCATCTTTTGCAATTCATAATCACAATAACTTCAAGTTCAACTCAGCAGCTCAAGAGTGATCATTTTATATCCGCTTCAACACCAACTCTCAACAATCGTCGGCTCTCTGTAGTTGCACCCGTGATATTTTTCTCTCTTTCATAGCTTTAATTATTATATTATTTATTATTATATACACAAGAAAGCAATTTGTCAATAGTTTAATTTCTTTTTTTTAAATTTTTATGATCCGTTTATGATAATGTCTTAGTATACCGTTTTTGATTATGTCCCAAACATACAAAAATATAGTGTAGAATATACCTCATAAGATTGTACAAATGGGGTGTTGATAATCAGAAAGGTAGATTTAAATATGAAA
>NZ_JAENWM010000080.1 GCF_016650035.1 Clostridium sp.
ACAATTTAAACGCAAACGATAATTTAGCACTAGCAGCTTAGTTCTGCTACGTCTTACCTTTGATTACCGCGACTTAGGATAGGGCGCCGACAGCGGTGAACCGAGTCTGGGAAAGCTTTGACCTGGAAACGGAAAATATGAAGCTACCAAAACTAAAACCCGGCCAGTAGGGGTTCAGTGGAGGGAAATTTAAATTATTGGCTACGCTCGTAGATGCCTAGGTGTTATGGCTTTCGGACAGGGGTTCGACACCCCTCGCCTCCACCATAAGAAAACAACAAGTTTGATACAATGGAAAACCCTTGAATTCAGGGGTTTTCGTTGTTTTTTGGATGAAATACAAGCTGGAATTTGAAACTTAAATCATAAAAACTTGGATTAAATTGAAATAAATGCACACCCCCTATGAAATTTAGTGTAGGGGGTGTGCATTTTTAGTAGGGGGTGTGCACTTTTTAGCGGAAATAATAGTTGATTTAGCTTAGAATATTATTGTAAATATATAATTAAATAAAGGATTTATGTAATTAACAAAGAATTATAAATTTAGTATTATAACAGATTCCTAAAGAAAAATTAATTTGAGGTGTACAAATGCCATACGATAAGAAAAGAGAATATTTGATTAAAACATTATCACGAACAAAGAGAAAGGACTATGAAAATTATATAATCAATGCTATTTGGCATAAACTCGGTAGATTAGATATACAGCCAGTTACTCAACAATATGTAAAACGTACAGATGGGAAATATGCATTAATAGATTTATACTTTCCACAAATTAATGTTGGTATTGAATGTGATGAAGAATTTCATATTAGTAACGAAGAACATGATAAAAAACGTGAAATCACAATGAAAGAAATGCTGGCATCATATGATGAAACAGCTGATTTCAAATTATACAGAATAAGAGCATATGAAAGTATTGAGTCTATAGAAGAACAAATTAACTCAGTGGTTACAGAAATACAGGAAATAATTGATTCTAAGAAGATTAAAGTATGGGATATTAATAGAGAACCATTTAGTATAGTTATTGAAAAAGGTACATTAGAAGTACAAGATAATCTATCGTTTAGAACAATTGTTGAAATTACAAAGTGTTTTGGAAAAAAATATAAGGCAATGCAACACGCTTACTTTAACTTAGGTAACGGTTATTATATTTGGTGTCCAAAACTTGCAATTATTGTTGATGGAAGTGCAACTGCTGTATCAAAAGGATGGGTTAAAGAATTATCTAATGACTGGAGCAGAATTTATGAAAGCAATACAGACCACGATGCTATTATAAAAGAGAAGCATTTAGAAATATCAAGAATTACATTTGCTAAGAGCATGGATGCTCTTGGAAGAGATGTATATCGCTTTATTGGTGTTTTTAAATATTCAAAAGATGAGTCTACATCTAAAAGAAGCGTGTATCGACGAATTGCACAAAAGATTGATATATAGGAATTGAAGAAAATACAAGAAAACTTTTTTAAAAAAATTGAAGTAATAAGGATATTTTCCCAAAGACTACACACGTCGAGACGGTGGTATTGATGTCAAGAAAATAAAGAAGTGTACTCGGGAAGGCTTGATATAAGCCTTTCAGGGATTTTAGTGACAAAAATTTAAAGCTGAAAAACGATGATTTTCTGCTTTGCGGGAACATGTCCAAGAAGGCATTAAGACCCTGTACAGAGCGGATTAGATGTCAACGGGAGCGTACAGAGCAGGTTAGATGTCAGTGGTTAATGAGTGGTCGATTTAGATGTATTTGTGAATTTTTTAAGTTGAGAGAATAGGTTGGATGAAGCGAATAGAAATCCTGTTTTTATAAGGGTTTGAAAGTCTTAAATTTGATTTTCAGTAAATTAGACTACTTATCATATAACCGTAGTTGTATAGAAAGATAGTTTGCTATTTCTTAATTAATAAAGGATCAAACAGGTGATGTCATGTCAGAAGAAACTTTAAAACCTAAAGTTACAATGATTCCTGCTAGTCGTCAGCCAGTGAAGAATGTTGGTATATATTGCCGCGTAAGTATAACGCATGAGTCGCAGGATGAAAGTTTGGATATTCAAATAAAAACATTGAAGCAATATGTAGTATATAACCCAAAGTGGAAATTGTATGAGGTCTATACAGACAAAGACTCTGGGGGCAATGTTGGCCGACCAGGATTTCAGAAGATGATATTTGATTGTTATGAGAATCGAATTGATATTGTTTTAGTGAAAACAATCAGTCGTTTTGCAAGGAATACAGTTGATTTGCTTGAAACGGTAAGTAGATTAAAAGGATTGGGGATTGAGATCATATTTTATCATGAGGATCTCCGTACCAGCGAATCGGATAGTGATATACTTATATCAGCATTGAGCGCAATAGCTCAGGCTGAAAGTGAATCAACGGGTGAGGCAATTAAGTGGGGTTTGAAACGTGGGTTTATTTCCGGCAGTTCAAAGCTCTATTCCCGGAAATGTTTTGGCTATAAACACGACGAAAATGGTGAACTCATCATTGATGAGGAACAAGCAGAAGTTGTCCGTATGATATATGACTTATACTTAAATGGACTCAGCGTCATTTTAATTATCCGAGAGCTTGAAAGTAGAAATATTAAATCGCCGCAGGGTAAGGACACATGGTCAAAGCGCGCTATCCAAACTATATTAATCAATGAAAAATATGCAGGGCATGTATTGGTAGGTAAAACCTATTCTGGGGATTTTCCTAATAATAATCAGCGTAAAAATGATGGTGAGCATGAACAGTTTTTAATGAAAAATGCTCATGAACCTATTATTGAAGAAGAAAAATTTGAGCAGGTTCAAGAGGAAATAAAGCGTAGAAGCAACATTGAAATTGTTAATGGGAAAGTCAGAAGAAAAGGAACCCATTACAGTGTGAAACGTGAACAGAAATGAGTAGTTTTATATGGATTGGTTTTATTATTTGATGCAAGTATAAACTTTACAGCAAATATAACTATTAGATTGAACTAGTCTTACTCTAGGTTCAATTTTATAGCCTATAAAGTCTACATGACTATTTCTTGGAGAAATAAAAATATTTCTCCTTATTTTTGTAACGAAAGTTAAATTTAAAGTACTTATTAGTAGGAGGTGATTGAGTGCAGAATATGGATGATTTATATAAAGAGTATTTTCAAGTAGTTTTCAAGTACCTATTCTGCTTGACCCATGAAGCTGATTTGTCTGAAGAATTGGCACAGGAAACCTTCTACCAAGCGTTAAAAACATACTCTAACTTTCGAGGTGATTGCAAAATATCAACATGGCTTTGCCAGATTGCAAAGCATCTATGGCTTAAGGAGTATGAAAAAAGAAAGCGATATACATTAGATTCAGTTGACAAGATATCGGAAAATACACCAGCTAAAGATAATGTTGAATATGAGGTTTTGACAAGTGAATCTAAAATTGAATTATTTCAGAGGCTTCAGTGTTTAGATGAAAAAACCAGAGAGGTGATGTACTTAAGGCTTACAGGGGACCTCAATTTCCGAGAAATCGGTGATATATTAAAGAAAAATGAGACATGGGCACGAGTTACTTTTTATCGAGGCAAACAAAAAATAATAAAGGAGGGACAGAAATGAAAGAAGATGTGACTTGTAGTGTTGTTCAGGATTTACTTCCAAATTATATTGAGAAATTGACCATGAATGAAACAAATATAGTTATAGAAAAGCATTTAGAAATGTGTGAAAGTTGTAAAGAAGCATATGAACAGATGATCGTTGAAGTCGGAAACACTGAAAAGGTTCCTGATATAGAGCTTAAATTTCTTAAAAAACTTAAACACAAGCAAATAATCGGTGCAGTACTGTCTGCAGTCATAGCACTCCTGTGTATGTACGGACTGTACATCATGGAGTTTTCTGTGGACGTGACAAATACGATCTCGCTTGAAGCGGCAATTGATGAATATTTTTTCACAGAGAATGTCGATGCAAATGTTATTGAGAGCCAAAGGGTAGGTAGCCGCCTTATTGTTTTTTTTGAGCGCGAGGGATACGTTGGGCATTATGGAATAGCTACGCTAGAGGCGGGCTTACTTGGCAAATATCGTTTTTTGAACGCCCATCTTGATGACTGGCCACTTTATGAGTACACCTTTAGTAGTGGAAAAAGTCACCTGCTGTTGTATGGAATAAATGATTTGCAGGGAGTGGCGACCTATGCCATCTATCCTTCTAACGACACTTCCGTTCAGCCGATTTATCAAGGCGAAGTTGAACAAGCTCCGTTTTTGCGGGTAATCAAGCTAGCGAGCCCCGAAAATTATGTTGGGAAACAGTTTATCCATTACTACGATGCAAATGGGAACGAAATAGACTTTAACACACTTTGGGAAGAAGCGCCACAACCAACCGAGGGAAGAACTCCCGGCGTGGGCAGTGCTGAGCTAGGATTGATTTATGTCTATCTCGTTATCGTGCTCCTTCTTGGGATTGTTTTTGTCAGGTACTTCCTAAAACCATAAAGGAAGAGGTGGCTCAATGAAAGGCTCTGAGAACAGACCAAATAAGAGTGCCTTTGCAAGTCCGCCGGCATGGATTATGAGCATATCCATGTATTTTAGAAGAAAAAAAGTATAATGCAATATTTTAGAAACTTCAAAATATGTGACATCAAAATCCACCACTCAACTGCTAAGCAGATTTGTGATAATTTTGTTATTATGAAAAGCGCGAAGTCCTTGATTTTAAGGCGTTATTTTACATCTAATCTATAGTGTGTTTTAGCCTAACTATCACACGTTGAGACGGTAGTATTGATGTCACGTGTAAAATGGTAGGGGCGTAGAAAACCCAGTATATAAGCCATTCGTATGTTTTTGTGTTTGAAATCTGAGTGCGAAAAATGTGATTTTTTTGCTTTGTGGGAACATATCAAAATAAGCTATAACGCTTGCGAGAGAGCAATTTAGATGTCGGTGCTTGACGAGAAGTTAGGTTAGATGTTGGGTGTATGTGAGTGTTCGATTTAGATATGCTGTTCTGAAGTCTAAGAAGAAAAAGCTGTGATGCACTTTTCTTTCATGGTAGATTCGCAAAAAATACAAAGACTGTTATAGAGTAAAATAGACAGAATGGTTGAGAGGAGGAGTAGGAAATGACAATTGTACAAGAAGCTTATAATTTAACAGATGATATTTTGATCAAAATCCTCACAGGAGAATACAGAAGAATCGGAAGCGTAATCCGTTATGCAACAGGGCCAAAAAAGGGCCGCATAGTAATGCACCTTAAACCAGTTCATATGGAAGTTGCTCAACAGGCTCAGGGCTTGCTCGCTAAAGCAATTCAGTTCGCAAAAAACAATAAGAAGGCACTCATTATTGTAGGAATAAGCACTGGTATAACCGCTGCAGGAGTTGGTATTTACCATAAAATAAAGAATCACGATCCAGAAGTTGTATCGAAATTTAGAGCATCATTAAAGAACTATATAAACGGAATCCGTAAAGGTAATCTTAGTGTAGATTCGATAAATGATTTGATGACTTGCTTAGAAAATCTGAAGAAACACAAAGACTATGAGAAAATCAGTATTCAGCTTTCAACCGAGGATTTAGATATTCTTGTAAATCGAATTTTTGAGTATACAGAAAAACTGGCGAAAGACAATTCTATCGTGCTTACGGAAGATGAACTTAATGCGCAAATATCAGATGGCACAATTCTTAATCTGCAACGATATCTCAAGGCTCAGAAGAAAATTTTTGAAACAGCGGCATAACGACAATAAGAGAGCAAGTCACCCCCTATGGACTTAATGAGCCTTCAGGGCGACCTGCTCTCTTATTCGTTTATATCTTATACTAACACCAGACTTAAATTCAACAGTGACTTTATCCTCGTGTACTGTGAGCTTTTCAATCAAGCATCAGACCAGCTGCCCGTCATATTCAGAAATGACTGTGGGTTAATTTTTAAGAAATTGACTCATTTCATTTATGCGATTTTTGAGGTCACCCTTACTGGTGTTTTCCACTAGGAGATTGTGTTTTTCTTCACGCAATCTATAAATCTCATCAGCGACATCTTCATAAACACTCCTATCGTCAGCTTGCATAGCTCATGCAACGAATGGTCAGAACGCGGCATATTACTTATAAATATCCATTAGTTGATTCTCAGTTATATTAATATGGATACTGAGCAAAAGGGTATATGCTGGTTAGCTGAATTATTTTAGTGATTACTTATATGTTCCCGCATACGGCACATGTTGAGTGCGTGGTAAAGCTATATCGTAAGTAGAAGCATTGAAAATGCTAGGTTTTAATATGTTCCTACATACAAAAAATATAGGTAAGAGCTGTGTAGGGGAACATTATGCTATTTTCCTACACAATAATAAAAGCATTCAATCTTGTGGTTGAGTGCTTTTATTATGGGTAAATTTTCAAAAAATATAGCATTTTTATAATTTGTATGATATGCTTTAATTGTAAGAATTAAACATTGATATATTAAGAATTAGGGTAGAGATTTAGCTCTATGACCCTATACCAACCTGCAAATAGTAAGGTGGTTCAGCTAAAAACGATAAGGAGGTGAAGCCTAATATGACGTTCATTATCTTCTTATCTAAGGATAAGGGGATTTTTTTGTTTTTAAATAATTTTATGGAGTGATAATAATGAATACAACAGGAATGATAAGAGGGTATATGTCAAAAAATATGAAAACAGAAGAATTTATAAAATTAGTGATAGCAGCTTTAAGTAGGGAGTTTGAGAAAGAAGTTAAGTTGGAAATTATAAATGAAAATGGATTTTGGATATCATTAGATAATTATAAAATTAAGATGAGTAAAGAACTTATAGAAAAACATAAAACTCCTTATGGAATAGACAGGTTCATACTGGAAGCATTTGAAAAACAAGGCTTTAAGTTTAATAGGAATAGAAGCCAATACATCCAGTATTGTTTTGGAAGTTTTGAAGGTATGTAATAAAGTATAGAAGACATCTGCAATGTAAAAAGTTGTAGATGCTATTTTATGATTAAAATTTAAAGATTTTTTTGAGCATTTTAGCATAAAATGGTATAATTATTTAGATAATAGTAGGAATTTTGTAGTTCATACAATATAGGGAGATGTTACGATGTTTAAAAGTATTTCTAATATTGGAAATGATACAGTTACGGAATTGTTAAAAGAGAAGCTAAATAAGGAAAGTAAAGTATCTTTAGCTTCAGCATATTTTACAATCTATGCTTATTATGAATTAAAAAAAGAATTAAATAAAACAGATAATTTTAGATTTATATTTACAGCTCAAAATGATTACATAGAAAAGTTAAATGGAAATGATAGTGAAAGAATTTTTAAAGCTAACCTTAATCAAGGAGCTATTGCAAGGGAATGTGCAGAGTGGATTAAATCTAAAGCTATATTTAAATCAATGAAACTACCAGATATTATGCCGAAATCATGTAGCATTGAAAATAAAAATGATATTTCACTTATAGTAGGTAATTTGGATTTTACGTCATCTTGCATAGGGACTAGACCATCTCAAATACCAGTTTTTAATAATTACACAAGTGATTATTCTTTTTCAAAAGGATATTTAGATAATTTTAATAGCATATGGGCAAATGAAACTTTGACAGAAGATGTAACAGATGAAGTTATGAATTCACTTGGGAGAATGTATAAAGATAATACTCCAGAATTCATATACTATGTAACATTATATAATCTTTTCAAGGATTTTCTTGATGAACTTGATGAAGATAAGATTATTAAAAGTAGTACAGGCATTAAAGATTCAGTAGTGTGGAATATGTTATACAAATTTCAAAAAGATGGGGTATTAGGTGCTATTGAAAAGCTAGAAAAATATAATGGGTGTATTATTGCGGACAGTGTAGGACTTGGTAAAACTTTTGAAGCGCTAGCTGTAATAAGATACTATGAGCTTAGAAATGATAGAGTGTTAGTTTTGTGCCCTAAAAAGCTAAGGGATAATTGGCTAATGTACAAGAATAATGATAAGAGAAATATTTTGGTTAAAGATAGATTTAATTATGATGTTTTAAATCATACTGATTTATCAAGAGATAACGGTATGACAGGAGAGATAGATTTAAAAACATTAAATTGGAGCAATTATGATTTATTGGTAATTGATGAATCACATAACTTTAGGAATAATTCAGCAAGAAAAGACAGAGAAACAAGATACTCAAGGCTAATGAATGATGTTATAAAATCAGGGGTTAAGACAAAGGTATTATTGCTATCAGCAACTCCAGTAAATAATAAAATGAATGATTTAAAGAACCAAGTAGCTTTTATAACTGGAGGAAATGACGATGCATTTGAAAAGGTTGGGGTCGAAAGCATAAGCTTAACATTAAAGAAAGCTCAAACAATATTCAATAAATGGATAAACTTGTCTACTGAAGAAAAAAGGCTTAATAATTTAATAGAAATGCTTAATAATGATTATTTTAAACTGTTAGATACAGTCACTATAGCAAGGTCTAGAAAGCATATTGAGAAATATTACAACATTAAGGAAATGGGAGAATTCCCAAAACGATTAGACCCTAAAAATATATATTCTGATATAGATTTAGATAAACAATTTCCAAAGCTTGAGGAAATAAATACAATAATTAAAAAGTTAAACTTAAGTGCTTATTCTCCCTTGAAATATTTAAAGACAGAGAAGAAAGAAGAATATAGCAAAAAGTACGACATTACGGTAAGAAATAGTGTGACTTTTAAGCAGACTGATAGAGAAAATAGTTTAATTGGATTAATGAGGATGAACTTATTAAAAAGAATGGAAAGTTCAATTCATTCATTTGGATTAACTGTAGGGAAAATTAAAAATCAAGTGGAAGATAACCTTAAAATCATAGAAAAAACACAGTTTAGTTTTAATCCGGATTTAAATATTACAAATTTAGATTTGGAAGAGGATGTAGTTTCTGATTTACTTATTGGTTCAAAGATAAAAGTTCTTATTCAAGATATTGATCATATAAAGTGGAAGCAAGACTTAGACGAAGATAGAGAAAGACTAGAAACCCTATTTATAGAAACTAAAGCTATCACTGCTGATAGAGATGAAAAATTAAAAGATTTAAAAAATATTATTGAAAACAAAGTAAACAATCCAATTAATGATGGAAATAAAAAGATTATTATTTTTACTGCTTTTGCAGATACAGCAGAATACTTGTATGAAACCTTATCTAGATGGTTATTTGAAAATTTAAAGATACATAGTGCTTTAGTAACTGGAAGTGGGACTAATAAAGCGACTTTAAAAAAAATAAAAAATGACTTAAATTCAATATTAACTAATTTTTCACCTGTATCTAAGGAAAGAGATAAAGTATTTCCAGAAATCAGTGAAGAAATAGATATACTTATAGCGACGGACTGTATATCGGAAGGACAAAATCTTCAAGACTGTGATTTTTTAATAAATTATGATATCCATTGGAATCCTGTTAGAATAATTCAACGCTTTGGTAGAATAGATAGATTAGGTTCTAAAAATAAGCAAGTACAACTTATAAACTTTTGGCCTAATATGGAACTGGATGAGTATATAAACCTTGAAGCTAGGGTAAGTGGTAAAATGGTTATGCTTGATATATCTGCAACAGGAGAAGAAAATCTTATTGAATATGATGGAACAAAGCAAATGAATGACCTTGAATATAGAAAAAATCAATTAAAACAACTGAAAAATAAGGTAGTAGACCTTGAAGATATATCAGGAGGAATATCAATAACAGATTTAACAATGAATGATTTTAGAATTGATTTGTTAAATTATTTGAAAATCAATAAAGAAATATTAGAAAAAACGCCTCATGGTATATATTCATTATGCGATAGTAAAGTAGGCGAAGGTATAGAAGAAAATTCACCAGGGATAATTTTCTGCTTAAAGCATATAAAAGAAAATGAAAAGAAGAAAGATAATAATAGCTTGTATCCTTATTATATGGTATATGTAGATGAAAGTGGGAATGTGAAATTTAACTTCAATAATACAAAAAAAATACTTGATATTTATAGGAAATTAGCTGGAGAAAATGGTATGTTAAACAAAAGAATCATTGATTTATTTAATGAGGAAACTAATAATGGTGAAAATATGGACGAGTATAAGGAGCTTCTTCAAAAGTCAGTTTCAAATGTTATAGGAAAAGAAGTAGAACAAGGGGTACTGTCATTATTTAATTTAGGTGCTACATCTATTATAGATGATAGCTTTGATGGAGCAGAGGATTTCGAAATTATTAGTTATTTAATAGTAAAGTAGGGGTATGTTATGCGAGAATTGATTTATGGTTTATTAGAATTTGAAAAGTCAACTATAGCAAATAAAAAATTGCCTAAAAATACATTTTATAATACATTAGATTTGAGTAAGAAGGAAGAGAAAATTATAAAAGAAGACATTGATAATATCTATTTATTGGCTGTATACAATAAAAACACAATTAATATAGAATTATATTTGGATAATGAATTTAATTATAGTGAAATTGACTGGATATTTATTACTTTAAATAATAATAAAAAGTATAAATCTACTTTAGAGTTAATTCATAAACTTATTCCAAATCAAACTATAGTGATACTTTCTTATGAAGAGAAGTGCTGTTTTTCTACTGCCATTAAGAAATTAAATAAGGTAGAAAAAGGTAAGGTTGTAGTAGATAAAATAATAATATCTCATTGGTTAGATATAAAATGTTTATCATTAGAAGAAGAGATATTTGTAGGAAATTTAAAAGTAAAAAAGGCTCAGTACAAAAATTTAAAGGAAATGCATGAATTATTATATGCTGCTATTGAGCTAACAGAAGTTATAGGAAAAGTAAATATATATCCTAAAACCATAGAAAATATAAAAGAATTAGAGAAAGTGATAAGTGATATTAATGAAGTTGAAGAGGGCATTGCTACTTTAAAGAATAAAGAAATTGAAGAAGAAAATTTTGGAACTAAAATGGAATATAATATCCAGATAAAAGATAAAGAAGTTGTATTAAAAAAATTGAAAGATAGGTTAAAGGAGTTGTGTTAATATGGAAAAACTACAAGGAAAGAGCTTTGATATAGTGAAAGAAAATATATCAAGATTAAAAGAATTATTTCCAGAAGTATTTGCGGAGGGTAAAATAGATTTTGAAAAATTGCAATTGGTGTTAGGTGAGAATATTGAACTGTCAAATGAAAGATATAGTTTGAATTGGAAAGGTAAAGGGGAGGCAATAAAACTTGCACAAAAACAAAGCACAGGAACTCTTAGACCTTGCAGAGAAGAAAGTGTAAACTTTGATACAACAAAGAATTTATACATAGAAGGTGACAACTTAGAAGTTTTAAGACTGCTTCAAAATTCCTATAGAAATAAAGTTAAGATTATATATATTGATCCACCGTACAATACAGGAAATGATTTCGTCTATAAAGATGATTTTAGAGATAATATAAGTAACTATAAAGAAAAAATGAATGAAAGTTTGAAATCTAATGCTGATACTAATGGTAGATTTCATACTGATTGGTTAAATATGATGTACCCAAGATTACAAATAGCTAGAAATCTTTTGAAAGCGGATGGAATAATTTTTATTTCAATAGATAATAAAGAAGTAGATAACTTAAGAAAAATATGTGATGAAATTTTTGGAAAAGAAAATTTTATAGAGGAAATTGTATGGAAAAACAAATATGGTTCAGGCGCACAAACAAGAGGGTTTATTGAAGTTCATGAGTATATTTTATGTTATAGTAAAAATCCCATATTAAATTTAACATCTGAATTAGGAGAACAAGAAAGAAAAAAATATGTTAAGAAAGATGAAAAATTTGAAAAATTAGGTGGATATAGAACACAGCCTTTGATGACTAGAAGTTTGGGTGATAGAGCAAATTTAGTTTATCCGATTTATTACAAAGGTGTAGAAATTTTACCGGATAAACAATGGGTATGGTCTAGAGAACATCTTGAAGAAGCAATTGCTGATAATTGTGTGGAGTTTAGAAAAAAAGATAATGGTTCTTATACTGTAGAGGCTAAAAAGTATCTTTATGATGAAAGCGGTAATATTAGACGAGGAAAACCTGTATCTGTATTAAATGGACCATTTAATCAAGCAGGAACACAAGAGAATAAGGAGTTGTTTGAAGGGAAAACACTTTTTGATTTTACTAAACCATCAGATTTAATAAAATACTTAATTTCTTTAGAGATTAACGGAGTTAAAGATAATGAGTGTATTATATTAGATTTTTTTGCAGGGTCATCAACAACAGCACATGCAGTTATGAAGCTCAATGCAGAAGAGTGTAGTAAAAGAAAATTTATTATGGTTCAAATACCAGAACAAACTCCAGAAATTAGTGAAGCAAGAAAAGAAAGGTATGAAAATATTTGTCAAATAGGCAAAGAAAGAATTCGAAGAGCAGGCAAAAAGATTCTAGAAGAAAATAAAGATAATGAGGACATAGAAAATTTAGATATAGGGTTTAAAGTATTTAAATTAGACTACACAAATCTTAAAATATGGGATGGTAATGGGGAAAATCTTAAAGCTGATATGATTGACATGATTAATCCGATTAAAGAAGATAGAAGTCAAGAAGATGTTGTTTATGAGATACTTTTAAAATATGGTGTTGATTTAACTATGTCGATTGAAGAAATTGATATTAATGGATATAAGGTTTTTTCAGTAGGGAAAGGATATCTTTTAATTTGTTTAGAAAATGACTTATCCTTAGAATTAATTCAAAGCCTTGCAGAGAGAAGGCCTAAGAGAGTAGTTTTTTATGATAAAGGTTTTAGGACTGAAACTGTAAGAATAAATGGGGAACAAATACTTAAGAAATTTGGGGTAGAAGATATAAGAGTAATATAAGGAGGTGAAGATTTTGAAACTTAAATTTGATAGAGGGCAAGAATATCAGACGGATGCAGTAGATTCTATAATAAAAATTTTTAGAGGACAACAGGTTAAGTCTTCAATATTCACTGTATCTTTTGGTACATTGGAAATTACAGGTCAACAATTAACGCAAAATGGTATTGGTAATAAGCTTGATTTAATAGATGAAGAATTGATAAAAAATATTCATAATGTTCAGATGGATAACAACTTACCTAAAAGTAAAGGGGAAGACCTTAAAAACTTTACAATTGAGATGGAAACAGGCACTGGAAAAACCTATGTATATACAAAAACTATTATGGAACTCAATAAGATATATGGATTTTCAAAATTTATAATTGTAGTTCCAAGTGTAGCAATTAAAGAAGGTGTTAACAAATCATTTCAAATAACCAAGGAACATTTTGAAGAATTATATCCAGGACAACATTGTAATTTCTTTATATATGATTCAAGCAAATTAGAACAAGTAAGAAGTTATGCTACAAGCGATAGTATAGAGGTTATGATAATAAATATAGATGCATTTAAAAAGAGTTTTGATAATCCAGAAAAAGAAGATAAATCAAATTTAATACATAGAGATACAGATAAGTTACAAGGACAAAAACCTATAGATTTTATTAGAGAAACAAATCCAATAGTTATAATTGATGAGCCACAAAGTGTTGACAACACACCTAAAGCTAAGGAGGCTATAAGCTCATTAAACCCTTTGTTTATTTTAAGGTATTCAGCAACACATAAAGAAAAGTATAACTTGATGTATAAATTAGACCCAGTTGATGCATTTGAGCAAAAGCTTGTAAAAAGGATAGAAGTATTATCTACCACAGCAGAAAATGATTTTAATAATCCATATATTAAGCTTATAAGTGTAGAGAATAAAAATGGTTATAGGGCTAAAATAGAAATAGATGTAAAAGATAAGCGTGGTATAGCCAAAAGAATTAAAAAAGACATTAATCCAAGTTCTAAGGGGGATTTGTATTTAGTATCAGGGGAAAGAGAACAATATAAAGGCTTTGTTGTTGCTGGTATAGACTGCACAGAAGGAAGAGAGTCTATTGAATTTGAAAATGGTATTCAATTAGCAGTAGGTGAACAGATAGGAACTGTTGATGATATGGTAATAAAGAGAAGGCAAATTAGAAATACCATAGAAGAACATTTAAATAAGGAAATATACTTGCTACCTAAAGGTATTAAAGTAATAACTCTTTTCTTTATTGATAAAGTATCAAATTATAGAAGGTACAATGAGGATGGAACTATTAGTAATGGGAGATATGCTGAAATATTTGAACAAGAGTATAGAGATTTAATAGGTAAACTTAAGTATACAAAGCTTCTTGAAAATTATAGTGAGTACATATCAGAGGATAATATTCTAGCACCAGATAAGGTACATGATGGATACTTTGCGCAAGATAAAAAGGGAAAATTAAAAGATAGTAAAGTTAATTCCACAAAAGATGATGAAAATGTATTTAATAAAATAATGAGAAATAAAGAGCAGCTATTAGACTTAAAGGAAAGATTAAGATTTATTTTCTCACACTCAGCATTAAAAGAGGGATGGGACAATCCTAATGTATTTCAGATATGTACTTTAATAGATAATGTAGACACATTTACAAAGAGACAGAAAATAGGTAGGGGACTAAGACTTTGTGTTAATCAAGAAGGTGAAAGAATAACTTTTGATAAATTTGATGATGCAGAAGCTGTTAATTTATTAACTGTAATAGCAAATGAATCTTATGAAGAATTTGCAAATACTCTTCAAAAGGAAATAGAAGATGAAACTGGAGTAAAGTTTGGCTATGTAGAAAAACATAGTTTTGCAAATATTAATCATGAAGTTGTAGTTGAAGAGAATAAAACAATAGAGCCTATTGGATATGAGAAATCAGAAGAACTTTTTAATTATTTAGTTAAGAATAATTATTTAAATAAAACTGGAAAAATACAAGAAAAGTTAAAAGAAGATATAGTTTCAGATGACTTTAATGTTCCGGAGGAGTTTAAGCATATAAAAGATGAAATAGAGGTTGTAATTAAAAAGGCTATTAGGAAACTACCATTATACAATAAAAAAGATGAAGTAAAGGTAAAACTAAATAAAAGAATTTATCTTGGGGAAGAGTTTAAAACACTATGGGAGAAAATAAAGTATAAAACAACTTATTCAGTGGATATAGATACTGATGATTTAATAAAACAATCAGTAAAGTCTATAAAAAACATGCAGGAAATAAAAGGTATAAAAATAATTACCGAAAAAGCTGACATTCATATAGAAAGAAAAGGGGTATCAGCTGAAGCTACAGCCTTAAAAGCTTCTAGTGTAGATATTAAGTATACATTGCCTGATATCATAACTTATTTGCAAGAAAGCACAAGGTTAACAAGAAAAACAATTGTTGATATATTAATAAAGAGTGATAGGTTAGCCGAATTTGAAAAAAATCCTCAAGTCTTTATGGAATTAGTAGCAAAAGAAATTAAGCGAGTTAAGAAAAATCTTATTGTAGACGGAATTAAATATGAAAAAACAGGTGATGAAGTTTACTATACGCAAGAGCTTTTTGATGATAAAGAAATAATAGGATATATGAAAGCAAATGCAGTTGAAGTTAAAAATCAAAGAAGTATATACAGCCATATAATATATGATTCGTATATAGAAAAAGATTTTGCAGAGAGATTAGATAAAGACCCGGATGTAAAACTTTTTGTAAAACTGCCAAGTTGGTTTAAAATTGATACTCCTATAGGTGACTATAATCCAGACTGGGCAATTCTTATAGAAAAAGATAATGAAGAAAAATTGTATTTTGTTGTAGAGACAAAAGGGACTACAGATAAAGAGGAATTAAGGGAAAAAGAAGATGGTAAAATAACTTGTGGAAAAAAACATTTTGAGGCTTTAAATATAGATGTTGAAATGAAAGTTAAGTACGAGGTTCAAAGTGATTATAAGAAATTTAAAGTTAATATATAAGGAGATGTATTATGGCGGAAATAAAATTTGAAATAAAAGAAACTACAGGAACTCTTTCAGAATCAGCAAAAGGCTGGAAGAAGGAATTAAATCTAATTAGCTGGAATGAAAAAGAGGCTAAGTATGATATTAGAGATTGGGATTTAGAACATAAGAAGATGGGCAAGGGTGTTACTCTGTCTGTAGAGGAATTAAAGAAGCTTAGAGATGTGTTGAACGAAATGGAGTTGTAAAAAATAAAACAAAAGGGAGTTTGGGATGTTTAAAAAATATCGTGAAGTATATTTAATAAATAAGTCTACAAACACAAAATTTTCTTTATGTAAAGTGCTGAATGAGTATGACAGTAAAGAGTCTGCAATGGAAGATATAATGAAAATATTAACAAAAAAAATTAATGAGATTGATTTATTGAAGGAATTTGATGGTAAAGAGATTTAATCTTAAATTACACCAGCTACATTTGCGACTGGTGTTTTATTTTGTCTAAAAATCTTTAAATTGGAAGTTTTCAGTAGTATAATTAAATTATTGTGAAATTTTAGAATAAACACAAATTTTATATAGATACCTAACAGATTGGGGGTCAGCTTAGATGAAGCAAAAACAAATTAAAGTTTACAGCTTCGGAAGAAAAAATATTACTGATGGTGTAATAACTTCTGAAAAATTAGAAGAAAATATAATAACTTTAACTGAAAGTTTTCTTACATTTGCCTATGAGTGCTATACGAATCAAAAAATAGAAGATGGTAAGTTAATAGATGAAATAATAAAAGTAATGTTGCCTAGTTCCGAAGAAGAAGCAAAACCTGAATGGGATAATGGATTAATGTTAAATGATAAAAAGTATTATGCTTGGTTTGCAACTACTGGCGGGATGAAAAAAGAAGATGGGGGTAAGTGTGAAACTATATTTGTAAGGGAAGATTTCATCGACTTTGGTAAAGAATTTGAGAATTTAATATCTTTAGGCAAGTTCAAAGAGATTGAGGAAAGTAAAGAAAAAATCTGTATAAATAAGGATGTACTAAGCAGAATGTCTTTAGGTATTAGTAGTTGTTATATGGCAGGCGATGTGCCCGACATTATTGTATTGCCACAACCTAAATTTCATTTAATTAAGGAATATAAAACTGTAGAGAAATTTACTGAGAAGGTAACGGATAAAAGTGGGAATGAAAAAGAGCAAATAAATTATAATTTAGTAGATTATCATTTTGATGATGATATAGATGTTTTTGATGGTGGAGCTATAGCATCTCCCAAGGTCTTTAGGCAGATTGAAAAAGAATTAAATGTTAACTATGATTTAGAGTTTGCTATCATTAGGGGTTATGGCATTGCCATAAAAGGAATGATAACCAAGTTTGATATTTTGAAATATTTAAATATATTCTATATGAAAGATACAGACTTCTGTAAAAAAGAAAATGATAAATTCTATTTAAAAGATATGTGGAATGAATGGCAGGAAGTTACTGATAATACAATGCTTCTAAATGAATCAATGGTTAAGTTAGCAAAGTATTATAAAGTTGATAAGGGTGAAAATATAGAAACATATAAAAATAGACTTGCCGAAGTAGACACAAAGTATAGAGATATAATTGGCAAACTATATGTAACTAAGGTAAATAAAAGAGATGAGGACATTGAGGAATATAGAAGATTAAATTATCAATTACTTACAGCATTAGCTTTGAGTAAAAAGGACTATGTGGATTTAGTAAAAGAGGATATTAAAACTTATAGAAAAATCTTAAAGCCCTTTGATAAAGCTAGCGATAAAGAAGAGTGGAATATTAATATAGATTATATAAGGTTATTCTTTAAAAATATTATTAAAAGTGATAATGAAGAAAGTGAAGAATTACAGGAAGAAATAAAAAATGTTACTAATAATGTAGTTAACAAATGTGAAGAGCTTCTTAATATTTCTGAAGAGTTTATAAATCTAAAATTCGTTAAAAATAATTTAGCAAAGCTTATAGAAAAGAAATGTAGAGAGATTGCAGTGGGAAAGGTTACAGCCAAAGCAAAATATCAGTATATTGCGGTAGATCCTATTTCTTATATGAATTATGCAATGTTTAGAGATCAAAAGGCTAATGGACTTAAAGAAGGAGAATTCTATAGTTATGATTGCAATGATGGAGACATAAGAACCGTAGCGAGGAATCCATTATGTGCCTATAGTGAAGTTCATAATGTTAAATTTGTTAGAAATGCTTTCTTGGATAACTATTTAAGCCCTTGCCGAGAACTAATTTATTTTAATCAGAAGAGTGATATTTTGGCTCTTATGAGTTCAGCAGATACAGATGGAGATGCTTGCACTGCAATAGAATCTGACATTATCAGAAATGCAGTATTGGTTCCACAGGATGCTAAGTATTTTATAAATAAAGATGATGGTCATAAAGAAATGATGGAATATAATTTTGAGAATAGATTTTTAGCAACTTATAGAGCTTCAGGAAACTTAATCGGTAGTATTGCTTTAAAAAGTGCTAGCATTAATTCAAATAGTCAGCAAACCTATGATTACTATGATACAGTATGGTCCTATGTCAATAAAAAGTACAAATTAAAATGAGAAAGTTATTAGTAATCCCCTTAAATTTAACTTGCGATTGATACATTAAGTTTATTTGCTTTTTTATAGGCTATTTCAAACTCATCAGGTGACATATAATTGC
>NZ_JAENWM010000160.1 GCF_016650035.1 Clostridium sp.
GAAATATTACCAGAAATAAAAGCTCAAGGCGCTAATCTAGTAGCTATTTCACCAGAACTTCCTGACACTTCGCTTACTTTAATAGATAAGCATAATCTTGAATTTGAAATCCTTACCGATACTGATAATTCTATTGCGAGAGAACTTGGAATAGTATTTAAACTTGATAAAGACCTACTTGCCCTTTATAAAAGTTTTGGAGTCGATTTAGCTACAGCTCAAGGTAACGAAAATGGAGAACTTCCACTTCCTGCAACTTTTGTAGTTGATACAAATGGTATAGTTATTCTTGCAGATTTTAACATTGATTATTCAAAACGACTTGAACCAAGCGACGCAGTAGCTTCACTAGCAAACCTTTAAAATTTTCCTAACTTAACAATATATATTACTGAGGACATAGAGTAGTACCATCTCTACCTGCTTTTATAGTATAAACGCATTAATCCAAAATACAAATATCCCTTCCACAAGAAAAACGCAAATTAAATTGTTTGCGTTTTTCTTGTGCTTAAAGAGATTATCTTTTATTACTTGTATGTTTTTCATTTGGTAAAATATAGGTATATCGAATTTATAAATTGACATTAACTCCTATATTTTTTTCTCCACTTTTTCAAATTAAACATAGTACCTCCTAATTTTTGAACCTTCTATGTTCTATTCTACACGTTCTTGGTACAATTATACAAGATATTAATTAGAATATCCATATATGTTTTGATTTTATTTAAAATATGATTATTGTAAAAATGTTATGCTATAATAATTATTTCAACCGCAATTAAGGTGCAGTCCCACCTTATAAAATGAGAGTGCAGTAATTTCATGGATAGCACTTAACATGTAAGTGCGGAGCATTATTACACTATTTTCAGGTTATAATGGTATTAAGAAAACCAAATATAAAATGTGTTAAATGTAATTCAGATTACAGAACTCCAAAGCAACTACAGGTATATTTATGTATAGGTAATAGCATAAAATTTAGTATATAAGAGAAAGGAACTTGATAATATGGATTTACTATCTAAGGTGAATATTAGGAAATGCATTTTGAACAAAAGACAGCTTTGTGATTCTGAAACAAGTATGAAATGGAATAAGAGTATATTTACTAAGCTAGTAAATAGTGAATTTTATAAAAAGTCCACTGTTATTTTTATTTTTGTGAGTTTTGAAGATGAAGTTGATACTCATCAAATAATCAATCGTGCCATAAGTGATGGTAAGATAATATGTGTACCTAGAATTCAGTCGAAGGCAACAGGAATTGAGATCTTTAAAATTAATAGTTTAACAGAATTAAGACCAGGGTATTATGGCATATTAGAACCATTGGAAAGGTGTCCTGAAGTTGATAGTAAAAATATAGACCTAATAATTATGCCTGGAGTAGCTTTCGACAGACATGGAGGTAGAGTGGGCTATGGTGCAGGGTTTTATGATATATTCTTAAATAAGATGAATAGAAGGGTCGATAAAATTGCGTTGGCCTATCAGTTTCAAGTATTAAATGAGGTTCCAATGAATGAACTGGATGTAACCATAGACGGAATTATTACGGAAGAAGAAATTATATTGATAGATAAACATAAATTTTCAGGTTTAAATCATAAATTGTAATTGCGTGTTGCTATTACAACTAGATTTAATGAGGCAAATTAACATGCATCTAATTAAATCTAGTTGTGATAGTTTACCAAAATTCTAAAATAACAGTAAGAAAGTTTTTTGGTGATTATTTGATAGGACAACCCTTTTTCTCTTGAATCATAGGGAATAGTACACTGTTTTCTAGATAAATATGAATAAATAGATCCTTTTCTAAATCATGAAGTTTCGTATAGGCCAGTTTGAAAGATGTGCAGGCATCTTCTGGTGCCTCAAAATCTCTTGTTATCTTTTCTAATTCTTTAAGTATATTTCCAGCAGCTTCATGTTCCTCCTCTGTTCCCTTTGTTAACTCATTTATTTGGGATAATATATTATTGTCTCTTGTTATTTCATATTTCTCTATAAGAGGGAATAAAATTTCTTCTTCTTTAACTAGGTGCTCCTCAAGTTCTGTTTTCAAGGTTCCGAAAAGTTTGTGCACCTTTAACAGCTCTTCACTATGATGCTGAAAATGTACCTTGAGTACTTTAAATAATAGCGTATCTATTTCTCTAAGTTGTTTCTTTGTAAATTCATGATGAGTTTGTACTACGTGTTTTATAATTACTGAAGGTTTTTCTTTTCTCCAGTCTTTATATTCTGAGTTTGATTTTATAAACTTCTCGTATTCGTTATTAAGTTCTTCAATAATTTTATCATGATCTATTTCTATCTCGTCCAAGGCTCCTGCAAGCGTATCATGTCCACCGCAGCAATAATCTATTTTATATCTGTTAAATATCTCTGCAGCACCTGGGAAAATTGAAACTACTTCGCCGAGACTTTGGTTTTTATTTATAATTTTTTCTATAATTAATTCCTCCTCTTATTTTTAAACTGTACTAAGTAATAAATCAGCAGTATAATTAACTGCTCTTTCAATGCTCCTTAGGTTGTCGTCGTTTGGTGAGAATTTAATTCTTAGTGGGAATTCTATATCAATCATTCCAGTAGATTTAATTACATCAGAAGTACTCAAGACTTTAATACTACTTTGTTTCAAATAATCTTGAACTACCTCTATAGCTTCTCCACTCCAACCATAAGAACCAAAAGCAGCCCCTATTTTATTTTCTAGGTTTAGCTCATTTATTTCTTTTAATATATCTTCCATGTTTCCAATCATATCAGCATACCTTGTGGAGCTACCAAAGAAAATAGCATCAGCTTCATTAATAGCTTTCATTACTTCTTCTTTAGCCACTTTATTTACATCTATGGTCTCTGAAACTATATCTAACTCTTCAAATTTCCCTTTAATAAACGCAGCAATTTTTTTTGTTCTACCTGTCATAGTGGAATATAGAATCAATGTTTTTTTATTTGTTTCTGTATTTTTACTCATATTATCATAAATATCTATAAAGCTTTGAACATTATCTCTAAGGATATATCCATGCGATGGTGCTATCATCTTTATATCTAGATTTCTAATTTTTTCGATCATAATTTGAACATATCTTCTATGAGGGTGCATTATCAATTTATAATATCCAATATAATCATCATTTATGTCCTCTTTTGCCATATCATTAAAATACTCATAGTTGGCAACGTGAGTACTAAAAATATCACAAGGAAATAAAATTTTATCCTCTATGCAATAAGTTATCATGGTCTCCGCTGTATGAAGGTAAGGTGTTTCAATGAATTTGAGGGTTTTACCTCCTATATCTAGCGTATCCCCATCACCTACTACTAGAAATTCTCTATTATTAAGTTTGTACATTTCCTTAAGCTGATCTACAGCCAAATTTGTGCACACAATTACTGCATTTTTAGCATTAGCTGCCAAACTTCCAAGTGAACCAGAATGATCAGGCTCAGTATGATTAATTATAATGTATTTGATTTTTTCAAGATCTATTTTCTTTTTTAAATTTTCTACATACTCTCGTCCGAAACTCATATCAACAGTATCTATAATTGTTGGTTTTTCAGTCATTAATAAATAACTATTATAAGTTGTCCCTTTTGTTAATGTTAATCTATGAAAAGGTACCTCTCTATCATCAACCTTACCAACCCAATATATATTCTCACTTAGCATAATGTTTTCATTCATAATCTATTCCTCCTGTATTTAATGTGTTCTTGCTTTACTATGACCCCATTCTATAATAATTTTGATTTTATAAATATGATTCAAATCACAAATTGAAAAAATAAAAAATTTATACTTATATTATTTGACCACAATAAATTAAAAATGCTATGGTCCTATGTCAATAAAAAGTACAAATTAAAATGAGAAAGTTATTAGTAATCCCCTTAAATTTAACTTGCGATTGATACATTAAGTTTATTTGCTTTTTTATAGGCTATTTCAAACTCATCAGGTGACATATAATTGC
>NZ_JAENWM010000074.1 GCF_016650035.1 Clostridium sp.
AAAGCTATACCTATAATGGTTGGAAGTAGTTGGTTTTTTAAAGGAAAGAAAGAAGTTAAGTGTATTATAGATTTTTTTAATAGTAATAAAATATTAATGAATAAAAGCAAAGATATACATATAATATTGCTTGATAGGACTCAAAAAACTACTGATATGTTTTTTCTATTTAGTAAAAGGGTTGATGTTGATTTTTATAAAGATAATATAGTAAATAATATCTCATATAAAACAACTTATAAAGGTAGAATATTAATGGTTAGTTTTGAACGAAATCATTGATTATATTTAAAAAAAACCTCAATAACTTCTGGAAGAGCATATATATGCTGTGAAAGTTAAATAATTTAAAGTAGTGAAAAGGATATGTATTTAGTTATTGCAAAGAACATTTTTGAATCATCTAGTGGTAACTTAATTGGCAAGAAAGATGATAAAATAGTTACTACTGATAGTAATATAGTTGATGTAGCATAGTGAAAATCTTCCACTAAGAATTAATTCTTGGTGGAAGATTTATTATTTTTCTGATATTTCTTAATAAGTCTTACAGTTTCATCTCCATAAATACCATCAATAACTGCGTTAGTTCTCCATAGGATATATCTTATAGCTGTATGTGGTGATTTCTCAAATCCTTTAAAACTAAGAGATGCTAATGCCAAAGCTGGTCCTTTTGGGGGTACCCAACGGCGTACGGAAGTTCTAGGTGAATTTAAATTTTAGCAAGTTGGAATCCTGACACGTGGATGGACAAAAAAAATAAGGTTTTAAACTTGTTTTGATAATGAGTTTATTGTATTCTTAGATAATAGATTTATATTAGGAGATGATGTGAAAATATGCTTGAGTATTTAAAGCAAAAGATAAACATATTATTGCTTCAGCCAATGTAATTGTAATTAGACCAAAGAAAACGGATGTAACTGTTGTTAAAAATTATTTATGTGAAGATGAGATTAAGATTTCAAAAATACAAAGAAAAAATAGGGGAGGATTTATATGAAAAAAGATAGACGTACTTTAAAACTTAGTATATTATTCTTAGCAGTTTCGTTTTTATTATACTTCATTAACTTTATTATTTTTAAAGATCTTCACCATATATTATTATTTATGACTGAAGACTTAGCATTTATCCCAATTGAAGTGTTAGTTACAGTTGTAATTATTGATCGAATATTGGAGAAAAGAGACAATAGAAAAAAGAGTCAGAAGATTAACATCTTAATTGAAATATTTTTTGAAGAGGTGGGAAATGAGCTTTTGTGCAAACTGGCTTCAAAAGATAAAAATTGCTGTGAAATAGGCTGTTTAATATCAGAGATAGATGAAACCTTTGATAATGATTTTAAAAGTTTAAGAAAAGCTATTGATAATCATAAGGATAACATCGAAATAGGAATAGAGGATATTTATAACATCTATGAACTTCTACAAACAAATAAAGGTGTCTTTATTAAATTCTTAGAAAATCCTTATTTAACTGAGCATGATACATTTACAGACTTGATACAAGCAATTAATCATTTGTATCACGAAATAAAATTTAGAAATAGGAATAAAACATTAAGTGAGGCTGATATGATTCACCTAAGAGCAGACGCTATAAGAGTGTATAAATATCTTTCAGAAGAATGGTTAGTATACATGGATTATATTAAAAAGGAGTATCCGTTCTTATTTAATCTTGCCATGAAAAATGTACCTTTTAATGATGAAATAATTAGTTAGCAATCTATTTGTGAGGCATTTAAGATTATTCAAATAAAAACCGTCATTTTAATGCAGAGGTCTTAATATATAGTTCATTTACATTTTATAGTTGGCTGGTACGACCCCATAGTTAAATTTGGAAACGTAAGTGAGCAAGTTTTACTTTCTAATTGCAGTATATAACCTTATTGTTAATCATCAAAATAGCGCCATATGTTATTTTTAACATATGGCGCTAAATTTATTAAAAGTATGTGAGTTGTTTTTTATTTATCCTTAGATTCCCATTTGAAACCAGCATTTTTTAGATTTTCTAGAATTTCTAATACTTGTTCATAAGTAAGACCATCAGGGTAGATACTTTTATCTATTTCAATCTTAATGTCATTATTGCAAGCAATATCTTGCACTATTATTCCTAATCTGTTATCTGTTCGGTCCAGGAGGTAATCTGTAGAGCATTGTAAATAATCAGCTATTTGCTTAACAAAATCTACTTTAGGTTCTCGTAAATTATTCTCATAACGGCTCAAAGTTGCCTTTGTAGTCTTCAAATCTTCAGCCATTGTTTTAAGTGTAACATGTATTCTGTTTCTTTCAGTCTTTAATCGATCACCAAATGTTACCAAATTAATCACCTCCATAGTAAATATTATACAAGAGATATATGATATTAAAACGAATGTTACCGAAATTATAAAAAATATTAAATAACTTGTTGACATGTTGCCTAATTGGTAATACAATCAAGTTACCATATAGATAGAATCACTTTTGTAAGGTGGTAAGTTGATGGCAGTTAATTCTTAATTAAAAGCTTTTAATTAAGAAGCTAGAGAAATTGCGGACTTTTTCAATAAAGATATTGATTAAGTTTTCCTGCAACCTATGTTACCAAAATAATAACCATGTTGTCGTATTATTTTGCGGATAAAAAATATAAACATACTGGTGATTTAAGGATTATTAAAGTTAAAAAGTGAACAGAGAAGCAAGCTGCTTCGAAAACAAGGAGGATTAACAATGGCTAAATATAGACAGCTGTATACTGAGTTCTGGAGTGATGGGTTTGTAATGGATTTGACACCTGAAGAAAAGTTTTTCTATCTTTATTTAATGACCAATTCAAAAACCAGTCAGTGTGGTATTTATGAACTTCCAAAACAAATCATAGTTACTGAGACTGGATATAATAGAGAAACCATAGACAAGCTTCTTGCTAGGTTCTGTGAGTACAATAAGATGATTTATTGTGATGAAACAAAAGAAATCATGATTATAAATTGGATAAAATTTAATGAGCCAAACAACGTTAATGCAATTAAATGCGTAAATAAAGAGTTAAGTAAAGTTAAAAACACCAAGTTCATAGAACTACTTTATCAGAAATGTGTGTTGTATGAGTTAGAGGTGGATAAAATATTTGAGGGGCTTTATAGGGGCTTACAAGGGTCTACAAAGGATACTGCAAATATTAAATCAGTATGGGAGGAAAAATCCTGTGATGATCAGAAACTTGAGGAAAATCAATGCTTTAAACCATTATGCAACATATCGGGAAGGGGCTATGAAGGGGCTTATGAGGGGCTACCAAGTAATAGAATAAGAAGTAATAAAGAAGAAATAAAAAGTAATAAGCAAAAAGCAATAAATAAAGAAGAAGAAGTAAGAAGCACTAAAAATAATTCTGCTTCTGACAATTCAAGTGTAATTAAAGTTTTTGAAAATAATATTCATACACTGTCACCAATAGAACATGAAAAGAACTCATCTCCAAATGGAAATAGAAAAAAGGGTACTTTTTGTGATTATGACCAGAGACAATATGACTTTGATGAGCTTGAGCGGAAGCGTGCGATCTTTTTAGTTAGTGAAAACGCTGCATAGTAGCGGTGATAAGCTTTCTAGGCTAGTAGAATAGTTATTGAGACAATGTTTCTATTAGTTAACTGATATTTCTGAGTCCAGCATAGGAACTAATAATTCTATGGATACTGAGACTTGCATAATTTACTTGGTTTGCTCGGAAGAGAATGTAATGTTAGCAGTGAGACAATTAGGAAAAAGCAAGGGTCGTACGACTAAGGGTCCTGATGGTTCAAACTAAAATCCGAGGTATAAATATCGGAGCTTTACCTATTCTGATATGAAGTGAAAAAATTGTACGTGGCGATTGCTACACTAGATCCATTAGAGCGAGAAATAATAGAAAAATACTATATTTTGGACAAACCCCTTAGAGAAATAGCCTGTGATAGTGATAAAAGTTATCATCAATTTGCAAGACTTAAGAAAAAAGCCCTAAAAAAATTAAAGGCACTTATATAAATCCATATATTTTAATAAATTCCGCACAAAACTTTTAAAGGACATATATACTTAATGAAAACAAAATGAAAGGAGTGATTTAACATGGCAGTTGTATCAACAAAGGTAGCCAGTACGCTAAAACTTACTATGATGGTAGGAGTGGACAGCGAAGGTAAAGACAAATACGCAACAAAGAGATTAAGTAATCTAAAAGTTGAAGCAGTGGACGAGGACATTTTTGCTGTAGGAGAAGCTATCTCTAGTCTCAAAACTTATCCATTATTCAGACTAGACAGAGAAGATGAGGTTAACTTAGTTATGGAATAAGCGTATTTAAAGTAGCCAGGTCAAATAATTTAAAGGGGGAAAAGTGATATGCATAAATTGGTTATGAGATTTTTAACAGAAACAGAAGGTAAGTATTCCACATTAACTGTAGATGATATCAAAGCTGACGTAGATGGAGTTCCAACTATTACAGAAGCTGAGGTAAATACTCTTATGGATTTAATCATTGCAAAGAACATCTTTGAATCAGCTAATGGTAACTCAATTGGCAAGAAAGATGCTAAGGTAGTTACTACTGATACTAATATAGTTGATGTAGCTTAGGGAAATAGTGCCTGTAAAAGGGCACTTTTTTTCTGCAAATACCACAAAAAATAAAATTAGACATATTAATAAGGAGGTATATAAAAATGGCAAGATTATGTTTTGATTATGGACATGGTGGAAAAGATAGTGGGGCTTTATATAATGGAAGGAAAGAATCTAATGATGTTCTAAGTTTAGGTAGAGAAATAGCTACAGAAATTAGAAGGTATGGAGTTATTGTAGATGAGACAAGAATTAGTGATACTACCGTAACCCTTGGAGATAGAAGTGATTTTGAAAATAGAAACACATATGATTATTTCATATCTTTTCATAGAAATGCGTATGTACCTGAGAAGGCTAAAGGAGTTGAAACCTATACTTACTTAAGTTCAGGTACAAGTTCTAAAGGGTTAGCTAAAAGGATACAAGCATCACTTGTGGCTTTAGGGTTTGTAGACAGAGGAGTAAAGGAGGCTAATTTTCATGTGCTTAGAGAAACTAAGGCGCCAGCGGTACTTATTGAGATTGGCTTTATTGATAACACTAATGATAATAATGTTTTCGATAGTAATAGAAGTGGGATTATTAAAGCATTAACTAAAGCTATTCTTACAGAAATAAGTATAAGCTATATTGAAAATTCAGTACAACCAGAAGCATCAAGTGGTCAAACTCTTTATAGAGTTATGGCGGGTTCTTTTTCAGAAAGAGAAAATGCGGCGAGTCAAGTTCATAGGTTAAAGGAAGCAGGTTTTGATGCAACAATTGTGGGTTTTAATAAGTAGTTGTCAATCCACATGGAGAGGGTATGTTTATAATAAGCATCAATGGCTAGAGTGTAGCTAATAGAGAAAGGGGATAATTTCATGGTCTATAATATCGACACCATTCGGGTTACCCCTAGGGGGCTTTGTGAGGCCTTGGCTGAGCTTGCTAATATTCTTAAAATGTGAATTGAGGGAAGGTTTTTTGTTTTTGCTAATAATAAGAACGAATGTTCGTATATAATCCAAAATTATACTAATACTATAAGCATGTAATATTATGATATAATAGAGGAGGAACAGATATGGATTATGAGAAGATTGAAGATTCGGTTCTTAAGAGTGCTATGGATTTTTTTCAACAAAATGCAGTTGATTTTTTTGGAATAAATACAAAGATAATAGCACCAGCACAAACGGAGCTAAAGGATATAAAAATAAATACAAACTTTATGGATTATACTTTCTATACAGAAGATGGTAATTATCTTCATTTCGAATTCCAAACAACAAATAAGCAAGAGGATATAAGAAGATTTATGTTTTATGATGCATCTTTGCATTATAAAGGGAATAGAAAAATAAGAACTGTAGTAGTATATTCTTCAGATATTAAAAGGGTAGAAAGTTATATAGATGCAGGAAGCATCAAATATAATATAGAAGCATATTACATGAATAATATAGATGGTGATGAAAAATATAATTATTTAAAAAATAAAATTGATAATAATGAAGAACTTACAAATGAAGAGGTATTAAGTTTAACCTTTATACCATTAATGAAGGGAAAACTAACCAGGACAGAAAGAACTATAAGAAGTATAGAACTCGCAGATAAGATAAATATTAGCGATAGTAAATTAAAGTGTCTTACAATGTTGTATGCATTATTAGAAAAATTTGGAGATGCTGAAAGCAAAAAAAATTCAAGGAGGTCTTTAATATGACAGAAATAGGGAAGATGATATTAGAGGATGGAATTGCTAAAGGAATGGAAAAAGGTAGGAAAGAAGGAAAAGCACAGCTTTTATTAAAACAATTAACTAAGAAATTCAATAAAATACCAAGTGATTATAAAAATAAGATAATGGAATTATCTGATGAAACAATAGAGATAATAGGGCTTGAACTATTTGAAATGAAAGATGTGAAGGAAATAGAAAAATATTTTTAGCATGTGGAGTTTATTTTAATTTATCTTCAACGATAATAAGCGATAGAGTCAATTAACAAACAAAGCAAAATAGAGTTTGGTTGAGTATAATGGATAAGCGTTTAGTGTTTATCCATTGTTTTTTTATGCAATTTTAGAGTTAAATTTTGATAAATAGACATATTTATACTATAATATATATATATTAGTAAATTTATCTTCAGGGGGACGAAACATGCAATTAAATGTAGAACAACAAAAGTTAATACAGGGGAAACCAAGTGGACATTTTTTAATTAAAGGAGTAGCAGGATCAGGCAAAACTACAGTAGCGGTTAGTAGAATACCATTTTTATTAAATCATTATTGTTTTGCAGCGGATGATGCGATTTTGATGGTTACATTTAATAAAACTTTGGTTAATTATATTCAGTTTATTTATAACAAAATTGAGGATGAAACTAAAATGGATTTTTCAAGTATATTTGTTGTAGATCAAAATAAGGTAAACATAGTAACTATAGATAGCATTATATATAAATATTTTCAGCTTTATAAGAAGACACATAAGGTTTCTTTAAATTTGCTTGTAGATAATAAAGTTATGTATGAGTTTATGGCTCAAAGTATTGCGGAAGGCAGAAAGCTATATCCTAATGTAAAAATTTTAGAACAAAAAAATATGAAATTCTTAATTGATGAAATACAGTGGATAAAGGCATCAAAGTACACTGAAATTGAAGAATACCAAAATATAGACAGGCTTGGAAGAATGGGTAATCAAACTGGGGATGGACCGCAAAAATTAATGAAGAATTCTCCAGTTAGAAAAGGTATCTTTGATTTAATGTGTATTTATAATAAGAAGTTAAATGATGCAGGATTTATTGATTTTAAAGATATAAGCTTACTAGCATTAAAACAGGTAAAGGAAGAAAGCATAAAGAAATATACACATATTATTGTAGATGAAAGTCAAGATTTAACTAGAGTTCAATTAGAATTTTTAAAGGCACTTCACAATGAAAAAGAGTATTCTAGTTTTATGTTTGTAGCGGATATGGCTCAAAGCATTTATCCACATTCATGGTTAGTTAAGGGTAGAAGCTTTACTAGTATAGGTTTTGATATGAGTGGTAAGAGTAATGTACTATCGAAAAATTATAGAACAACAACACAAATTGCTCAAGCTGCTTATAGCCTTTTAGATAAGGACCCAAATATAATTAACGATGATAATTTTGTAAAACCTTCATTAATTGATAGACAAGGGTATTATCCTACATGTACTCAATTTAGAAATTCAAAGGATGAAGCAGCATATATTTTTTCAGAAATAAAAAATACTCTAATGGATCAATATACATATAAGGATATAGTAATTGTAGGTAAAAATAAAAATCAACTAAAAGTGTTAAAAGAATACTTTGATAAAGAGAAAGTGCCATGTATGTTACTGGAAAAGACTGATGAAAATTTTGATGAGGAAAAAGTCAAATTATTAACTATTCATTCAATAAAGGGATTAGAGTTTAAAGTTGTATTTATAATAGGATTGAATGAAGGAATAATACCTTATCTATCCTATCAAGAAGCAGAAGATGAGGGTATGCAAGAAACTATGGAGAGAAAATTACTATACGTAGGAATGACTAGGGCTAACGAGCTATTGTATTTAACAAGCAGCGGGAAACCGTCTAGATTCTTAGTAGATATAGACTCAAAGTATTTAAAATTAAAGTATAAATGCAAATTAAGTAAATTCTATAACGTGTCTTTAGAGAATTATGATTATAAGAATAATATTATAGATATATACTCCCGTGAAGAAAAAGTAAGACAGTGGATTATAAAGGAATTAAATAATATTTATAAGTATCCACTAGATTTAATCAATGTAGAATATAAAGTTAATAATTTTTCTAAGATAGGACTTGTGGATGTTGCCATTAAAATTTACAGTAACAATAATCCTATACCTTACGTATTCATAGAGGTTAAAGCTCCCCATACGAATCTGGAAAATGGCTTAAACCAATTAAAATCTTATATGTCAAATAGTAATACCTGCCAATACGGCATTGTAACTAATGGAAACGAAGTTATTATTATTAATAAGGATTTTGAATCTATAGATGATATACCTGAATTTAATTCGGCAATGCTACCAAGTTCTTTAGAGGATTATAAATACAATGATTTGAAACATAGCAGAAAATATAAATTCACGAGAGATGTAAATGAAGCTGAGCAGCTTACAATATGTGAAAGTGGCAGTGAAGATTCTTACGATGAAATGAATTTAATACCGCTTAAAATATATTGCGAAATTGCAGCAGGGCTACCTATATACATGAATGCTCAAACCCAAGGGAACTTCTATGTACCTACTGATTGGGTAGGAAATAGTGGAGAACACTTTATTTTAAAGGTTAAAGGGGATAGCATGATTGGTGCAAATATAGATAATGGAGACTTAGTAGTGATGGAGGTTAGACAAACTGCTGAAAATAGGGAAATCGTTGCTGTGGCTACTGATGCGGAATCGGCAACATTAAAGAGATACATGAAAATGGGGGACACAATACTTCTGATACCAGAAAATGAAAACTATGAGCCAATACAGATTAAATGTGAAGAGGCAAAGATCTTAGGAGTTGTAGTTGGGGTGGTAAAGAAGGAGAGTTGTAATGGAATGAAAGTATAGTATATCAGAAGAATTTATTTATACAACGATGGGCCAAATTGCAAATATTATTGAGGATATGAATGAATTTAAATATGAAAATATGTGCATGTATAAAGATTTTTTAAGAATTCAAATTATGTATTTAGCTAAAAGTCATGGCTAAGCTTGAAAAAAATCTAAATGACGATTTATTAGACGCACCACACCATATTCAAGAAAATGATAAAATTAAAATTCAAAGTGAACTTAAAGAAGAAATAATTACTGGAAAAGATACGGAAGAAGAAGATGACGAATTAAGTAAAATGCTTAATGATATAAAAATAGCAATAATGTAGAAAAAACCTTCAAGTTATACGTAATATCAAAGCTTTTCTGATATAATCAACTGTATTAGACATATTGGAAAGGACTTGATATTATGTTACCTTATAGTGATTATGGAAAAAGTAGAAAACTACTAGAAACTTTTAGATTAATAAAATCTGGAATAGCCACAACACCACAACAAATTGCAGATATATTTGAAACTTCATCGGATAACATTCATAATTATGTGAAAGAATTAAATGAAGAATGGGAAACGGATATTATATATGATAAGTCTGAAAAAAGCTATAGGGTAAATGATGAAGCGGATGTAAATGGAGATGGAATACTTGAGGCAAATAAATATGTACAACCTGTTACAGCTGATGATGTAAATTTAATATTAGCTTCTCTCGTTGAATCTCAAACTTTTATGGAAACAAAAATAGCAGTAATAAAAAACAGCTTATTAGGACTACTACCTAAAAATGAAGCAAAAAAATTAAAAGATATGCTTCATTTTGAGAAGAATTCTAATATTGATCATCAATATATTGAACAAAATGTTAATAATTTAAGAAAGGCTATATCTGATGAAAAAAAGGTGAGCTTTAGTTACAATTCAGCTGTGGGAAATCATAAGGTGCACACAATAATACCTTATAGCTTTGCTTGTGAACTTGGGAAATACTATATTATTGGATATTTAGAAAGCAAAGATTGCTTAATACACTTTAGAATAGATAGAATATCAAATGTAAACATTTTAGAAGAAGATGGAAAGAGAGATAGTAAGTTTAATGTGTATGAATACCTTAAGAGAACCTGGTATATGTACGGGGGAGATGAAACAAGAGTAAAGGTCAAATTTAAAAACCGCTGCTATAAGATAGTAACTGAAAAGAGTATGCTTGAGGGAAGTCTAATTGAAGAAAATGAGGAGTATTTTATTTATGAGTTTGTTTGTAATGGAACATTTGGAATAAAGCTATGGATTATGGGCTTTGGTGCAGATGCAGAAGTTATGGAACCGGTAGTTTTTAGAGAAGAAATTATGGAAAGTGTGAGGAATATGAATAAGGTATATGGTATATAGATTAATCTACTGAATTAAATTATCCCAATTGTTATCATTTGATCCAACTCCCAGCTCCGCATTAAAAGATGAGAACTTCGCATCTTTTGATGCGGAGTTTATTTTTGCTTATCTTCTAAAAATATAAAGTATGATTTTGAAAAATAATTGGCAAGGGAAATTTTTTTTAGCTGCCTCATTGTACAATTATACTGTTATATAGAAATACTAATATAATTTTATGTTATAGGGGTGAAAGTATTTGAATTACAAAGAAGTAAGAAAAGAAAGGCTTATAGAAATAATAGAGGGAAAAGATAAACTGATACTAGAACTTACAAGCATGAAAGCGAAATTACTGTATCAAGCAGGTATGGATTGTGTAACTGGAGTGTTAAATAGAAGAGCTGGTTTGGAAATTTTAGGGACAACCATTGAGGATGCAGCAAGGCAAGGAGAAAACTTTATAATATGTTTTGCTGATATTGACGATTTTAAAAAAATAAACGATACTTTTGGTCATAGTGAGGGGGATAAGATTCTAACAGAAGTTGGTAGTATTTTTAGAGCAAATATTAGAAATACTGATACTGTTTTTAGAATAGGAGGTGACGAGTTCGTAATTATATTCCCGAACACAAGCTTAGAGGTGGCAAGGATTATTTGTTCAAGGGTATGCATGAATATTTATGAATTGAAGGAAAAGGATAACAGTGATCACAGAATGGGTCTAAGCTGTGGGTTTTCTGAGTACAACTCCAATGAAAAAATATCTTCTAGTGAATTAATAAGAAGGGCGGATGAAGGGATGTATGTTAGTAAGAGGTTAAAAAAATAGGTTAGGTAAAGAGTTGATATAACAAATTTTTATATAATATATAAATTTGAATTGAATCATTTATTACACTATAAAGGGAAATTAAAGCATAATGTAGAATAAGTATTTGTAGAAAGATTACCATAGAATACAAATAAAGAGATATTTTGACGAATTATTTGGAAACTTATTGAATCTTTTTTATAACAAACCAAAAGGCACTAGAAGATATTTAAAGAATAACTATAAGATAAATTATAAACGAGGAGTGGTTAATTAATGGATTTTAAAGCCGATAATTTTAATTTCGAAGAGGAGTATTCAAAAATTAAAAGTAAAGTGAAAAAACCTAATATTTTATTATGTGGAGCTACTGGAGGTGGTAAAAGTTCTGTAATTAATAAGATTTTCGGCAGAGACGTTGCAAGGGTTGGAGCTGGACAACCTGTTACTAGGAATATTATTAAATATCAAGATGAGAATTTAGATGTAAACTTATATGATAGTGAAGGATATGAAGTGGGAAATGCTGCACAATCGCATTTTCGTAAAGATATTATAGGATTTATTGATGATAAAAAAAATGAATCACAAGATTTAGGGTCACAAATTCATTTAGTATGGTATTGTATTTCGGCGGGAAATAAAAGAATAACTGAATTAGATTTTGAAGTAATAAAAGAGATACAAACCAGAAAAGTAAAGGTAGCTGTACTATTTACTCAGATTGATGCTGTGGATGAAGAGGAATTAAGTGCCTTAATAAAAACACTTAGAAAAGAAATCCATTATATGGACTACTTCAATCTAAGTATTAATGATGAAGTTCCAGAAAAATATTTAGATTGGGAAAAACTCATGTCATGGTCAGTGGAAAATCTTGATGAATCATTAAGAGAAGGATTCATTAATTCAACAGTTATGGGACTTGAAGAAAAAAAGAAGTACATTCGAAAAGTTATTATACCTAAATATGCAGCATCTGCAGCTGGTATAGCCCTTTCTCCTGTTCCTCTGTCAGATAGTGTATTATTAATGCCATTACAGACTACTATGGCCTTACATATATTTGACATTTGGGGAATTGGTAAAAATAAGCAGGCTTTGAAAGCACTTTTAAGTACAACAATTATATCACAACTAGGAAAGAGCGTTGCAAAATTGCTTGCTGGAAATATACTTAAATTGGTGCCAGTAGCTGGAGATATGGCTGGTGGAGCTATTAATGCTGCGGTAGCTACTAGTATTACATACACTCTCGGATATGCTATTTCAGAAATATGTAACAAATATGCAGAAAGTATATTGAAGGATGGAAAGGCTGATATATTAGATTTCTTTACAAATAGTAATATAGAAGAAATGTTAAGGCATTTTTCAAAAGCTACTAACCGAGGAGTGTAATATTATGGCATTGGAAACAAATGTATTAATTTTGGGAAAGACAGGAGTTGGAAAAAGCTCCTTTATAAATTATATATATGGACAAAAAAAGAGAGAGACTGGAACAGGTAGGCCTGTAACAAAAAAAGGGATATTCAAAGAAACCTTTAAATTAGAAAACTTAATTGTAAATATATATGATTCTTGGGGATTAGAAGCAGATAAATCAGATTCATGGGAAGATGAAATTATTAAAGTGTTAAAAGAACACAATGAAACAATGGAAATTAAGGATTGGTTCCATACAGTATATTATTGCTTTTCAACTCAATCAGCACGTATAGAAGATTTTGAAATAAACAATATATTGAAACCTTTGATTCAAAAGGGAAACAAAGTTTCAATAATATTAACCCATAGTGATGTAGCCTTCGCAGATGATAAAAGTAAAGCCATGATAGACGTATTAAAAGAAAAATTATCTATTGATGAATCTGATATTATTAAGGTTGCAAGTGAAGGGAAAAAACTTTTGGGTGGAACTACTAAGGAACCTTTTGGAAGAGAAGAGGTTTTGTTAAAGCTAAGGTATAATTTATGGAATGATATAAAAATTAAATTGCCTTTAAACTTTGCAGAATACATGAGAAAGGAACTGTTGAATTGGAAATTAGATAGTGAAATGATAATAGAGAAAGAAGTGAAATTTTTTAAAGGACCGTCTATAGCACCTAAGGTTGTTAATAAAATAAATTCCAGATTAGAAAATAAATTTTATTCTATAGATAACCAAATAGAAAAAACAATTAATGAGACAATTCAATATTATATTACATTAGTTAATGTAAATAATAGTTTGTTTGCAGAATCCTTATTTTTTTCAAATTCAAAAATGAAGAATGCTGAGTTTAAAAGTAAATGCGTTGATTTTAAGTACGGTTCTGCATTTAAATTCGGATATTATGCGGCAATAGCTGTATTTGCTCTTATGCCAATATATGGTTTGGTTGTACCCTTTATAGCAAAAAAAACAGTAAAGGATGATTTAAGAAAGGCTCTAAATAAAAGATATATAGAAGTGGAAACTGAGATTCCTAAATTAGTTGAACAATTTAGGAATGCAGTTGAAGGTAACTTAAATCAAGTATTATTCTTAGAATAAGAATATGAGATAGAAAGTAGTAATTCAAAAATATTATTGTTGCGTGTATAGATAAATTAATAATCGAAATAGAGGAGATAAATTATGAGGAACAGAGAAGAATATATACAAAATATAGAAAAAATTGAAGAGTTGATTTTAAAACATAACATATCTAAAACTATTTATGAAAATTTATTAGAAGTGAAAGATGAAGTGCAAAAATTCAAAGTTTTAATACCCGTAGTTGGCGGATTTAATGCTGGTAAGACGTCTTTAATAAATAGTTGCTTTGGAACGAGTTTCCTTACAATTTTTTTATATCCTTAATGGTTTCTAATACATCAAAGATCTTTGATGTATTAGAAACCATTGATTCAACCTCCATCTCATTATTATTAGTCTTGTTTTTAATCCATCCTTTTAATAATAGGATTTATTAATATGAAGTATAGAAAGACAGTTCATAGCCATTATTTTTTTAGCAACATGCCACTTGCCACGTGGGTGGCACTTTTATGATACAATAAAGTAAAATATCCCAATAAAAGTCTATCCACCCATAGGAGATGTGCCCCATGAATAAAATCATCTATTTCGAAAAACTATTTACCAAAAGAAGAGAAAAACTGATAGAATACTGTTCAGAACTTCAAAAAGCTGGTAAAAACTTTATTTATATACTACCTTCAAGAGAAGCTATAACAGACGTTAGATATGCACTTATAGAAAAAAATCAAGGTATCATAAATTCATATATTATTACCTTTGATGAACTTGAAGAACTTATCATAGAGCCTTACATAAGCAAAGAAAAAATTATATATGAAGAGTTTGAACAGATTTTAATAACGAACATTTGTGAAAAATCCATAGAAAATCTTACATATTACAAGAAAATATGCACTAAGAAAGGCTTCATTGAAGAAATAAGGTCCTTCATAAAGGCTCTAAAGAGACAAACTGTAAGGTCAGAGGATCTTCTAAACATAATAAATAGTGAAGAAAATGAAATTTTAAAGAGCAAACTAGAGGATATTTCTATCATTTATAAGGCTTACAATAAAAGTCTAAGTGATAATAATGTCTATGATATAAATGATATATCATTAAAGGCTGCCCAATTTGTGAAAATGAGTAAGGTGTTTGATGAATTTGATGCAATTATAATCGATGGGTTTATTAATATAGATGTGGTAAACATGGAGCTTATAAATGAAATATCGAAGAGCAAAGATATAGATATATACGTAAACAGCTCCTTTAAAAATAATCTTATTGAGCCCTTTATAAGGGACGAAATAGTTAAGAAGCTTCAGACTATGGACTTTCATATAGTAGATAATTTAGAGGAAGAGTATGAAAGTGATGAAAAAATAAAACTGCTATCAAGAATGCTGTACTCAGGGGAAAAGCTGAATTTAGAAAAAAATCCAAACCAAAATCCTTGCGAAGAATTTAGATGTATAAAAATTAATAAGTATCCCTGCATTGAATCAGAGGTTAGAGAAACTGCTAGAGAAATTAAAAGATCCTTAATGAGTGGCTATGAGGCCTCAGAAGTTGCTGTGTTCGTGAATAAAAGCACTCTTTATTCCTCAATTATTATAAAAATATTTAAGGAGTTTAAAATTCCAGTTGAGATGATTTATAAAATTCCTCTTACGGATTCATTAGAGGTTAGAAAAATCATTGTGAGTTTTGAAGAAAATGAAGAGGAAAGTATGAAATCAGCGTCTAGCTGGCTTAATATATTAGAGGAAAAGCTTTTAGGATATCATGAAATAATTAAACCAGTATTTTTAAATGGTCTGAGTAGTGATTTGTCTTTTGAAGATAAGGTTTTACTAAAAGGCTATGAAGGCTTAAAAAGACTTCTTAAGAATCTAAGAAATAATTTTGAAATCTGTCATATGCTTGAAAATCAGATGGAGAGTAGTATATTTGTAGATTATTTAAAGGATTGTGCATTAAATTCAACAATAACCATTGAAAATATGAATAGAGATGGTGTTAAAATTTTAAATACTGATCTTGCTAAGGGAGTATTTTACAAACATGTATATATACTTGGTTTAAATGAAGGAGAAGTACCAGGGGTAACTCGAAATGCTGGTTTATTCACTGATATGGAAGTGAACAAACTATACACACAAGGCATTAATTATAGAAATTACAAATATGAACTTGCCAGGGAGAAGATAAGATTCAATCTCACCTTAGCAGCTGCAAAAGAGAGCATAATACTTTCTTATAGAGGGGCAAGTGAAGAGGGTGGTTTTGCCATTTCGTCTTCCTTTGTGGATGAAATTAAATTTTTAACGGGACTGAAAGAAGAAAAATCTTTAACCATGAGAGATAGATTCAACATAAATTCAAATCAGGTTATGAGCGAATTAGAATTAAAAACAGTGGTCCTAAAGGATATATTTGAAAAATATTATAAAGGCTTTACTGAAATGGATATAGAAAAGAAAATATCCTTGGCTCAGGAATTTGAAGGAAATATAAAGGACTATTTTACAACGTGTTTTGTTGAATATCATAGAGAAGCGGAAGAAGGCTATAATAATTACGAAGGCTGGATTGGCAGTGATTACGCAGAGGAAAAGGGGGGGTATTTTAAGCCATCAGCGGTAGGAACATATTTTAGATGTCCTTATCAGTATTATATGCAACAAATTTTTGGAGTTAGGGATATAAAAGTGGAAGAGGATGAGTTTAATCCTCTTGAAATAGGAACCTTTTATCATGAAGTCTTGAAAAGATATTATGAAAATACTACAATAGAAGAACTTTATTTAATTGATAATGGGAAAATAGATCTAATATTTAATGAGGATAAGTTTAATAAGATATTTGATAATGAAAGCCAAAATCTTAGAATACTAGATATAAATGAAGAGCAGAGAGAAAATATCATGGAAGGGTATAGAAATACCTTGAATAACTTTCTAGAGCTAGATGTTAAAAGAATGAAAAAGTATTTAAAGGATACTAAAAATATTCTTGTTCCATTTTTAATAGAAGAAAAAATTAAAGAACAAGAGGTCTTTGGAGTACCTATATCCTGCGTGGTGGATAGGGTTGATTTAGAATTTGAATATGTGGACAATCAGTTTAAACCTACAGGTAAATATATGGTATATGATTACAAGAAGCGCAAAGTATCAGATATTGCATCAATACTAGGTAGAGAAGACTGCCAAATTGTAATCTACTATTATATGGTGGAATACTTACTAAAAAATAAATTTAGTAAATTGCTAAAAAGTAGAGAATTAGATTGTATGGGTCTTATTTATTTAAGTGTAGAAAAGCAGAATAAGACTGGCTTAATTAAAGAAGGCTTGTATAGAACTGAGTACAAAGCCTCTACTGATTTTGGAAGAAAACACTTTGATGTAAATAAAGATATGTTTAATATACTCACAAGGTATGTGAGAGATCTAGTAATAGATGCAGCTAAGGATATAAAAGCAGGTAAATTCAACTACAAATCTAATTGTGATTCTTTTGATGGAAAAAGTTTTGGTGGATACAGTTGCTCTTTTAAAGATGTATGCAGATATAACAAGAATAAGATACTATTAGAAAATACAGCTTGTAGGGGAGGCGATTCAGATGCACATTAAAGAGAAGTTTAGCTTTGCCAAATTCTTTGGACTAAACAAAGAGCAAAGCGCCGCTGTGGATGTTGATAAAAACATATCCCTTTCTGCAGGAGCAGGCTCTGGCAAAACAAGAGTTTTAACTAGCAGGTTTTTAACATTACTGGATAGTGGTACTTCCATAGATGAAATTGTAGCTATAACCTTTACTGAGAAAGCTGCACTAGAGATGAAAAGTAGAATTAGAACCGGAATACTGGATAAGATTGCAATAGAAGGTAAGCAAACTAGGGCATTATGGCAGCAACAGTTAGATAATTTAAACAGAGCTAATATTAATACTATCCATAGCTTTTGTTCAACAATTGTTAGAGAAAATGCTGCGTTTCTGGGTATTGATTTTAATTTTGGTATAATAAATCAAATTCAAAAGACTGTATTTTTAAAGGAAAAACTTTCTGAAATAATTGGCACCTTATTTTCGGATGAAAATTATACTATAGAAGTTAATCACCTTTACAATTTATATGAAAATGATGATTTAGGAGAACAATTATGCAGTGACATACTAAAGCTTAGAGAAGATATATCTGAAACTAGTGAGAGTACTTCTGAAATTTTAGAAAAAGCAAAAGTGGATAAGTTAACTAGTTTTATTTTAAAAATAGTTAAAGAATTAGATGAGGGCTATTATGAATATAAGCTCTCAAAAGATGTGTTGGATTTTGGAGACCTTCAGAAAAAAGCACTTGAAATACTAGAGAATAAGCTTATGTGTAATAATTATAAGGATAGATACAAGAATTTTTTAGTAGACGAATTTCAGGATACTAATGAACTTCAAAGAAAAATATTATACAAGCTTACAGCAGATGATAGTGGAAAATTAATTCCGAGGAAACTCTTTGTAGTTGGGGATTTTAAGCAGGCTATTTATGGTTTCAGGGGAACAGATTCTACTATATTTAAAAGGGTATCTGTGGATATGGGGGAAAGTGGACTGAAGTCTCTTAACATATGCTATAGAAGTGAGCCTGAGATTATAAAGGGTATAAATGAAATATTTAGGCACCTTATAGAAGATTATCAAACGCTTAAGCATAAAGACGAGGGTGAAAATCAGAATAAGAATGAAACAGAAAAGGTAATAGGAAATAAAAACAAAATACAAAAGAGAATAAGTATAATTACCTATAGTGATGAAAAATCAGAAGGTACTGACGTAATAAAAGAAGCAAAGGCAATAATAAAGGAAAAAAGAGAAATTGAAGAATTTGTGGCAGTTCTAGAAAGAATAAAAGAGAGTTTTGGAGGGGTTATGGAAAAGACCTCTAAAGGGCCGGAAGCAGTAATAAAATCAATAAAGCTTTTGAAAGATAAGGGACTAAACTTTAAAGATATATGTATACTGGTACGTAGTCGAGGCATAGTTCCAGATATTGAAGAGCAGCTGTGTAAATATAAAATACCTTACTGTATAATTGGCGGAACTGGGTTCTATGAAAAGAGCGAAACAAAGAACATATTAGATTTATATAAGCTGGCTGTTAATGGATTTAATGAAAAACAGACAGATCAGCAGTTAATTGAGCTTTTATCAGTACTTAAAAGTCCACTGTTTCAGCTTCCAGACGATGTTCTTTTAAAAGTAAGACAAAAGGAGCTAGAAATAGGAGATATATCTTATGTTGATGCTATGGTGAGCACAGCACAGGAGCTTTTAGATGATTATCAAAGGAGCAGTCTTCTTAAGTCCTATGAATACCTAAAAGAGTTGGAAGCTACAGCAAAAAAAATGAGTGTCGTAAGGATATTAGAGAGTATAATAGAAGGCCGCGGAATTAAAGAAATATACCTTTCAAAGAACAATGGAGCACAGATGCTGCGAAATGTAGAAAAGCTATTGAGACTTGCCGAGCAGTACGATAATGAAGAATTTTTTAGTAGCGGGGAATTTATAGAATACATTGAGTATCTTAATGATAATAGTAATAATGAAGCGGAGGCAGCACTTGATACAGAAGATTCCGAGGCAGTAAAGATAATGACAATACACGCTTCAAAAGGACTTGAATTTGAGTCAATTATTGTGCCTAGTATTGAAAGAAATGTTATAAGTTTAAGTAAAAATCAAAATAAGAAGGTAGGATTTATACATTATAAAGGAAAAATACTTTCAAGATATAACATGAGTGGAGAAGAAAACAGTGAATTTATGGATGCTCTAAATGAAAAATTAATAGGAGAAATCTATGAAGAAATAAGAATACTATATGTTGCTATGACCAGAGCCAAACAGTACATTGTACTCACAGGTAAAGAAGAGGTGGTGCTAGAATAGAAATAGTACAATAGAAATTGAGAAAGTTCCTGATAAGTATTACAATAAAGATAATAGATGGAGGGACTTAATCATGAGAAAACAACACGATAAACAATTTAAAGAAGATGCTGTCAAATATTAT
>NZ_JAENWM010000067.1 GCF_016650035.1 Clostridium sp.
AACCCCATTTGTTCACATCAGTATAGATAACATCTTTTCTATCTACTTCTATAACAAGAATAATAGTATCCTCTATAGGCTGTAGCATCATCTCTGCAGATGTGGAAAGCCAAATAGGATATATTACACCTTCTGGTCTAGGTACTATTTTAGCTGCATTTCTTCCATACCATTCATATAGATTTAAGTAATAATCTGATATGGTATCCATCTTTTCTAAAATATACTCCTTCTTAACTCTATAAACACCATACTTATCCAATTCATCAAGAACATTCTTATGCTGTCTTGTCCGAAGTCTTACTTTATCATTAGGATTGTATAAATTAGTTGTCATATCTTTACCACTCCCCTTTTGGCTTCTTTATTCTCTGATTCTAAATATAACTAAACCTTCGTACATTTAAAACATAGATAAGCCTTTTATATATCAACGTTTTAAATCATTAATAAGTAGAAAATTCCTCTTGAAAATGATATTCAAGCAACAAAAAAATATAATAAATGTTAAAATACGGATAACTTATTCATATGACTACTATATCACAAATCAATGAAAATAAAAATAATTTCATAAAATCTATCGCAGTTTTTGTTAAAAAACTCAAGGTGATTAACGTGGTAAAGGATGATAGTGAAATTACAAAAGTTCCAAGAGGAATACCTAATATAATTGGTTGGAAATGTAAAGTATTGCAGAAGAAATAAAGCTAAATATGTGACTTATCGCTGTCGTTGTAAAGATAATCAAAAGATGTGTAAAAACAAAGAGGTTCGTCGAGAATATATTGAAGAGTTCGTAGTTGAACAATTGTTGAATAACATATTATGTAATTCCGCTATTAAAGTTTTGACTGAGGAACTAAAAAAACAAAATAGTTCATTAAATAACAACCTTACAAGAAACTTTATCAACATAATCAAAAAAACAATTTCTGATTATGTTGATAAAGTTGTTGTGTTTACATTTGGTGGAGGCGAACCGTACACAATTGTAGCCACAATTTCTAGAGACGATTTACTAGAGAATTTTAGGTAATAGGTAATTAATCTCCTTATTTCATACTTGTTTTATTTTTTCCATAATTTCATCTGTAATACTTTGCGTACTTTAAATACAAGGTATAGTTATTTATTAAACAACGTACAAAACTTGTGTTTTCTGCTTCTATGTGTACTATAATTACTATCTATTTTCTTAGTATAGTTAATACATTAATCGTTGCCCTTTGATTATCGACATTGATTGCGCAAAAGTTTTAATCGATATGCTTTCCAATACTCAATTTCCTACTATCTCTAAGTCCTAATTCACCAGACTCTTTATAAGTATAGCTCCACCATTTACTAGCACACCAAATCCTAGTATTCCCAAGTACATCTACATTAAATCCAGCATCTTAAAAAATCTGAATCGGTAATTTTCCCATCCTATATTCAGCTATAAATAAGGATTTAAATTCATCTGTATATGTGATCTATTTCTCACTAAATCTTTTAACATATCTGTTTTTTGAGAGATATGAAATTTCCTCAATAGCAAATAATTTTTTAATCATACAGTTCACACTCTTTCTAATTTAATTGTACAAAAAATGATCCTATATGAATAGACTTTTTTTAGTGTCTATCATATAGGATCCATTTTTAATCTCACACCTTTCCTTTATATAAAAATGTTAAATTCATCATTTAATACGTTCTACATATAGTTTAGCTAAGTTCGAAATGGTTTCAATATCCTCTTGAACATATTTTTCGTTTACAAGATTCCCTCCAATTCCAAAGCAACAAATTCCAGCATCCAAGAAATCTCTGATATTATCTACGTTAACTCCGCCAACAGCTGCAAACTTAATATGGCTTAGCGGAGCATGAATTGCTTTAAAATATGGTATCCCTAAATTACCCATTGGAAAAAGTTTAATCACATCTGCCCCTGCTTCATATGCAGATGCTGCTTCTGATGGCGTCATGGCACCAGGCATGGAAATTGCATTCATTTTTTTAGTTTCACGAATCACATCCAGATTAATATTGGGAGAAATAATAATCTGTGCTCCAAAATCAATTGCCTCATGAACCTGTTCAACACTCATGACAGTTCCTGCACCAACGAGTACTTTATCTCCATATTTTTCTTTTATTTTAGCAATATTCTGAAGACATTTTATACTGTTTTCATTGCTTGTCTGGTCGAAAGTAATTTCCATACATTTTATGCCACCATTATAAAGTGCCTGTGCGACATCCAAAATTTTATCACTTTCAATTCCACGAATTATGGCAACAATCTTATTTTCTAATATAAAATCCAACAACTTAGTTTGCATTATTACACTCCATTCATTTTTTATTGGCAATCAACGATAACCTTGACAGTACTACTTTCAGGATCTGCGATTAAATCAAATACCTTAGAACAATTTAATTTTCCATAACCTTCTCTTAGAATAGGTTCTTCCACTTCATTGACTTCAACATGTTGAGGTCGCATATAAATTAATGCTTTCTCAATAATCACACCACTTATGAATTATAGTAATCCTTTCACTTTTGCTAAAAGCAAGCATCCATTTGCTGAAAGATTGATACCTTCTGCATCAAAATATAAGATGTTTTTGAACTTTTCTTCTGACATGAAGATATCATACAATGCTGTTCTGAATGGATCCTTTCCTGCTATGATAATCTGATAATCACTATCATTATTGAATAATTTCAAAGAATATTCCAACGATTTGACATCATTTTGTAAAACAACGCCCAATAAATAACTTGAACGTTGACTATCTGTTTTTTTCAAAAATAACTTAATTATCCTTGTTAAGAAAGCAGCCCTTCCTGTTCCTAACTCTTTTGCTTTTTCATACCCCATAAGGCACATACTGCTATCATACTCATCGGATCTTAAAAAATCTTTACCTGTTGCATCAGTTAGAATACTTTGAGTCTGTAGCAGCGACAACAATTCACCTGTTAAAGATGTTACACAACCAAGGATATTCCTATTCTCACCTACAGCCACAAATTTAGTATGTGATCCCGGTAGGACAATAATGCTGTTCATTTCCACATTATCAATCTGATTTAATATAGAAACAACTTCAACTTCCTCACCACGCATAATATCCATTCTGTCAAAGTTATCTTCTTTAATCTGATCCGTGCTCATGTTCTTAATTCCAGGTATGAAGCTGATCGGTATAGGGCATATGTCATCTAATTTAACACTTTTGATTCCAGATACCAAATCTTCTATTGAAACAGGTGCCACAAGATGATCAAGTTCATATATCCCTAGATTAGATGTAATCATACCGGCAGCAAGTATACAATTTATATCATAGTACGTCATGTGATTTCGTAGTATCAGAGTGTCTAAAATGTTTTTTATTGTCTGTTGAAGTCTCTTATTTGAACCTTCAACAGCTACATCTTTAATTCCAATGTGTTCTGCCTCAGAATCAATTTCTTTCAATTCCGAGTTCCATAAACTCACTCTGGTATTAGTTGTTCCACCATCAATGGTAAAAGAATACTTCGTCTTGTTCACAACCTGTCACTCCTCGAATGCATTTATTTTTTTGAAGATTTATATGCTGCAGCTTCTTGTTTAACTAATTCAATCCACTCTGTTCCTACGTCATTACTAATAGTATCCCATGTAGGAGCAGCTAAATCTTTAAATACTTTTTTTTGTTCATCAGTAAGTGCTACAACAAAACCATCATTTTTTTTAATCTCTGTAATGCATTCTTTTTCTTTAGAACGTTGTAATTCTCTTTCGAATATAGAACTTTCTTTTCCCGCACTTAAGAATATTTTCTGATCTTCAGATGAAATGGTATCCCATACTTTCTCGCTAATTAAAAGCATTATTGGCGAATAAATATGTTCGGTTTGAGTTATATATGGAGAAACAGTATGAATTTGCTGTGAAAAAATATTTGTGATTGGATTTTCCTGGCCATCAATTACACCCTGCTGTAAAGATGTAAATATCTCTGATCCTGAAATAGCAACAGGATTAGACCCCATAAGTTTCCAAGCTTGAAGATGATATTTGTTATCCATGGTTCTTATCTTTAACCCGGAAAGTTCCTTAGGTGTTGTAACCTGACTCTTTGTTGTAGAGAGATCTCGGAATCCAAGTTCCCACCAAGCTAATAATTTTAATCCATCGACTTCATCAACCTTTTCTGCTAGTTTTTTACCTAATTCTCCATCCATAACATAATCAGCTTCTTCATAACTAGAGAAAAGAAAAGGCAAATCAAATATTGCTAATTCCTTAACTAAACCAACTACTGGAGCTGTTGATGGTGCAGTCATTTCAATGGTTCCTGCACGAACAGCTTCTACAGCTTTCGTATCATCACCTAATTGTCCATCATGATACACTTCTACAGAATAACGACCTTCAGTACCTTCTTCAATTAATTGTTTGAATTTTTCCTGTTGCGCAATTACAGCCGGTAGTGTTGCACCACCTCCATTGGAAATCTTAATAACTTTGGCATCACTATTTACTTTTGTCTTACTTGTCTCCGTCGGAGAAGTTGTATCACTTCCCGGTGTTTCTGAAGTCCCTGACTTTAAGCAACCAGTTAACATAGAAGAGATTAAAACTGCTGTAACACATAAAGACATAAATTTATTATTTTTTTTCATTTTATATATCCCCCTTAAATTTAATTTACTTATTTTATTCCAAGTAGATCAGGTAAAAATGTAACAAGCTGTGGTATAAATGATATCATTAACAGTACGACAACCATGGCGCACATATAAGGAAATAGTGCTTTAGTCAATTTACCCATGGATACATCAGCCATCCCCATACCTACATATAAAACATTACCAACTGGAGGTGTTAATAATCCGATGCATAGATTAACAATCATAACAACCCCGAATTGTACAGGACTTAAACCGAACTTATCAACGACTGGCAGCAATATAGGTGCTAATATTAAAATTGCTGGTCCGTTATCCATGACACAACCAACAAGTAGAAATAGTATGTTCAGCAAAATCATTATTATATAAACATTACTTGTAACAGAAACAAGAGCAGTCGTTAATAATTCGGGAATATGTGCAATAGTAATGAAGTATGCCGCAATCGTTGCCGAACCGACGACTAACATAATCTGTGCACTCCCTTTGATACTATTTACAAATATTTCTGGTAAATCTTTTACTGTAATCTTTTTGTAAATAAACATACCTACAAATAACGAATAGACTACCGCAAGTATGGAAGCTTCTGTCGGCGTTGCAACCCCTATGATGATACTTCCCATAATAACGACAGGTAATACAATTGCCCATATAGCATCTTTTCCTGTCACAAGTATCTCTTTTAAAGTTGCTCGTTTTTCTTTTGCAAAATTTAATTTCTTTGAACGAAAGTACCAAATAACCATGATTGAAACACCAATTAAGATTCCAGGAATGACCCCACCCATAAATAAACTAGAAACAGAAACTCCTGTGACAACTCCATAAATGATCATCTGAACACTTGGTGGAATAATAGGACCAATGCAACCTGAAGAACAAATTAATGCCGCACTTTCAGCTCCATCATAGCCACTTTCTTTCATAACCGGCAATACAACCGAACCTACGGCTGTCGTATCAGCTACAGCTGAACCAGATACGCCAGCAAATACCATCGAAGCAATGACAGCGCAATATCCTATTCCACCACGAATGTGTTTGAACATAGATTGCAAAAAGTTTACTAACTTACTGGAAATACCACCTCGGTTCATGATTTCACCGGATGCAATGAAAAATGGTATGGCTAACAAAACATAGCTATCAACACCCTGCAATAATTTAGATGCGATAATTGAAGGAGCAAAATCCATGACATTGCCTAGTAACATCATTATGATTGCACATCCTGATAAGGCAAAAGCAATTGGAACATTAAAAATAACTAAGCTAAATAATGTGGCTAAAAATATTATTAGCATTGTCATATCGCAACTTCTCCTCCTTTCGAAAAATTCTTGATTATCTTTATTAATCTGACCACAGACTGAATACCCATAATAGCAAAGCTAAACGGTATAACCGAATATACAAATCCATATGGAATTCTCAACGCCGACGATGACCAATCCCAATTCATTTTAACTACATCCACACTACCTGCTGTTAAAATAATCATAATCAACAATACAATCGTTGTTGCCAAAATTTGAACAACATTTGCTTTTCTCGGACTTAGATGAGTTACCAACGCATCCAAATTCATATGACCATAAGTATCATTAACTAATATAGATCCTAGAAAAGTTATCCATATAAATAGAAATCTTGATAATTCATCACTCCAGCTAAGCCCTAAATGAAATATAAATCGTGATAACACATTAAAGAACCCGACTGATATCAAAACTGTAAATATGATCCAACATACTATTTGGATTACTTTTAATAAATATTCATAAGCTTTATTAAGCATATTTATCTCCTTCCTTATAATTTTTCTCATTACTTATCACTTTTCCAGGTTAAACAAGTTATTTCCTTCAAACCCAAGCTTATGAGAAATATCTAGTGCTATTTTTTTAATTTCACATGCAGCTAATAATCTTGTTTCCTTATCGTATTGAGATTTCATACCTGTTGCACTTATTCCAGCTACTGGTTCGTTAAGATGATTAAGGATTGGTAATGCAATGCAATAGATTCCATCCTCATTTTCACAGTTATCAATACAGTAATCTCTTTCTCGTATGCTATCCAATTCTTTTATTAAACTTTCATAATTATCAACTGTCTGTTTCGTTTTCTTGACATATGGTCCTTCACCCATGATTTCGAGAACTCTTTTGTTTGTAAGCGCCGCAAGAATTGCTTTCCCCAACCCTGTCGAATATGCCGGCTGCGTTGCTCCTTCAGTTGCAATGCCAACAAAACGCTGACTTGGCTCCCGTTTATTAAAATAAATTATTTTATCCCCAACCAAAGATGCCACAAGAATTGTTTTATTTAACTTATTGGCAAGATCAATCAAATAAGGTTGGCATAATTGATAAACACTCATGTTGTTTAAATAGCTGTATCCTAATTGAAACATTTTAACGCCTAGTACATAACTGCTTAATTCCTTATTCTCTATTTGCAGATACCCATCCTTGCATAAAGTACTAATGATGTCATACGTGCTTGTCTTTGGTATTTCCAACGCTTTACTGATTATTGCTAAGGTACATGCCTTATTGTTCGAAGCAATAAATTCAAGTATTTCGAAAGTTCTGTGAGTCGTGCGATTATTGGTCATCTTAATTTTCCTCCAAATTCGAATATTTATTAATAATTATGTTTTACCACTCAAGCACTGTACCATCAACATTTCGCCATACTGGGTTTTTCCAATTATGTCCAACCATGCTAGCCTCTTTAACTTTTTCTTCATTAATTTCGATACCAAGTCCAGGTTTTAGAGGACGATTTACAAATCCGTCTTTATATTCAAATACTGAACGGTCTACCAGATAATCTAACATGTCAGCCGTCTTATTATAATGAATACCTAAGCTCTGTTCCTGAATAACTGCATTATAAGTACAAAAATCAATTTGTAGGCTTACAGCAAGTGCAATCGGTCCTAAAGGACAATGTGGCGCTAATGCTATATCATAGGCTTCAGCCATTGCAGCAATTTTTTTTGTTTCAAGGATTCCTCCACAGTGACAAGGATCCGGTTGGATGATATCTACGCCGCCCTGTGTAATAAGATTTTTAAATCCCCATCTGGTATAATTTCTTTCACCCGTAGCAATAGGCGTTGAAAACTGTCCTCTTAATTGTGGGAATATTTCTTCATTTTCACATAATACTGGTTCTTCCACAAACATCAATTTATATGGTTCCAATTCTTTCATTAATTGAAATGCCAAAGGTTTGTGAACCCTACCATGAAAATCTAGCGCAATATCCATATCATATCCTAATTTATCCCTAATGGATGCAACCCGATTGACTGTCTCTTCTACCTGCTTATAATTTTCAAGCCATCCAACGCCAGGAACACCATTCATCTTGATTGCACGATAACCCTGTTCGTATTTTTCTACTGCTGCCTTTTGAACATCACCAGGTTTATCGCCTCCAATCCAACAATATACTTTCATTTTGTCTCGGCAATAACCGCCTAAAAGATCATATACAGGTACATTCAAGTACTTTCCTTTTATGTCCCACATTGCCTGTTCAATTCCTGATATAGCACTCATAAGAATTGGTCCACCTCTATAGAATCCTGCGCGGTAAAGAACTGAAAACATATCTTCAATATTTCGTGCGTCTTTTCCAATGACATATTCACTCAATTCCCTTACAGCTGCTGCAACAGTGTCAGCACGACCTTCTATTACTGGTTCTCCCCAACCTACTATCCCAGATTCAGTAGTCATTTTAAGTAATAGCCACCTTGGTGGCACTTTAAATAATTCTATGCTTTTAATGATAGTTTCGCTTCCCATTTATAATTCCCCTTTCATTCATTCGTATTTGCGAACGTCGTTCGTTATTACGTTCTATAATATTATATTATCACATTTCTTCTCCGTTGTAAACAATTACAAAATAATATTTAAAAATAATTACAAAATTTTAGAATTATTGAAAATATTACTAGAAGTACAAAAAACATAATAACCCCGAACAATTGAACTGGCCCTGGGTTAATGGACACTAAAAACAAACTCCTATCATAGAATATCTTGAATTCACGTAAGCTGACACCGTTTTCCATATGGTGTCAGCTTTGTTTTACTTCATTACAAAATAAAAAAGAAGCCAAATTTTTAAGCTCCTTATTGCTCCATACTTATTTTATTGTTTTCTTAATACTTTTTTTCTTAATATTTTTTTTAAAAAAATAATATAGATCACCTGATAAATCACAAAACACTAGAATTACATAATACTATAGATAATTATTAAGATTTATCTATTTAATTTATAAGTCTCTTTAAATATTAGTTAAAGTTATCAATTCTTTTGGTTAGTCAAAACAATGAAGAGAAAACTTCGTGTTTTCTTCCTTATTTTTTCTTTTAATCTAGATTATTCTACTCATTTATCATCATTTAGTACTTTCTCAATTTCAATAACTCTACGTTCTTTTTCAATTTACTGATTTAATTCATCTTCTGATGGTAGATACAGTTTATATTTTGAAGCAAATATCTGCGTATTTCCTTCTGGCAAAGTATATTTTACTACAGAATCAGATTTATCAGCACAAAGAACAATTCCTATTGGCGGATTATCACCTTCATTCATTAAATCTCTTGTATAGTAGTTTACATACATTTGCATTTGTCCTAAGTCTTGATGCATTAATTTACCTATTTTCAAATCTATCAACACAAAACACTTTAGAATATAGTTGTAAAACACTAAATCAATATAAAAATGATTTCCATCAAATGTGATATGTTTTTGTCTCGATTCAAATTTCAATAGCCTCTTATTCTTTAAAAAACCATACTGGAATATTTCCCAAAAACTCATAAGATAAAAAATTAATCCTTCTTATTTTTTCTTGAAACGCTTTAGTTCATCGCTATTCATAAACAAAGTCTTTTCTTTAAATTTATAAAGGCTTGATCTTTTTATACTTCACACTCAATATCTAAGCAAATTTGCATTATCAACACAAACCATATATATTTAATTTTTGTCGCTGTTCCTAAATAATTCTTTGAATCGCTTCACAGCATATTTACCAATATCACTTAACCATTTCCACACATTATCAAGGGGCTGCTTTTTCCGTAAATAAATCTTGATAATCAATAAAAGAATAAACAACGCAAATCCTACAATTACAAACACAACCGCGACCGGATTTTCTTCATACATTGCACTGCCAAAAAGTTGTGCAGTTGCCGCATATCTTGTAAGATAGTTGTTTGCAGGTGAAGGCAATTCTACCATTGTAACTGATTTTATATCTCCAATTTTTGCTATCATATAATGATAATAGCTGTTTTTAGTTAAAAGTTCTGCACCTGCACCACCTGAAATCAGATACCGTACTCCATCATTTGTATATTCCAAATAGCTATGAATATGTGATAAGTAAACTGTGTCTACATGGTAGGTACTCATAAGATTTTCAAACTTTTCCGCTTCCTGTGAGTCTTGGAAGCCATGTTCCATATCCTTAGTTTCATTATAATTATTTAACTTCTGTTCTGCCCAGTTATCTCCACTTTTAACTTCGTTTACATAATTCGGAATTTCATTGGGGGTTACACCGCTTCTTGGATCATGTGGCGGAATATGTGTAACTACAAAAATACGTTTACCCTGCGACTTTTTTAAATCCTTTTCTAGCCATGTATATTGTTGGTTTGAAATAGCCTGCTTTTCAGACCATCCGGGAGACGAATCCATAAATACAAAATGACTGTCTTCTATATCAAATGAATAATATGCTGGGCCATACAGCATGGTATAAGTGTCACGCCCATTGCCACGAATATCGTGATTGCCGAGAGTGGTACAGACAGTAGTGGAAATTTTTGACAACATTTGGTTAAACAATCTATATTGATTCGGTTTTCCACTGAATACAAGATCACCGTTATCTATGACAAATACTGGATTTTTCCCATTTACCTGCTGAATAATATTATCAAATGTATCATATCCATCCCGATTATCTCCGAGAATTATGTATTGATATTTACCTGTGCTGTCTGATTGTAACGGTTCAATTTTTATAGTTTTCCCAGAGCTTACCACAATACTTAACTTTAATGTATTGACTTCCACTTTCGTCATTGACAGGTTGCTGCCTACAATGCTCTTTGAGTAAAAATCCGGGTTTATATTTTCAATGAATAATGAAATAGTTGCATCACTATCACCCTTTACTGTTACTTTAGGCAAGGGTGATAGTGCCCTGATCACAAGGCTTTGCGTACCATCTTTTCCCTTTTGAAGGCCCTTCACAAAACCTCCGTAAACAGTTACCTGTGCATTCGGGGTTTGATAAGTTGAATTGGAATCATCGGGGTTAAACTTAAGTGGAACGCTGACAAAATCTCTGCTAATATTGTAGCTACTTTGGGCATCGTAAATAAATACACCCACCCCAGTAACAAGGCATAGACATAAGATAATTATTGTTACGTTGATAATTTTCTTTATTTTCATAATCACACCTCTTACTAAATTTTTGACACTTTTAAGTGTTTGTATTCTAAAATTATCATAACAAATATTGCTATATCTATTATGACCATCATCAGCATAAGCACTGATCGGCTATGCATATAACTATACATTTCATATGTAATGAACAATACGAACACAAACATAGCAAGTGGATATGCCCACAATTTTTTCGTAAGCAGCACCCAAACTACTGCCAGCTTAGTTATACCATGCAGCATCATATAGACTGCAACCGAATGTTGTGAGTTGATTGAAAAGTTTTGACCTATAGTAATAAAGTAATTCATTGCTATATCCTTTGGATCTTCTGTCAGTTCTGGAATCGCAATAAACCTTATAAGGCGGTTAAGGCCCTCATAATTCAGAACAATCAAAATAATTCCGCCAATAAATTCTATAAACGCATCTACGCCTTTCATAACCAAGCCGCCATAAAACCCAATATTGATAATAGTATCCTTATTAAGTGGTTTTTTCATAATTTCCTTCTTGCCTTGTATTAAGGTCACCGCATAATAATCATCACTACATTTACAAATGTGATTCACGACTTTACATAATTATACCATTGAATTCAAAACTCAAGTAATGAAATTTATTCTTTTCAAATATACATGTTATCTTATATTTTTCATAAAGAATAATTGCAAACTAGAAATACAAATGAAAATTTTTAAATTATTTTTTGAATATTGGTTAAAAATTAAATATATGGTATAGATGAGTGAGTAGTTTAAAATTATTACCTTTATAAACTCTACCTATGTTTTCATTCTACATACTACATATTCTTTCCGCTAAAAAGTGCACACCCAACCCTAAAAATGCACACCCCTAAATTTAAAATCTTTAGGAGTGTGCATGTCCAACATAAAAATCTATAAATTTAATCTCTAAACCTTAAAAATCCCTACTCTAAAATTCCAAAAAACAACGAAAACCCCTGAATTCAAGAGTTTTCCATTATATCAATATTTGAGTTTTCTTAGGTCTAATAACTATGATTTTGATACAATTTAGCGACTTTTTTAAATGGGTTATGGATTTTAATATCGCTAAATTGTATGGGTTTTCTGCTAAAAGATGCACACCCTACAAAATTTATTCTAAACTTATAGTTCTACTCATATAATTCACAATAAGCATTAATATAAGAAATGGCTGCTACTTCATTAATACCATAATAATATTTTACAAGTTTTTTATAAATAATAAGCACTTCTTTATCAAAACAACAATCTAGAATTAAATCTAACAAACTTTCTATTCTCTCTCCATCTTCTACCCTAAGCTTAATGATTTCTTCAATTTCATAACCATAATTCACCTCAGCCAACTTAGCAAATTCCTTTAATCTTTGTACTATTCCACTAACATCCATGTCCACCCTCACATACTAAATATTCTCTTGCAATTCTTATAAACTTACTTGTCACTACCTATCTGCTTTATATTTAAACCCTTAAGAGCCTTTATATTTTTATTGTTGAGTAATGATTTTAGTTGTGTTCTAGCTATTTTATTTAACTCCATTAACCGCTGCCTTTGTTCCATTCCTTTTTTAATAAAATTTGCATTCAAATTTTCTAGATTTACCAACACTATAAGCTGTTCAATTGTAGCATAGTCTCTTATATTTCCTTTTGCATCCGGATTCCCATTTCTCCATTCCCTTGCTGTCTTTCCAAATAAAGCAACATTAAGCACGTCTGCCTCATTTGCATAAGTAAATGCTATCTCCTTATTGGTTAGGTCATTAGAAATTAAATTTTCTTTAATAGAATCAGTGTGTATTCTATAATTTAATTTTGATAGTACACGGTTAACGTTCCATTCAAGAGATAATTTGCTATTTTCATCACCCTTTAATCTCTGATAATCTTTTATTATATAGAGCTTAAATTCTGGTGAGACCCATGAAGCAAACTCAAAAGCAATATCTTTATGAGCAAAGGTTCCTCCATACCTACCAGATTTTGAAACAATACCAATTGCGCCTGTTGCAATTATCCACTTTTGAGGTGACAATACAAATGAATTTTTACCTGCCTCATTTCTAAACCCTTTGAATTCGACGGGTTTAAAATTCGGATTATTCATTTTTTCCCATAATCCAAGAAATTCTATTGTATCCCTGGTTCTAAGCCAATTTCTAATAACATCATTAGGCTCATCACTCTTGTATTTAGCAATATCCGTAACAAATGCGGTTTTGATATTTTGTATCTATATTCTCAAAACTACTTTTAATTTCCCACCTTATATTATAGCTCTTTTCTTCACTTTCATTTTGATAAAGTGCCGCATATATTGTTAGCATTAGTTCAGATTTTTGTTGTAATAGATATATCTTCTCATTTTCAGAATAAACGTCTACTCCTAGCTCCTTTAATTCCTTTAAAACTTTTAGTGTATCTAATGTATTTCTTCCAAACCTACTTAAGGACTTAGTAAGGATTAAATCTATTTTACCGTTTTTACAATCTAAAATCATTTTTTGAAACTCTTTTCGCTTGGTTATATCTCTTCCAGAAGCTTTATCAGCGTATACGCAAGCAAATTTCTCATTTTTATTTTTCTTTATCTCATTTTCATAATATGATATTTGATTTTCTAAACTACATAGCTGGTTCTCATGCAAGGTACTAATTCTACAATACGCAGCCACTTTTAATATTTTAAATTGTGGTATTGTATTAAAGTTTATTATCCGTTTTATTGTTCTCATTTAGCTTTTGTTAATCTAATTCTTTGAACTCTATTAAACAATTCTTCATCTATAATTTTAGGATAATTTTCATCTCCTATATAACGTTCATAAGAAAGTATCTTTGATATTGCCTGATTTCCCCATTTAGGGTTATTATAAGGTGAGGGAATACTGCAAGATTCAAGCCTAGCTGAAATACTTCCCATACTTTATCCATCAGCATATAGTTCATATATTAATTTCACAGTCATAGCCTGTAATTCATTTATTTCTATTTTATTCGAAAAATCTCGATTATATCCAAATGCTATCCTCTTTTGAACTTTTTTATCCACTTTATCACTCCCGTATCTTTGCTTTTACAAACGTGATTCTTAATTTAATTATCACATATTTTCTTATAAAAATCAAAGAACAGATTATTGCTAAAAATCTGCAATAACCTGTTCTTTTAATTAATCTGTCTACTTATCTTGGTGGAGGCGAACCGATACCAACTATATCACTGTCCATTTATAGAAGTGAATTATATATGTTAAATCTAAATTGAACTCTCCAAGACTTCCAACATATCCAGGATGAGAGTGAGTTATCAGTCCACTAACTTCAATCAAGATAATGAATTCATCCCCACCAATTCTAGAAACGGTATCACATTTTCTCAGAGTGTTAACCAATCTTTCAGATACTTCTACCAATAATTGGTCACCTACGTCATTTCCCATGGTATCATTAATCATTTTAAAATCATCCAAATCTAAAAACATAACTGCTAGCATTTTTCCATACTTCGTGACAAAAGTATGGAATGATTAAGTTTCTCCTATAAGGACATCCGATTAGGTAGTCCTGTTAAATGACCCTTCAATAATCCATCAACTAATTTTTTTAATTTAGCAAATATAGAGTAGTTATTTGATTTATACCTTCATTGTAGAATTAAATCTTAAATTTCTGTACCATTTCATTTAATCTTTGAGCAAGTTCTGATTGTCCTTGTGCCGTTAAAGCCGCTTGTTCTATGGCTTTTGTAGTTTCATCCATGTTTTCTTTTATTATTTCTGATTTTTCACTTGATTTTTGTGATGCCTGTGCCATCTCTTGAACAGCTTGGCTTACTTGCCCAACAGTGGCTGTAATTTCCTCAGACATTGCAGCAATTTCCTCAGACATTTTACTTACAAAATCTGAATCATTATAATACTGATTTCCAGTTTCTCCATAGCAATCAAATTGTTCATTTACCTGTATATTTATATATTGTAATATATCGTTCCCAGTATCAATGCTACCTTTAAATGCCTGCTTAACTTTAATAATAGTATCTTGTATATCAATTACTGCTTGTGCTGATTGTTCTGCAAGTTTTTTCACCTCTTCTGCTACAACTGCAAACCCTCTGCCCTGCTCTCCCGCTCGAGCTGCTTCTATTGCAGCATTTAAAGCAAGTAAATTTGTTTGCCCCGCTATACTTCCGATAGTATCTGCCATAACTTTTATACTATCTACGACCTTTCCATCTTCAATAACTTTTTTCATTTTTATTTGTTTTTCAGCATATATGCTTCGAGTATCATATATGGCTATTTCACTGTTGTTTTTAGCTACTGTAGCCCTTTCTTTGGACCTATTTGCATTATTACTACCCTCCAGAGCTTTAGTAGAAAGCTCATTGATACTTGAATCTATTTCCTCAACGGATGCACTTATTTCCTCTGATGCAGCACCGGACCCCTGCATACCAGAAGCAATAGTATCTACAGCATCATCTATAGTTATAGCTTGTGAAGATAATTCCTCCATCGTTGCTGAAAGTTCTTCAGAGGATGCACTTATTTCCTGTATAGTATTAAGTAGTTCTTTAATCATTGAGCTTACATTATTTTGAGCTTTATTAAGTAATTCAATAGTTTGTCCAAACTCATCCTTTCTGCTATCTTTAATAGTTGATGAGAAATTAAACTGAGATAACTCCTCAGCAAATTCTTTGATTTTGTTTAATGGAGTAACAAAACTTATTTTTAGAAGGTGAGTTATACTAATTGAATATAAAACCCCTATTATTGTTACTATTACTATTATTATATCGCTTGAATTGATTATCGCACCTGTAGACTTATTTAATTGATACGAAGAATAAATTCCAGCTGCACCTATTATTATCATAAATAATATTATTGTGTTAAATATCAAAACTATTTTTTTGTGTATTGGCATATTTCTAAAAAACATTATAAAATCACTCCTTTTAAAATTTTAAAATTTTAAAGTTTCAAACATATATTAAACTATTTTTTTTATGTATTAACTATAGATTTGAATTATTTTTCTTATTTATAATATTATATTAATTTATAATATTATTAAATGTTTTTTTTGTTTTTTTATAATTTTCGTTTGTTAAAAAAATTGTTATTTCGGCATGTTTTATGTTTAATTGGATTAATTAGGGTGTTTATATTGTTTTTTGTTTTATATTACAATATTCTCTGTAATAACTTTCTATTTCAATAAGCGTCGAGTACTTTCAGCTCAATTTTAACACTAATGTTTTGTAAACTTGCCTTCTCCATCTTCATAAATATTAAATTATTTACTTTCAGACCGTAAATTGCTTCATATGTTTGAGTTTAGACATTTTCAAATTTACAATGTTAATTATAGTTGGTTGTTTTAGAAGATTGTTGCGACTAGGACAACAATTATTACAGACACATTCACGGTATTCGGCTATTTAATTAGAGAACAAAGACGCCATGTATTTACTAGAACTAATACATGAAGTTTTTTATTTTTCTTTATCACTTCTCAAAATAAGTGGTCGCTTTATGTATGGTGGAGGCAAACCATATGCATTTGTAACCACAATTTAACATACCTTTTTACATTGAATTATTGAGGGCTTAGTTATGAACTAACTAACCAACTAACATATTTGCATCCTCAGCTATTTTTTCCCCAGTAACTGTTACTTCTTGTAATGCTGCAGTGATATTAATAATAGATTCATTTACGCTCTTCATTTTTTGGTCTATTTCATCAGAAACCAATGAAATTCCTTGCACAATTTTTATCATTTCCTTTTGATCTACTCCAGTAGAATTTGCTGTTTGGCTAGTCTTTAAGGACAATTTCTTAACCTCTTCAGCTACAACAGCAAACCCCTTGCCAGAATCACCAGCCCTAGCAGCTTCAATTGCGGCATTTAAAGATAATAAATTAGTTTGCTCTGCAATCCCTACAATTTCAAGTGATGCTTTTGTAAAATTACCTACACTATTTTTAATTAACTTTACACTTTCTCTTAAAATATCAGATTTTTTTAAAATTTCACTAACTTGATTAAAAATTTTCTCTACTTCTAAGGCACTTTCCTCATTGCTTTTAGATACATCATTTATAGAGTTAGTGATTTCTTCCACATGTCTCTTTAATTTTTTTACATCCTCTAATTTTTGTTCCGTAAGTTTGTTGAATTCATCTAAAACACTAATTTGTTGAGTTTTTGATTCTATTGCTTTATTAGAAATTTCTATTTCATGTCTATTATAATCTATACAGTTATCTAATAGATTTAATTTATTATAAATTTCTTTTGCCATATCTTTACATGTATGGTATCCACAAGCGGAACAGTTTATTTTTCTAGAAAGTTCTTCATTTTTATGCATTTCAATAAAAATGTTGTTATAGCTTTGTTCTGTTGGTTCAATAATATCAGTAACTTTACAATTTTCATTATAGACTCTACTAAAATCTTCAATTTTTAAATTCTTATCAAAGTATTCATAAAGCCAATTTATTTTTTTCTTAATTAACTTTTTCCCCTTATCAATTGATTTATACTTCTTTAATTTGTTAAATTCATAATCCACATCATCTATTGAATGCAAATTATGAGTACCTGTTCCAAAATTACAGCCTTTTGAACAATTTAATACATCAATTAGTAAAGGTACATTTAATTTGTTTTTTATTCTTCCACTGTACTCTTTTAAATAATCATAAGCATGTTCATGACCTTCTACCTGCCTTACCCATGCATTAGGCACCTTATTTTGTACATTTTCCTTAAGCCCACCTGGTCTACTGAATAAATACCCTAAACTACAGCCCATATCTTCAAAGCCATAATCATCATATTTTGATAAATCAACTTTTCTATTTTCTAAATACTCTTGAAGTTTTTTGTATGTAACATTGTATTTTATAAAGCCCATAGTATTCTTATCACTTATTTCATCCTTCTTACCAACACAAGGAGATAGAAATGCTATATCACCATACCAGCATCCAATAAGTGAGTTGCAAAGCTATGCCGCTTATGGGGAGCTCCCCATAAGCGGCATTATGTAGAGTGTTTGATTATGGTGAGTGTTTAAATAAATTAACCTAGCTAAAGGCTTCTTGCGATATTTACTCACCATAATTGTTCATAATAAGTATATCAATGTTTTATGAAAGGAGCTTATTATGAATGAAACAATCAAAATCGAAGAGGCAGTTTCTGCTGTTTTAGCAGAGTTAGAGAGGCAACGTTATAGTGATACAACTATTAAAAGTTATCGTTGTAATTATAATGTTCTACTTAAGTATACAAAAGAAAAAGGAATTAATTACTATAGTGAACAAGTTGGGATTGATTATCTAAAGGAAAAGTATTGTCTGTCTATTAATGGATTTTATGGTACTCAGCCTAAGAAAATCAGTGCTACCATGCGTTGCATGCAGGTATTATGGAATTATACAGAATATGGAAAAATAACATTCCGAATGAGAGGAAAGGATAAGCCATACGAATGTCCAAATCAGTTTAAACAGGAATATGATGCATTCAATAAGCATTCTATTGAAAGAAAATATGCACCTCAAGGTTTTCAGGCGGTTATAAAGCCGACCAGGCGGTTTCTTGATTTTCTTCAGTATTCTAATGTTCAATCATCTGAACACATCACATCATTCCTAATTACAAAATTCTTATCAAATTATGTAAGTAATAAAACCAGGTACGTAGCAACTGTTATTTCTGGGTTGAAAAATTACATGAACTTCTTGTATCAAGATTGTTTTATATCAGAGGATATTAGCTGTTTACTTCCGAAGGTGAGGATTATACGCAATTCGTTTATTCCGTCTTCATGGAAAACTAAAGATGTAAAGAAACTATTGGAATCAATTGATAGAGGTAATCCTACAGGAAAACGAGACTATGCAATACTTTTGACTGTAGTCCGTTTAGGGCTTCGAGTCAGCGATATCAGATCCTTAAAATTATCTAATCTAAATTGGAATCTAAAAAACATATCACTTATTATGCAGAAAACAAAACAAACACTAGAACTTCCTATACTTGAAGACGTTGGATGGGCAATTATAGATTATTTGAAAAATGGGCGACCTGAAACATCATCCGATATCCTATTTATCAGACACCGCGCGCCATACGATGCATTTAGTCATAATGATTGTCTGCAGCATTCTCTACATAGATATATGGTTAAAGCCGGAATAGAAATACCGCGTGATCGTTCATGTGGACTCCATTCTCTTAGAAGTACTCTTGCACGTGCTATGCTTGATAACAATACCCCTCTTCCAATTATTTCAGAGGTATTAGGGCATCAGAATATACAGACAACTAGCATTTATTTAAAAATTGATATGGAAGGTCTTCGAAAATGTATAATAGATCCAGATGAGGTATTCAAATATGAAAAATGAATACCAATGGAAAAGTGAATTTGCTGAATTTATAAAGATGTTTTTAAATGAAATGCATATGATTGGTTTTAAATATAAAACCCAATCAAGACTGTTGGAACGGTTTGATGAGTACTGTTATAGTAATGGATATAAAGAAAACAAATTGACCAAAGAGGTTGTTGAAGCATTTTGCCATGGGGTAGATTACGAAAAAAAATCCACACAATATACTAAAGAAAGAATTATGTGCAATCTTTGGAGTTTTTACGAAGGCAGGGATTAATTGCCTATGATTGCCCCAAAATATCTGCACCAACTAAACGTTCCTCATTTGTACCGTATATTTTTTCGAAAGAAGAGCTAAAACGCATGTTTAGCGAAATTGATAGATACCCATCCTGTATCAACAGTAACCGGCATTTAATTGACCCAGTATTGTTCCGTTTACTTTATGGTAGCGGACTCCGCATCTCCGAAGCTTTAAATTTGAAGTGCAAAGATGTAGATTTGGAATCAGGTACTATTACAATTCTGCATGCAAAGAATAATAAAGATAGAATTATACCGATTGCACCAAGTCTTATTAACAGATTCAAAACGTTCGAAGAAAAAATGCATACCGCGAGTGATAAAGATACCTATTATTTCAAGAGCCCACAAAGTGGTTCACTCATTGATAAAAGTACTATTTACCGACGCTTCCGCGATTATTTATGGAAATCAAATATATCCCATTCGGGTAAAGGTCCTAGAATTCACGATTTTCGTCATTCATATTCCGTTCATTGCCTAAAGAAGTGGGTGCTATCAGGTAAGGAGTTGACTAATCTTATGCCTTACTTGTCAACTTATTTAGGACATACAGATTTTAGAGCTACACAATATTATTTACAGTTGACAGCTGATTTGTACCCAGATATCATACAGCTAACTGAAGCTGAATTTGGATACTTGATACCGGAATGGAGTAATGATCATGAAGAAGAATGATTTCTCTAAATATCTGTCAGAATTCCTTTCCCTTTATCTACCAGGGCAAAGAAATGTTAGCGTTAATACAATAGCTTCATATCGGGATGTATTTAAACTTTTCCTAATCTTTTGCGAATCCGAAAAAAAGATACGTATCGAAAATATAACCATATGTATTATGACCCGAGATCTAATTGTAGATTTTCTAAATTGGCTTGAAGAAAGCAGGAAAAATGCTGTTGCTACAAGAAATCAGCGTCTCGCAGCACTCCATGCATTTTTTAGATATGTTCAAAAAGAAAGTCCGGAGAATCTTTTTGAACTAGGAAAATTTTTAGAAATACCTATGAAAAAAAAGCCTAAACCTATGATACCGTACCTTACGGCTAATGAACTGAAAATTCTTCTTGAGCAACCCGACCTCACTACAATAGCAGGTAGAAAAAATCTAATTTTGTTAGTTATACTTTATGACACCGGTGCGAGAGTACAGGAATTAATCGATTTAAAGTGGAAGGATGTAAGATTGACATCACCTGCAGTTATTACTCTTCATGGAAAAGGTAATAAAACTAGACAGGTGCCTATTATGTGCAAGACTCAAAAGTTGTTAGAATCTTATAAGGCAGGACAGGAGATGAACTTTGGAACCGCTGGAACTGATCATCCATTATTTTATAATCAACAGCATAAAAAGTTATCCAGGTGGGGTATATCATACCTAATAAATAAATACATCAAGAAGGCAAAAACTAATAAAGACTTCTGTATAAATTTTGTGGTAACGCCCCATGTATTTCGATATAGTAAGGCAATGCACCTTCTCCAAGCAGGGGTAAATCTTATTTATATACGTGACTTTTTAGGACACTCAGACATTAATACAACAGAGATATATGCAAGAGCTGACAGTGAAATGAAAAGAATAGCATTAGAAAAATCTTATATTGAACTGACAACTAAAGATATGCCAAAATGGCAAGATGACGGAGATTTGATGAATTGGTTAAAAAATCTTTGTAAATGAACACCTTTTATTATGGTGAGTGTTTTAGAAATTATTACTGGTGACATAAGGGTTTAGTGGAAGACTCACCATAATGTATCACTCCACATAATGACGAAGCGTATGGACAGTTGCATGCTTCTTGATTTTAGTCTTTTTTATAGATTTCTCGAGCATTTTCTGAACACTACGTGGACTTATAGAATCTGTACGACCATTTCCAGAAAACAAATATTCCGTAGGATTATATCTGTTCCAATACTCTCTGAGGATTTCTAAATTTGATCTGGACAACAATGAATATCTATCTTTTTTACCTTTGCCCTCTCTAATTAATATTTGCATGTTTTTACTATCAATATCTGTTATTTTTAGGTTACAAACTTCACTAACTC
>NZ_JAENWM010000060.1 GCF_016650035.1 Clostridium sp.
TGTAAGGGTTCAAGTCCCTTCACCTGCACCATTACTATTCATCATAAAGAAGGAAATATGCGGGGGTGGCTCAGTGGTAGAGCGTCACCTTGCCAAGGTGAACGTCGCGAGTTCGAATCTCGTCTCCCGCTCCAAATATGCGGGTATAACTCAATGGTAGAGTGTTAGCCTTCCAAGCTAATTACGAGGGTTCGATTCCCTCTACCCGCTCCAATAAAAAGTCTTTAGTATTTATACTAAAGACTTTTTATAAATTATTTTGCGCCCATAGCTCAGCTGGATAGAGTTGCAGACTTCGAATCTGAAGGTCGTGGGTTCGACTCCCTCTGGGCGCACCATAAATGTTGATATAACAAGCTTTACAGAAATGTAAAACTTGTTATTTTTTTATTTTAACACACTTTTAACACACCTAATTAAATAAATCACTTTTTTAGATTACATAATATTTTAAAATGTGGATAATACATCTTTCATTATAGTAATAAATTCTTTAGCCGCTCTAGAAAGGTATCTTTTCTTTATGTAGGCAACTATTAAAGTTCTAGTAGTTTCTAAATCTTTTATTAGAAAGTAAACAGGTGTAATAGGGGTTTGTGGAAATAAGGTTATGCTATCAGGAATAAAAGCAATACCCATGCCTGAGGAGACTAAAGCATGAGTAGCCTCAATACTTTCACTTTCAAGTATGATTTTAGGGGTGAATCTAGCTTGGTTGCAAAGAGAAATAGCAATTTGGTGCAATTTTTGATGCTGCTTTAATAAAATAAAAGATTCATCACGCAGTTCATGAAGAGATATTTCAGGATGTTTATGGTCAGCAGCAGCATGCTGCTGAGCGTGGTGGTTAGTTAGTGACTTTTTACAAACAGGATGCTTTGGAGGAATTGCTAAAAGGATATTTTCTCTAAATATAGGTTCATATGAAAACAAATTCTCTTTTATGGGCAAAGTCATTATTGAAATATCTGTAATTCCTTTAACAGCTAGATCTTCTAATTTAACTGAATTACCTTCTACTAAAACTACGTCAATACCAGGAAATTTTTCATGGAACAGTGGAAGAATTTTTGGGATTATATAAGCACTTCTAAAAGGGGAAAGTCCTATGGTGAGACGGCCTTTTTTGAAATTTGATATATCCTCCATCTGATTTGAAAGTTGTACGTTTAAATTTAAAATCTTTTTAGCTGTTTCAGCGTATAGTTCTCCTGCATATGTAAGTCTCAGTGGATTAGTAGATCTATCAAATAATTTAACCCCTAATTGTTGTTCTAATTTTTGAATATATTGACTTAAGGAGGGTTGCGCTATATATAATTTTTGAGCAGCTTTCGAAAAACTTTTTTCTTCTGCTACTTTTAACATGTATTGAAGTTGACGAAATTCCATAGTTCACTCCTAACTTATTTATATAGAATATAGGCTAATGACTATATGTTTTATTAACATTATAGTATTTGGTATGGTACAAGTTAAATGATATAATATAATGGAATGTAAATCAATGGTAAACATATGGAAATAAGAAAGTATAGGATGGTTGTAAATATGATAGAATTAATCATAACTTTATTAATTGGATTTAGTGGTGGTATAATAGCATTGAAATTAAAGGTGCCTGCTGGAGCTATGATAGGATCTATGCTTTTCGTAGCAGTGTATAGTATAATAACAGGGAATGCATTTCTACCTCAGGATGCAAGAGTAATTACTCAGATTGCAGCGGGGGCATTTATTGGATCAGGAATTAAAAAAAAGGATGTTTTGGATCTTAGAAAAATGATGAAACCTGCAGTATTAATGTTGACACTTATGATAACGTTGGATTTACTAATGGGATATATAATGTATAAGGCGACGGGAATTAGCCTAGTAACATGTCTTTTTGCTAGTGCTCCAGGTGGACTTATGGATATGGCACTTATTAGCCAGGATTTAGGCGCGGATTCTTCTAAAGTAGCAATATTACAGTTAGTAAGATTATTCAGTGTAATGCTTATATTCCCAACAATGATTAAATTTATATCTAAAAGATATGATACACCTAAAAAATGTGATGAGACCGATTCTATTAGTGAATCTTACGAAAATGATATTTGTAAGAAAGAAAAAAGAAATAATTTAATGATAACAATATGTGTTGCTTTAGTAGCGGGATTTATAGGATATATTTCAAAAATACCAGCAGGAGCAATGACTTTCGCAATGCTCTCAGTTGGGGCATTGAATGTATTTTTTAATAAAGGATACATGCCAATAAACATGAGGCGTGCAACCCAAGTATTTGCTGGAATACTTATAGGGGAAAGAATGATGTATTCAGATATAATAGCACTTAAAAGTGTATTACTTCCAGCTATTATACTTTTGATAGGTATTATCGCAGTGAACATTTGTATCGGCATTTTAATAACTAAAGTAAGTGGACTAGAGCTAGTCACTTCACTTCTCGCAAGTGCACCTGGGGGAGTATCAGATATGGCTATTATTGCTAAGGATTTGGGAGGAGATGGACCAAAGGTTGCTATATTTCAGCTTGTAAGATATGTTTTTATAATTGCGCTTTTCCCTATTATAATTAAAATTATTATATCATAAATAACTAAATTTACTAAATATAATAAAAATAGTTTTGTGAAATTAGGTTGAATTCCTTGTGTGAGTGTTTTAAAATTGTGGATAACAAGACTCAGTGATTAAATTAAATGCATCAGAGCTTCTTCAAGTTAAATCGTCAAACATATTCATAATACGAACTAAGAAGTATACTTATAATTTGCAATTAATGTAATTCTAATTTTTTATACAACATATCAAAGCTATTACGACCATACATAGTTCTTTTTATAACTTTTTCTTCATGTGATATTTGTAATGGATTTATTAAAAATGGCATTAAATACTCTATTATTACTAGTTCTGTTGTTCTGTTTTTCCGCTTTTGTTAATGTATATTTTAGATTTACGAAACAGAATAAACTTGAAATATGGAATTTTGGAACAATTTTATCCAAAGGTGAGCTAAATAAAATTCTCTTTCTATTAAAAAGAGAGATTCCAGAGACGTACCTAAATGTCATGGTCATTATTTTCAAACCTAAATATCAAGTTTATTTCTGCGAATGGATAACCGTTTTAATGAGTAATTTCCACTCACTAAAGATTTATAAAGACTATTTTAAAAATATTAAAAACTTCAATACTTATGGACAATATGATAATTTGGCAAAAACTATTTTTCTATATGAATTTTCTTTTTCAAAAAAAGAAAATTTGATAGTTCAAAAAATGAAAATGACAAATACATTAATCCACGAATTCACACATAGGAACATTGAAATGTCAAATACCAATATTACAAAAATGGATGAAGAGTTAGAGTGTTTTAGATTTTCTCGAGCATTTATAAAAGCTAATTTAAAAGAACTCAATAATGTTTTTGAATCAGATTATGAAATAATTGATTTAGGAGTTGAGTTAGACAAAGATTCAATTAAGGACGCGTATAGTAAAATCCTCAAATAGGATACTTTCATCCTGATTGCTATAATGGTTGGGAGAAAGAAGCGATATATTTCTTGCATAATTATGAAAGGTATCTTTGTGGAAAAAATGGATATAGATTCCCTAAGATTTGGTGGAATAAATTATGGGAGAGCTCTGTTAAAGATAGCATAGAGCATATTTACCCTTAAACTTAGTTAAAAAGTAAAATGGCTATTTATAATGGGTTAGCAGTAGTATAAACTTAATAAAAACTGCTTCTTCCGAATCTGAAGGTCGTGGGTTCGACTCCCTCTGGGCGCACCATAAAAGCCTTACAAACACTATGTTTGTAAGGCTTTAACCTTGCCATAAAAATAGTTTTGCCCCCATATAATTATATAGATCATTTAATTTTGTAGCAGCCTTTACCTTAAAGCTTCTAAAACTCCTGCCGACACGCTTAAGGTCAAAAATAATTCATACATATTTTTCATTAACTATCCAATGAATTAACAAAATTCGATTAATATTGTCAATTATGTAACAAAAAAATGTACAAAAGCAAACAATGGGTGTCTGGTTTAGCACATTTTTAAATTAATATTGAGAATATAGTATTTATATGATATAATATCACAAGATTTACTAAAATTATATAAAATTATCATTACAATATTTGCAATAATTTGCAGGGAAAAGAGGGTTAAATTTGAATATTGTCATTGTTGGTGCTGGTACAGGTGGATGTGAAATGTTAAGCTCGTTAATGAATTTAGAAAATATAAAAATGGAATTGATCGTTGACAGAAATTTAAATGCTCCAGGTATAGAATTGGCCAAAAAATGTAAAATTGCATATTCGCAAAATTTAGAAGATATTAATGTAAATAAAACGGATATTATTATTGAAGTTACTGGTAATGAGAACTTAAAAAATATTCTAAAAGAAAAGTTTGAAAGTGAATGTACTATAATTGATTCTAAATCAGCTCTTTTGCTTAGTATGTTAGTAAATAAAGATGCACAGAGAGTTGAAAAAATAAACAAAGACATAAGCGTTATTAAAGATACTTCAAAAACAATTGCAAATGAATTAGATGACATTTCTTCCTCCGTAAATAATATTCATGATGTTAGTGCTAGTTTAATGAACTCAATAGATTCATCGAAGCTACATATTGCTGAAAGTGATAAGATTATTAAATATATTAATGATGTATCCAAACAAACAAAAATTTTGGGCTTAAACGCTTCTATCGAATCAGCTAGAGCAGGAGAACATGGTAAAGGATTCTCTGTGGTTGCTATGGAAATACAAAAATTAGCAATTAATAGTGGGGAATTTGCTAAGGAAATAAACGTTATATTGACAAAATTATCTCAAGAAATAGTAAATATGAATATGGAAATTAATAATATTGATAAACAATCAGACATTCAAATTACAGCATTTAAAAAAGCTAGTATTGCTATGAATAAATTAGTAGAAGAAACTACTCAATAATATAGGATAGTTTAGAAATGATTTGACTACAATTATATTAGGAAATCTTTCTTAATGGAATGTAAAACTGGCTCCCTCTATAATTTTAAACGTTCAAGATATATGTTGCAATTGTTGGGGTTATGGGTATTTATTACTTGAATAAGAAGGATATGGTTTATTATTATAAATCCTATTTGTATATTAATGAGGTTAATATATACTTACTTATTACCACTTCTCCACCCAATAGGGCAAGTTTTATCATAAATTCAAACACGTCTTTCTATATGATTCATCTGATGTCATTGCGTTATATACATCCGCAGAGATATCATCCTATGGAATAATAGTCTACATGGTCTTAATTGTTTATTTATTTTGATATTTTAAAATCAAATTTATGTTATATGATTCTATAGCATTTAATTTATTATTAGAAGCTTTAAAGTCTGGGTCTGGCTTATACCAGGATTTACTATTAAAATAATTTTTAAATGATTCAGATTTAAATACATACCCATGTCTAGCATAAATCTCATTCTTAGCTAAGTTTAAGTTAGCTTTACTTACTGGGGCTACATCAGATTCTAAAAGTTTTTCACTTCCGCTTTTAGCAAATATATACTCATCATCCGTTATTTTAGGTTTATCAGTTTGCGCTGTAGATGCAGGAACACTCGTATCTTTATCAGAGCTGGTTTCTTTAATTGGAGCATCGATGGCTTTTAAAGGGGAATTGGCTGATTTTTTAGGAGTAATAATGTTATATTTTTCAAATGCAAAATAATAGCTGGTATATGCCACAGCAACTAATACTAGTATAAGTAAAAACGTAATTAAAATTGAACGTAAAAATTTATTTTTTTTAGGAGCATGTTGCTCTAGAGTATCATTCTCTAGAATATCATTCTCTGGAGTGCCATTCTCGTAAATGGTTGAAATATTTTCTTGGTATAGTACATTATCTTGTATGATTTCATTACCACAGTTTGGACAAAATTTTGTACTGCCATCTATTTGAAAATCACATTTAGAACAATTCATAAATTAATGTCTCCTTCTTTAAGCTTTATAATATATATTATACTAAAGTATACATAAGTTTTAAAGTTTTTAGAATAAATAAGTCATAATTTATGAATTTGCTAATGCGTAAAAAAAGTGAGATAATAAAGTGATCTATATTATAGGGGGAATTAATAAATGAAAAAATCAATTTTAACATTTTTCTTGTCATTAACTTTACTTGCTTCAATTACTGGGTGTAGTCGGCAAGTAGAGTTAAAAACTGGTGTTGCGAACAGTGAAACTATTAAGTCGTGTGCTTATGATGTTACATTGTCTGCAGAAGTAACGGGGGATATGAATAGCATCTCAGAACCAGGTGATGTATCGAGTATGCTAAGTGCAGGTAAAGTATCTTTGAATTTTAACGGCAAGATGTTAGAGGATAAAGATAGGACAAAGATTAGTAGTAATGTAAAAGCATCATCGGCGGGAGTTTCTTTTGAAGCACCGATGTACATCGATAGTTCTAATTCCAAATTAGATTTTGATATGATTATAGGGTTGCCTGAGTTGCTAAAAAGTATGATGGGTGATCAACTAGCAAATACATCATACTTAAGTTTAGCTTCAAAGGATTTAGAGAGTTATATGAAGAGTAATAGCTCTGCTGAGGATTATCAAAAGTTTCAGGATTCAATAACAAAAGCAATGAACGCTGAGGATAATAAGAATACTCAGGTTTCAAAAGATATTTTGAATACAATTAATTCTTATTTAGATGAGAATGAGAAAAAAGTACAAACATTTGAAAAGCTTGGAGATAAATCTACTTCAAAGAACGGTGTATATACAATTAAGTTTTCAAAAGATGACATAAAAGCTATTATTTCTAATTACTTAAGTGATGAAAAATATTTTAGTAATTTGAAAGAGGTTATTAAGGAAGCTGAGGAAGCAACTGAAGTAAAATCAGAAAATCTGGAAGATGCAACAACACTTATTGAAGAAAGTAATAAAGCTATTGATGCTGCCGAAGTATTAGATATAGTATCAACATTTACAATAGAAGATAACCTAATAACTAAAACAAATGTTAAATTTGATGTTACTAGCGAAGGTAGTAATATAAAAGTTGAAATTGATAGTAAATTAAGTGAAATTAATAAAATAACTTCTATAACTCCTCCAGTAACCACCGAGGAGAATACATTAGATATTATGGAGTTTATACAACAACTAACTCAAAATTATTTTAATTTCAATTAATAAAATAAAAAAAATTACCTTAAATTATATTTTAGGTAATTTTTTTTATGTACATTGAAGTACAAATTTGCTGATTCGTTTATAAAATTTGGTTGACATGAACTAGAATATATAGTAATATGAATCAAAGAATAAATAAAAAATTACCTTTAATTTGGTCCGAGAGGCTGAGAAGGAAGCGAAGATTAAACTGGTATTGCTACGCCTTCTCATAATAGAGATGGCGTTTTTTATTTATTTAGAAGTGAAGTATTAAAATTACTATAGTACCTTTAAATGTAGTCCCGAGAGGCTGAAAAGGAGAGGATTTAATATGTTAAAAGGAAGACACTTAATTGAACCAATGGATTTTACACTGCTAGAGTTGGAGGAGATTTTTGATTATGCAGAAGAGATAATAAAAGATCCTGCAAACTTTTCTCATAAGTGCGATGGAAAAATTTTGGCAACATTATTTTATGAACCAAGCACACGAACGAGATTAAGCTTTGAAGCTGCAATGTTAAGACTTGGAGGTCAGGTATTAGGTTTTTCTGAAGCAAAATCAAGTTCAGCAGCAAAAGGAGAAAGCGTAGCAGATACTATAAGAACAGTAGAATGTTATGCAGATATTGCAGCAATGAGGCATCCAAAAGAAGGAGCGCCTAAAGTTGCATCTATGCATTCCCAAATGCCAGTAATAAATGCAGGTGATGGCGGACATCAACATCCAACTCAAACACTAACAGATCTTTTAACCATAAGAAAAATAAAAGGAACATTATCAAACTTAACCATAGGAATTTGTGGGGATTTAATGTTTGGCAGAACAGTTCACTCATTAATAAAAGCCATGTCAAGATATGAAAACATCAAATTTGTACTGATTTCACCAAAGGAGTTAATGATTCCAAGTTACATTAAAACAGAAGTACTTGAAAAAAATAACATAGAGTTTATGGAAACGCAAAAACTAGAAGATGTGATTGGTGATTTGGATATACTATATATGACAAGAGTTCAAAAGGAAAGATTTTTTAATGAGGAAGATTATATAAGACTTAAAGATATTTATATACTAGATAAAGAGAAAATGAAAAATGCTAAGAGTGATATGATAATACTTCACCCACTTCCCAGAGTTAATGAAATATCTGTAGAGCTTGATAATGACCCAAGGGCCTGTTATTTTAAACAAGCAAAATATGGTATGTATGTAAGAATGGCGCTGATTGTTAAACTTTTGGGGGTGGATAAGTAATGGTATCAATAAATAGTATAAAAAGAGGAATAGTGATAGATCATATTAAAGCGGGTGTTGGACTTAAAATATTCAACTATTTAGGTCTTGATAATGCTAACTTTACAGTGGCACTTATTATGAATGCACCTAGCAAGAAACTTGGCAAAAAAGATATAATAAAGATAGAAAATGAGATTGACATAGATTTTACAGTGTTAGGTTTTATAGATCCTAACATAACAATAAATATAATATCTGGAGAAGAAATTGCAACTAAAGTTAAATTAAATTTGCCGGATAAAATTGACAATGTTATAAAATGCAACAATCCTAGATGTATCTCTTCTATAGAACAAGAAATTTTGAATAGTTTTTACCTTTCAGATAGAAAAAAGGGTGAGTACAGATGTATGTACTGTGATGAAATTAATAACCAAACTACTAAGTAAATATCGGCGACGTGAGAGGATGGTAGGACTATGGAATTATTAATAAAGAATGCAAGAATAGTTGATTCATCACAGGATTTTATTTCTGATGTTTATATAAATGAAGGAATAATATATGAAATAGGAAAAGAAGTAGATAAAGACTGTGATGTAATAGATGGGAAAGGGTATGTTTTAGCACCTTCTTTCATAGATCTTCACAGTCATTTTAGAGAACCAGGATATACCTATAAAGAAGATTTATTATCTGGAAGTAAAGCTGCAGCACGGGGTGGATTTACTGCAGTAAATCTTATGGCAAATACAAACCCAGTATGCACGACCATGGAAACTATAGATAAAGTGCTTAAAAAAGCTGCAAAAATAAATTTGGTGGATATTCATCAGTGTGCATCTATTACAGAGGATTTAAAAGGACAATCTATAGACCATCTAGATAAGTTAACCTCTAAAGTTAAATTTATATCTGATGATGGTAAGGGAGTTTCTAATAGTAAAATAATGCTCTTGGCAATGCTTAAAGCAAATGAAATGAATTTAACAGTAATATCTCATGCCGAAAATGAAGAATTAGTAGAGTTTGATACTAGGCTTGCTGAAAACATGATGACATGGAGAGACATAACTCTTTCGAAATTCACAGGGTGTAAACTTCACTTAGCTCATGTTAGTACAAAAGAAGCTATGAAATACATTATAGAAGCGAAAGAGCAGGGAGCAAAAGTTACCTGTGAAGTTACGCCTCATCACCTAACAGATACTTCTGAAACTCGATATAGAGTAAATCCACCTATAAGAGAGACTGATGATGTAAATTTCTTAATTAACGCTATAAAGCACGGCTTTGTGGATGTTATATCTACAGACCACGCACCACATAGTACATCCGATAAAATAAAAGGGGCACCGGGTATATCGGGCCTTGAAACAGCATTCCCTATATGCTTTACTAAACTAGTAGGAGAAGGACATATTACTCTAAACAAACTTTCTGAAATTATGTCTAAAAATCCATCTAAAATTATGGGATTAAATAAAGGTGAGATTAAAGTAGGACTAGATGGAGACTTAGTACTCTTAGATATTAAAAATAAATTTAATATTGATATTTCAAAGTTTTTATCTAAAGGAATTAATTCTCCCTTTGAGGGAAAAACTGTAATAGGTACAGTAATGTGCACTATTAAGGCGGGAAACGTAATTTATAAAGATCCTGAATTCAAAAGTGAATAATTGGTTTGTATAAAAAAAAGTGGAGGAGGAGTAACCTTTGATTATTGATAGATTATTCGAAAGTGTAGAAAATAAGGGTAATGTTTGTATAGGAATTGACACCGCGCTAGAATATTTACCACTAGAATTTAAAAATAAGTTTTCATATGAGGATCATGCGCTCTATAGATTTAATCAGCAAATAATTGATGCTACTTTTGATGTAGCAGCTTGTTATAAGGTGCAAATAGCATATTATGAAGCTCTTGGACTCAAAGGTTTAAAAGTATACAAAGATACTTTGAATTATATAAAGAGTAAGGGTGGAATAGTAATTGCGGATATTAAAAGAGGAGATATTGCAAAAACAGCAGAAATGTATGCTAAAGCTCATTTCGAAGGAGATTTCGAAAGTGATTTTATAACTGTAAATCCATATATGGGCATGGACAGCATAGAACCATATCTTCCTTATGTGAAAAACAAGGAAAAAGGACTATTTTCATTAGTAAGAACCTCTAATAAAGGGGCAGAAGATATTGAATATATAGAGAACAAAGAAAATAAAAAGGTTTATGATATAGTAGGGGAAAAAATATTGAATATTGGAAGCGAATATAGAGGACAATGTGGATATAGTTCAATAGGTGGAGTCGTTGGCTGCACTCATATAGATGAAGGGTTAAAGATGAGGAAAGATTTAGAAAATATGTTTTTCTTGATACCTGGTTATGGAGCACAGGGTGGTGCAGCAAAGGATGTGGCCATATATTTAAATAATGGAAACGGTGGGGTTGTAAATGCTTCTAGAAGTATTTTGCTTGCCTACAAGAAAAGGGAACAGGGCGAAACTCATTTTGAAGAGTGTGCTAGGGAAGAGGCAATAAAAATGAGAGATGAAATAAGAGCAGCAAGCACTAGAAATGTGAAATAATTTGTAATTCTACATGAAGTACTGGAGGGGTTTAGTTGATATGTTCAGTAGAGAAAATATATGAAAATGTTGAAATAAGCGAAGGCGTGTATATGCTTTCTATAAAGGGCAAGTTTAATGTAAAGCCAGGTCAATTTTTTATGTTAAAGGTAGGAAACCTAGAACCATTATTACCAAGGCCTATAAGTGTGTATGATGTGTGCGAGGACAAAATAAGCTTTTTATATCAAATAGTAGGTAAGGGTACAAAACTTCTTAGTAAATTATCGGAAAATGACGAAATACAGATAATGGGACCTCTTGGAAATGGATTTGACGTAGAAAAAATAAAGGGAAAAATTGCTGTAGTATCAGGCGGAATTGGCATAGCACCACTTATTTATCTAATAAAAAAACTTACAGATTGTGAAATAGATTTATATGCAGGTTTTAGAACTGTGGATTATTCTGTGGATACTGTGGAAAAAAATGTAAACAAAGTGTGCTTATCCACAGAAAGTGGTAAAATTGGTCACAAAGGATACGTGACAGATTTAATTGATCCACAAAAATATAATACAGTTATATGCTGTGGACCAGAAATTATGATGAAAAAAGTTGTACATAAATGTAATGATGCAAATGTTCCTGTATATGTATCAATGGAAAGCCATATGGCCTGCGGAATAGGTGCATGTCTTGTATGTACTTGTAAAACCGTGGCGGGAAATAAAAGAACCTGCAAGGATGGTCCGGTTTTTTTAGGGAAGGATTTGATTTTTAATGATGAATGTTAAATTATGTGGTGTTAATCTAAAAAATTCTGTTATAGCTGCATCTGGAACCTTTGGGTTTGGAGCAGAATATGGACAGTATTACGATATTTCAAGACTAGGGGGTATATCCTCTAAAGGTCTTACAATTAATGAAAAGGATGGGAATGATGGAATACGTGTTTATGAGACCCGAGGTGGAATGCTAAACAGTGTAGGACTTCAAAATCCAGGTATTGAAAAATTTATAAATTCTGAACTGACCATGATGCAGGAATTTAACACAGCTATAATAGCAAATGTTGGAGGCGGAAATATAGAGGAATATATTGCGGCTATAGAAAGATTAAACAATGAGGCAGTAGATATAATTGAATTAAATATATCTTGCCCTAATGTAAAATGTGGGGGTATGGCTTTTGGAATCAATTCAAAGGTAGCCTATGATGTAGTGCGACAGGTGAAGTGCATATGCAAAAAACCTCTTATGGTTAAACTTTCACCTAATGCGCAGGATATAGTAGATATGGCTTATAAATGCTGTGAAGCAGGAGCTGATGCATTGTCCCTTGTAAATACTTTCAAAGGCATGGCAGTAGATATACATCAAAGAAAAGCAGTTTTTAATAATATATATGCAGGTTTATCAGGCCCCGCTATAAAACCTATGGCCCTTCGAATGGTTCATGAGGTAAGCACGGCTGTCAATATACCAGTTGTTGGTATGGGGGGTATTTGCAACGCTTCTGATGCTATAGAGTTTATAATGGTGGGAGCTACTGCAGTTCAAGTTGGAACGGCTAATTTTATAAAACCAGATATATGTATAGATATAATAGAAGGAATCGAAGAATATATGTTGAGTGAAGGCATTAAAGATCTAAGTGAGATCAGAGGGATTATTTAGGAGGCGGTATTATTAATATTAATGTTTTAGATATATTAAAAGAGTCGGGCGCACTACTAGAGGGGCATTTTCTGCTATCCTCAGGAAGACACAGTAACAGATATTGTCAATGTGCAAAATTACTTCAGTATCCAGATAAGGCTGAAAAGGTGCTAAGTGTAGTTGTTGAAAAGCTTAAAGATATAGATTTTGATGTGGTAGTTGGACCTGCTATGGGTGGAATAATAGTAGCTTATGAAGTAGGTAGACAAACTTTAAAGCCTGCTATATTTACTGAAAGAGTAAATGGCACCTTTGAACTGCGAAGGGGTTTTGAAATTACAAAAGGGCAGAAGGTTTTAATTACAGAGGATGTAGTAACTACTGGTAAATCTTCTTTAGAAACCATAGAGGTTTTAAAAGAAATGGGAGCAGAGGTAGTTGGGATATGTTGTATTGTTGATAGAGGAAGTAGCAAGATTGATTATCCTATCTATAGTTCTATAAAGCTTGAAATTGAAAGTTATGATCCAGCAGACTGTCCTCTTTGTAAAGAGGGAACGGCCTACATAAAACCTGGTAGCAGAAATATATAAAAAGGTATATATTGCTCAAATGCTGTCACGGTGCTAAGAAATCCTAAAATTTATTTTATTTTTAGTTGCTAAAAAATGCAAACTCGTTACACTCAAACATGCATTTTTCTATACGCAACTGAAAATAAAATAAATTGTGAATTACTAAAGCTTGTTCCAATGCATTCTACGCAATACATACCTTTTTTAGCAGTCTTTAAAAATAAATTAAAGAGGGGATGTCTCAAAATGATTGAAAATCATTTATAGAGACATCCCCTTTTCTGCAACTATGCTATTTGTGAGTTTGATTTTTCTTTTGTTTTTAGTAAATTATTCATTAATGTTTGAAGTTCTTTAGTTTTATCTTTATCCATGGGTTCTACACCTTTTAATTTATAAGGTATACCTAAAGCTTCATATTTATGTGCTCCTAGAACATGATATGGAAGAAGTTCTACTTTATCAACATTTGGAACTTCTTCACTTATAATTTCAGACATTTTAGTTATATGCTCCACGGAATCTGTAATTCCTGGCACCACCACGTGTCTTACCCAAACCCTAGATTTTGATTTTCTTAAAGCACCTAAAAATGAATTAATACCGGACGCATCTTTACCGGTTAAACTAACATAACCACGACTCGTGGTATGTTTTATATCTAAAAGTACTAAATCAGTGTATTTTAATATCTCATCATAGTTACCATTTCCAAAACCAGATGTATCTAGGCAAGTATGAATGCCGTTAAGTTTACATAATTTTAAACACTCAAGTAAAAATTCTGGTTGCATTAATGGGTCGCCACCGGAGAAAGTAACTCCACCGGAAGAACGATCAAAATATGGTTTGAATCTAATAATCTTTTGAACAATTTCCGTAGCTGTCATTTCTATACCACCACCAAGATTCCAAGTATCTGGGTTATGACAATAGGCACATCTTAATTTACAACCATTAAAGAAAACCACTACTCTTATTCCAGGACCGTCAACTAATCCCATTGTCTCGATAGAATGAATATTACCTTTTATCATATATACTCCTCCTCAGCTTAGATATAAAAATACTTAAAGTGTCTTTTTATTACAATTTATCATGGAAAGTTCTAGTGATAATTTCAAGTTGTTGTTCCTTTGATAATCTGTTGAAATGAACAGCATATCCTGACACTCTTACTGTTAATGTTGGATATTTATCTGGATTTTCCATAGCATCAATTAGAACTTCTCTATTTAATACATTTACATTTAAATGGTGTGCACTTTGTGCAAAATAGCCGTCTAAAAGGAAAACTAGATTGTTTATTCTTGTATCTTCATCGGTGCCAAGTGCAGCTGGTACTATTGAAAAAGTATTTGAAACTCCATCTTGGCAATAATTTCTATAAGGAATCTTAGCAACTGAATTTAATGAGGCTAATGCACCATTTTCATCACTGCATTGTGTTGGATTTGCTCCGGGGGCAAGGGGTATTCCTTGTTTTCTTCCATCAGGAGTTGATCCTGTCTTCTTACCATAAACTACGTTAGACGTAATAGTAAGTGCTGATAAAGTATGTTCTGCTCCTTTATAAGCAGGATGTTTCTTAAGCTCATCGCTAAATTCTTTAATAAGATTAACAGCTAAATCATCAGCTCTGTCATCATCATTTCCGTATTTAGGGAAATCTCCTTCTATTTTAAAGTCTACCGTTATGCCCTTTTCATTTCTTATTGGTTTTACCTTAGCAAATTTTATAGCACTTAAGGAATCAGCTGCAACTGAAAGTCCAGCTACTCCGAATGCCATGAAGTATTTAAGGTCCGTATCATGAAGGGATATTTGACCAGCTTCATAAGCATATTTATCATGCATATAGTGTATAGTATTCATAGTATTTACATACATTTCTGCAACATAGGAGAGTACTTTTGAGTACATTTTTCTAACTGTTTTGTAATCAAGAATTTTATCAGTATTTGTTGGAATGCCAGGTATTACAAGTTTACCTTTTAATTCGTCGATTCCGCCGTTAAGCGATAGTAGTAATGATTTAGCTAGGTTTGCTCTAGCACCAAAGAATTGCATCCGCTTACCAATTTCCATAGCAGATACACAACAAGCTATTCCATAGTCTTCTCCATAAATTGGTCTCATTATATCATCATTTTCATATTGCAATGCATCTGTTTCAATGGACATTTTAGCACAGTACTTTTTAAAATTTTCTGGTAATTTTTCTGACCAAAGTACAGTCATGTTTGGTTCTGGTGCTGATCCCAGATTTGTTAATGTATGAAGGAATCTAAATGAATTCTTTGTTACCATTGCTTTTCCATTAAGTGCTACACCGCCAATTGATTCTGTTACCCAATTTGGATCACCACCAAATAAATCATCATATTCAGGGGTTCTAAGGTGTCTTGCCATTCTAAGTTTAATTACAAATTGATCAATAATCTCTTGTGCTCCATCTTCAGTTAATATACCTTCTGCTAAATCTCTTTCAAAATAAATATCTAAAAAAGTAGTAGTTCTTCCAAGAGACATCGCGGCTCCGTTGTTTTCTTTTATTCCCGCAAGATAGCCAATATAAACTGCTTGTACCGCTTCTACTGCTGTAGTAGCTGGTTTTGAAATATCAACTCCATATTTTGAAGCCATGCTTTTTATTGAAGCAAGTGCTCTTATTTGCATACTTACCTCTTCTCTATGTCTTATTAAATCATCAGAGGCATGTCCTGTTAATTCATTCAAATCTTTTTTCTTTTGGGAAGTTAAATAATCTATACCATAAAGAGCTATTCTTCTATAGTCTCCTATTATTCTTCCTCTACCATATGCATCTGGAAGTCCGGTTAAGAATCCTACAGTTCTTGCAACCTTTGTAGCAGGAGAGTATGCATCAAAAACTCCTTCGTTGTGAGTTTTTCTGTATTTAGGAAAATATTCTTCGATATCTTTGTTTAATTTGTAGGCATAAGCTTCTAATGATTGCTCTACCATTCTAAAGCCACCAAATGGATTTACTATTCTTTTTAAGGGAGCATCTGTTTGAAGTCCGAAGATTACTTCATTTTCTTTATCTATATATCCAGGAGCAAAATTATCTATTCCTGCTACTTCATTAGTTTCTACATCTATGATACCTTTTTTTATTTCCTCTATAATAAGTGAATTAGCTTTATCCCAAACACTATTAGTCTTAGCTGTTTTTCCTACTAAAAAATTATCGTCACCTTCATATAGTGTATAATTTTTTTGAATAAAGTCACTGACATCAATTCCGTCTTTCCACTGATCGCCTTTGAAACCGTTCCATTGTTTAAACATTTGTTTTCCTCCTTATATAATGCCTGCTAAAATTTTTAAAAATTAAATATTTTGCAATATATTTTAGGATTTGCTAATACTTAAACCTAAAATTTATAACAGATTAATAAAGTGTTTAGATGATGTTATCACAACTTAAAACACAATCTGCTAATATAATATATTATAATATTAATAATGAAACAGTGCAAGAGAATTATAAAAGTTGTAATATTAAAAATATTTTGATAAATGTTTAAACGTTGATATTTAACGGTTTGATAATGTTAAAATATTAACTAAGTTATATAACGGATTATTTTAAAAATGAAACACATGTAAAATATAATAATACGAACGGTTTTTTAATGTGAATAGATTGTAAAAGAATCTTTAAATATGCAATATTAAAGAAAAACATTATTATTTACTTATATAATAATGTATAATGTATATTGTATGTATTTTAGTGGAGGTGGATTCTGTGAGAAAGCCTAGCATATTTAGTAAGGATTATGAAAAACAAATAAAAAAACGAAGAAAGAAAATATTTTTAATGATTATAGTGCCCATAATAGGCTTATCCATATTTTTAATTACAGATTTCAACTCGGTGTTAAATAAAGCAATAAGTATGAAGGAGAGTATAAACAATATCTTCGTAAATAAATCAAAACAAGATACAAATGATGAGGGAAATAAAGCTGCGGATGTACAGAAAAAAGAAGAAATACTTAAAGAACAACCTTCTAAGCAAGAGTCTGAGGTTGATAAAACGATTGCTATAGAGAATGAAATCTTCGCTATAACGTTGTCTGATGGCCAAGAAATAAGTATTAAATACAATGTAGTGGCAGCAGAAAAAAGTATAGAAGGTATATCAGATTCTAAAGATATATCTTATGATATAAGCCCAAGTAAAAAATCAGTAGTTATACAAAGTAAGCTAAATCAGGATATTCTATATTTTGATGTTAACAAAAGCAGTAAAGATATTACCAAGGAATCACACACCTCTAGCAAAGGTAAAGTATTTTATAAAGAAGACAAAATCAAAGAAGAACCAAATTATGTTTGGTCAATTACGCCTAAATTTATCGATGAAGATAATATTGTGTACGTTAGTGAATTACCCTGGATGAATAAAGAGGCGACGCAATACATATGGAAGGTAAATTTAAAAAGAAATATTCATTCGCAGGTGAAACCAGTAAAAGGTAAAAGCATTACTTTTAAAAATATAACGTCCAAGGGGCTAGAAACGATAATAGATGGCAATGTTGTGTATGTTACATCCAAAGGTGAAATACTAAATTAGGTAAAAGAAATTGTGTTAGCTAAAAAAGAACTTAAATTATATTGTAGATTGTGTTGTAAAATATAAAGAAGTTAGTTATAATCAGTACTATTAGACCATATAAGCAAATAGGTACTATAAAATTTGTAAATACCTTGAAAGTTATGTTATAATATAAAATGGTTAAGTTAACAAGCATTTGTGGTAATTAGGAGGAGAAAATTAATGAACGTTAAAATGGAGAAATTAGAAAAAAATATTATTAAATTAGAAATAACGGTAGAAGCAAAAAGATTTAGTGAATCCCTTAAAAAATCCTGTGTGAAAAATACAAAAACAATAAATATACCTGGATTTAGAAAAGGCAAAGCACCGATGTCTATAATAAAGAAAATGTATGGTGAAGGTGTTTTCTTTGAAGATGCTATAAACTTCTGTTGTGATGATACATATCCAGAAGCTCTAAAAGAGTATGATATAAGTCCACTAGATTATCCTAAAATAGATATTATTGAAATAGGAGAAGGAAAGGACTTTATATATACAGCATCTGTAGTGGTAATTCCAGAAGTTAAGCTTGGAGAATATAAAGGCGTAGAAGCTAAAAAAATTGAATATAATGTAACAGATGAAGAAGTTGAAAATGAACTAAAAGGCATGCAAGAAAAAAATGCTAGAATAGAAGAAAAACTTGATGGTACTGTTGCAATGGGTAATGTAGCTATTATAGATTTTAAGGGATTTATTGATGATGTTGCTTTTGAAGGTGGAGAAGGAAAAGATTTTGAACTTGAAATTGGTTCAGGATCATTTATTGATACCTTTGAAGAACAATTAATTGGATTAAAAGTTGGAGAAAATAAAGAAGTTAAAGTTAATTTTCCGGAAAAATATGGAAGAGAAGAGTTGAATGGAAAACTTGCTACATTTAATGTAACAATTAAGAGTATGAAGGAAAAAGAATTACCAGCTATTGATGATGAATTTGCTAAAGATGTTTCAGAATTTGACTGTTTAGAGGAATTAAGAAACGACATTAAAGCATCACTTAAGAAAACAAGTGATGATAGAGAAAAGAAAGAATTTGAAGAAGCTGTGATGGATGAAGTTTGTTCAAACGTTGAAATGGATATACCGGAAGTTATGATAAAAAGAGAAACTGATGTAATGCTCAAGGATTTAGAAACAAAACTTAAATATCAGGGTTTAGATCTTGAATCATATTATCAGTACACTAATAATACTGAAGAAAAAGTTAGAGAATTCATGAAAGAAGCAGCAGAGAAAAGAGTTAAAACTGACTTAGTAATTACAGAAATAGCTAAAACAGAAAAAGTTGACGCTACTGATGAAGAAATGTTAGAAAAAGCTAAACAAGTTGCAGCTCAATATGGAGAAAAAGATTTAGAGAAAACAGCAGATTTAATTATGAATGCACAAAAACAATATCTAAAAATTGATGTTGTAAATGAAAAAGTAATAAGAATGTTAGTGGAAAGCGCTAAAGTTATTGCATAATATATACTAGAATTAATTGCCAGATAGATTTCTGGCAATTAATTTTAAATATAGGATAAAATAATATGTTTAAAAAATAATTATATAGGCTAGAATTAAATAATAGATCGCCGTTTTAAGTAGTTCTATTATAATAGTAGAGGAGGGAATTATATGAGTTTAGTGCCAATGGTCGTTGAACAAACTAATAGGGGAGAGAGATCCTATGATATTTATTCAAGATTATTAAAAGAAAGAATAATTTTTCTAGGAGAAGAGGTAAATGATGTAACTGCTAGCTTGATTGTTGCTCAATTACTGTATTTAGAGTCTGAAGACCCTGACAAAGATATTTATTTATATATAAATAGCCCAGGTGGATCAATAACATCAGGAATGGCTATTTTTGACACAATGCAGTATATAAAACCACAAGTTTCAACTATATGTACTGGTATGGCAGCATCAATGGGAGCTTTCTTGTTGGCCGCTGGAGAAAAAGGGAAAAGATTTGCATTACCAAACAGTGAAATTCTCATACATCAACCACTCGGAGGATTCCAAGGTCAAGCAACGGATATTGATATACATGCAAAAAGAATTCTTAAAACTAAAGAATCGCTAAATAGGATACTTAGTGAAAGAACTGGCCAAACAATTGAGAAAATTCAACACGATGTTGAAAGAGATTACTTTATGAGCTCACAAGAGGCTATGGAGTATGGATTAATAGATGAAGTTATAACTAAAAAGAAATAACATTAATTGAGGTGAAAATATGACAAAGTTTGACGAAAAAAAACAACTAAAATGTTCCTTTTGTGGTAAAAACCAAGATCAAGTTAGAAGATTAATTGCAGGACCGGGAGTATATATTTGTGACGAATGTATAGAGTTATGTTCTGAAATAATCGTAGATGAATTCCAGGGAGATGTAGAACTGGATTTAGGGGCAATACCAAAACCAGCAGAAATAAAAAAATATATAGATGAGTATGTAGTTGGTCAAAACCAAGCTAAAAAATCTTTGGCTGTGGCAGTATATAATCATTATAAAAGAATAAATTCAAATATTAACGAAGGTGATGTTGAACTTCAAAAAAGTAATATTTTATTACTTGGGCCTACAGGTTGTGGTAAAACACTACTAGCTCAAACCTTGGCAAAATATTTGAATGTGCCTTTTGCTATAGCAGATGCAACTACCCTTACTGAAGCAGGATATGTAGGGGAAGATGTAGAAAATATTTTACTTAAACTTATACAAAATGCTGATTATGATGTAGAAAAGGCAGAAAAGGGCATTATCTATATAGATGAAATAGATAAGGTTGCTAGAAAATCTGAAAATCCTTCTATAACAAGGGATGTATCTGGAGAAGGAGTTCAACAGGCATTACTGAAAATATTAGAAGGAACTACAGCATCAGTTCCACCACAAGGTGGAAGAAAGCATCCTCACCAAGAGTTTATACAAATAAACACAGCTAATATTTTATTTATCTGTGGAGGTGCCTTTGACGGACTTGATAAAATCATAGAAAAAAGAACTAGAACTACGTCAGTTGGTTTTGGAGCTGAAATAAGATCCAAAGAACAGTTAAATGTAGGAGAATTATTGGAGTCTATAATGCCAGGAGATTTACTTAAATTTGGGTTAATACCAGAATTTGTAGGAAGACTTCCTATAGTAGTTACATTAGAAGCTTTAGATGAAGAGGCATTAGTTAAAATTCTTAGTGAACCTAAAAATGCGCTTATTAAACAATATAAGAAATTATTTGAAATGGATAACGTAGAATTAGAATTTGAAGAAGAAGCCTTAAAAGCTATAGCCAAAGAAGCTATTAAAAGAAAAACTGGAGCTAGAGGACTTAGATCTATTATTGAAGATACAATGAAGGAAATAATGTTTGATATTCCATCTAATGAACAGGTAGTTAAGGTAATAGTTACCGATGAAACGATTAGAACTAAAAGTCCACAACTAGTTTTAGCTGAAAATGGGAAAAGAGAGAAATTGAAGATTCCCAAAAGGACTAAAAGTAAAAAAGGTATAGAAACAGCTTAGTAATGCTTATAAAAGATGGTATATATATATTTTTAATATATATATATACCATCTTTTTTTAATATATAAGTATTATATGGAATATAAAGAATATATTAAACTTAACTTGAGCATAATATCAGATGATACAACATTTAACAAGACGTTGTAATCTAATATTTGAAGGGAGGGTTAGTTTAATATATTAAATATTAAACTTCAAATAATATGACTATGCAATTTCTTATGGTAGTACAATTTGTTTTTACAATAATAATTGGTTTGTATTTTTTCAATGCATTAAAAGCTCAACAAAGTAGCAAGGGGACTTTTAATAAAGACAGCAAAAAAGAAATGGAAAAGTTGAGGAAAATGAAGAGCATATGCCTTACAGAACCACTTACAGAAAAAAGTAGACCGACAAGATTTGAAGATGTTATAGGTCAGGAAAAAGGGATTAAAGCATTACAGGCTGCAATATGCGGTCCTAATCCTCAACATGTCATAATTTATGGACCACCAGGGATAGGGAAAACAGCAGCGGCTAGATTAGTGCTAGAGGATGCTAAAAAAAGAGAAAGATCCCCTTTTAAGGAAGACTCTAAGTTTATAGAAATAGATGCAACCACCGTTAGATTTGATGAGAGGGGGATAGCAGATCCTCTTATTGGATCTGTTCACGATCCGATTTACCAAGGCGCTGGACCCCTGGGAGTAGCTGGGGTGCCTCAACCTAAACCTGGAGCCGTTACAAAAGCACATGGTGGTATTCTATTTTTGGACGAAATTGGGGAATTGCATCCTATAGAAATGAATAAACTACTTAAAGTGTTAGAGGATAGAAAAGTATTTTTAGATAGTGCTTATTATAACGGAGAAGATCCTAACATACCACTTTATATAAAAGAGGTGTTTGATGAAGGTCTTCCGGCTGATTTCAGGCTCATAGGTGCAACAACTCGAAGTCCCGAAGAAATAATGCCAGCAATAAGGTCAAGGTGTGTAGAAATCTTTTTTAGGCAATTAGCACCAGAAGAGCTAGAGTTAATCGCGAAAAATTCAATAGATAAAATTGGACTTAAAATTTGTGAAAAAGCTTTAAAACTTGTAGGTAAATATTCTGGGAATGGTAGGGACACAGTTAATTTAATTCAGTTAGCTAGTGGAATAGCTATTAATGATGAAAGAGATGAAGTAAGCATTGAAGATATTGAATGGGTTATAGAAAATGGACAGTACTCTCCAAGGATAGAATCTAAGATAGCTGATAAACCGCAAATTGGATATGTAAATGGGTTAGCCGTTTACGGTGCTAATATGGGAGCTGTAATGGAGATTGAAGCTTCTGCTAAAAGAATAAAGCTTAGAAAAGGTGTGCTTAAAATTACAGGGATTATTGAGGAAGAAGAAATAACCAGTTCAAATAAAAAACTAAAAAGAAAAAGTACAGCAAGATCCTCAGTTGAAAATGTAGTTACAGTCCTTGAAAAGTATTTCAATGTAGAGTGTGATGATTATGATATTCATGTAAACTTTCCAGGGGGAGCGCCTGTGGACGGCCCATCTGCAGGGGTAAGTATTGCCACGGCAATATACAGTGCTATAAAAGGTATACCAGTTGATAATATGGTAGCTATGACAGGAGAAATATCAATTCATGGTAATGTAAAGCCTATAGGAGGCGCCAGTGCTAAGATTGCTGCTGCTAAAAAGGCCGGAGCCACAAAAGTTATTATTCCAAAAGACAATTGGCAGGATAGCTTTAAAACCATCTCAGATATAAAAATTATACTAGTGGGTAATATTACGGAGGTAATTCACGAAGCGCTGCTTCAAGATACACCTAAAAAAGGTTTAATTACTTTTGAGAAAGAGGTGGATGTTCTAGCTGCAGAATCATTAAAGTTATAAAATGGAGTAATCCCTATTTAATTATAGTGGATTACTTTGTTGATTTTTATGGGTAGTTATATATGAAAATTGTGGATTTGTGTGCACAAGTATGTCAAGCATTTTTGAAAATGTCCCAAATCATGTGAAACATTAGCACCAACTAATTGTTGGTGCTTTGCTTTTGTAAAAGTATGATTTTGGGTAAGCTTAACAGACCTACCGCGTGCTTTACTTTTTTAAAAAAGAAA
>NZ_JAENWM010000156.1 GCF_016650035.1 Clostridium sp.
ATTCAGATTTAATGGCATTAATTAAAGATGCTACATATATAAAGCAAATAGATGTATATTCACAATCAACTATAGCTTCAAGTACTGCTACGGTTACAATTAATCACTGTGGATTTTATTTATAAAAAGGAGGTAGTAAATTATGTCAAGAAATGATTATATAAGTACAAATGGTTCACTAAATCTCGATACAATATTCAATAATATAGATAACAATGCCTCGGGATTGGCTGATATTGTGACAGACATTAAAAAATTTGGTGCTATAGGTGATGGTGTAATTGATAATACTATAAGCATCCAAAATGCGATTAATTATTTAGAAAGTGTTGGAGGTGGTCGGTTACATTTTCCACGAGGTAATTATAAAGTTTCTACCTCAAATGTTAATTATGCTTGTTTATGGATTAAATCAAATAATATTGAGTTTACAGGTGTTGGTGATTCAAGTGTTATTTTTACAACCGATAACGCTCATGTGCCTATTCATTTTAGTTCTGAAAAAGATTTAACTATCCAACCTAGTGGTGCAGAATTAGAAAACTTTAAAGTACACGATTTATGCGTAAAAGGAACAGGAATTTATGAAAATTTTGGATTGGCAAAAGGTAGAGGAATACTTTTTAGAAATGTTAAAAACGTAAGCATTTATAATAATTTAATTAAAGATATGTCAATGATAGGTATTAACGGTGAGGGTGGAGATGGATATTTTAATATACATCATAACAGAGTTGAAAACTGTAAATATACTGCTATTAATTTAAACGGTAGATGTTATCAATCCATAGTTTCAGGCAATATATGTAGTGGCTCAAATGCAGAAGTTAATACAGTATCTATTCAAGTCACAGGACATTCTATTGTTAAAGGAAATACAATACTAGGTGAGATAACTACACCCCAAAATTGTGGTGGGATAATGGCAGGAGAAGGCAACTTTGATGGTATTTGTACGATAACTAATAACCTTATTAAACATTGTAGATTTGGTATTAAATCAATTTACCATAGTTCCGCAAACATAGCAGGCAATACTTTAATAAACTGTGTTACAACAGGTGGTATAAATGTAATTGGTGGTACTACTGGAGGTTTTACGGTAGCTAACAGTGATGATTTAGTTGCTAATAATTTAATTATAAACTGTGCTCCGTATGGTATAGAAAGTTCAGCAGAAAATTGTTTGATACAAGGCAATAAAATACGCAATATATCAGTACCTGTAAATCCATCGGCAACAAGTGAACCTGATGCTATAGTTGTAGTGACTACACAATCAGGAATAAGGGTTAGGGCGAAAAATAATAGTATTATAGGTAATGATGTTAGTGGTTGTGTTAGAGGTTTAACAACAACTATAGACAAAGAATTAGGTGTTGTATCTGCTAATAACTTAGCAAACAATACTACTGCGTATGCGATAGAATCGGTTACAAGTGGAACATATGCAGTAGCATCAGCACCTTCAATGGAACGTATTACAAGAGGTTCTGATTACAGAGAAGAATTGTTTAGTGGTTCAAGACCAGTAACAGGATACTATCCATTGTCAAGCGAATGGAAACCTCAAAATCATGCGATAGGTGCACCAGTTGGAGCATTGATATTGTGGGCGAAGAAAACTACAGTAGCAATGCAAGCAGTTGCAGGAGCAACAACGGTAACATTAACAAGTGGTAGTGGTTGGTTAGCAAATACAACACTTACAGTTGTAGGGTTTGAGTTAGATAATGGAGCATGGCATTGGACAACAGTGACAGCAGTAAGTGGCAATGATGTTACATTGGGTACTGCAATACCAACAGGCAGAACAGTTAATGTAGGTGCTAATGCGTTTTATAACCATTGGAGGAATCTACCTAATTTGGCTTAGAAAAAAATAATTCCTTTATTCTAGAACATATTGTATAATTAGTATAATATGAGGGAATTTAAAGGAGATTATAAAATGAACACTATGCTTTACAAAAAGAAAGATGTTATAACTAAATCATTATTAATTATTGTATCTATTACTGTCTCTGTTGCGGCTAGTTTAAATATAACAATTTTATTTTTACTTTTATCACTAACTTTAATGATTTTTTTAGTAATTTATAAAAATTCACCTAAAATCGTGATTGTATCATTTTTCTTGGTACTTTCTTTTCTTCCAAGCACCTATGTTAGTTTATTCAGATTTAACTCGCCGTTAGGTGAACTTAGACCGTCAATGGTGATAATACCAATAGCTATATTGTTAGCTTTTCTTGTTCAGATAAGAAAAAAAAATTTTTCCTTAATAAATGAAAATAAACCTATCATTATTATATTTATTATAGCAATGAGTATAAATATTATAGTTATTACTTTCAGAATAAATTTTATTGACAGTTTTAGACAGCAAATGAATACATATCTTTTAAGCTTTGGTGTATTAATGATGATAATATTGTGCGATAAAATTATAAGTGCCAAAGCAACAATGAAGGTATTCATTTTTGCTTCTTCCATTGTATCTACTTTAGGAATAGTTGAGTTCTTTGGAATACAACCCTATCTAAAACTTTACCTAATTGACAGAACTATGTTTTATTATGACAATCGAATAATGGATGGGCTACCACGGGTAGTAGCCTCGATGGGAAACCCGTTAATTCTTTCAGGATACCTACTTATATGTTTCCCAATAGCTTTATATCTAAGGGAAACTGAAAAAAATAAAGTGCTATGGAATTTTGTTATATGCTTACATGCTCTTGCAATTCTGCTTACAATGTCTCGTTCAGCTATAATGATTTTATTGATATTAACACTTTTTTATCTATTTAGAAACATGAACACCTTAAAAATTGCTCTTATGTTTTTATTAACAGTAGGGGTTGGATTGGTTTTGTTTGGGTTTCTAAACTATTTTGGCTTAGTTGAGTATTTTCAAAATAGGATATTTTTTCAAACAGAATCAGAGTCTTTTTATTATCGTATTGAAGCGTTTGCTCTCATATTCAAAATATTAAAATACAATTTGTTATTTGGAATTGGGCTAAATGGAATAACCGAATTCTTAAAAAACTTTGCAGTTATTTCAACACTAGATAATACGTTTTTGACAGTGTTAGGAAGTGATGGGGTAATAGGTTTTATTATGTTTATTTTGCCTTTTGTATATCTTGTAAAGAAATTTAGCAAATTCAATGGATTTTTAAAATTTACAGGAATGTCTCTTTTATTTATTTTTGCGGGAATGGGGTTTTCGTATGGTTTAATTTATTACGAATCGGTATGGGGAGTATTGTGGATATTTATAGCATTAGTATTGCTTCGAGAAAAAGAGATAAGAGATGAACACTAGGAAAATATGGTGCAACTAGCATAGTAATTGAATAATAAGATATAGGCACTCGCAAGGGTGTCTTTTAATAACACTTTAATGTCGAAATTTGTTTTATGAAACTTTTAAATATCTATTGCAATTGCGTTAACGTTAATGTATAATATATTTATAGAGAGTTAGCAAAACAAATAAATTAAAAGGTGGTTATCAAAATGAAATTAACACACGTAGAAAAAGTAAATTCATATATGTTAGCATGGACAGAAAATAAAGTTAGAATGACTAAAAAATTTAATACTGAGGACGAATTATACAAATTTAGAAAGGATGAAATAGAACCAAATAAAAAATTAAAAATATTAGGAATGTCAATTGATGTTGAATTTGAAAAAGGGTATGATTGCTACGAAGATTTATCACTCAATTAAGTCACCTCGGTGGCTTATTTTTAATTTAAATAAATTAAAAGGTGGTTATGTAAATTAATATGAAATTATCAGATATAAAAACATTACAAGAAGTTAGCAGAGAATATAATATCCATTTTTCAACTTTACAGAGAAGACTTAAAAGTAAAAAATTAGGATTAATAGAGGGCAAGGATTATAAATTGTTAGGTAAGCGATTACCGACTCTATTAAGTCCAGATGGAATTAAAAAAATAATTAAAAAATAAATTGTAGGCACTCGAAAGGGTGTCTATTTTAATGCATAAAAACGGAAAGGTGGTGATTTTACACATGGTAGCAATGTTTTTTTGGTGGCTTTGGTTATAAACTAAAATAACATAAAAACCCTAAAGGCAATCGCAAAATCCACCTTTAGGGTAAATACTATAATCCCGAAAGATTATAATTTATTATATTTTCTTTCATGGCAAAAAACAATAGGCGATAAATGACAAACAGGAG
>NZ_JAENWM010000086.1 GCF_016650035.1 Clostridium sp.
CGTCAAAAATTCGTCAAAATAATTAATGCAATCTGTTCATTTTAGTTCATTATAATTTTTATATGAGTTAAGCTAAAATGGCTTAATTGCTACATTTAAATGCAACTGTTGAATTGTGAAATAACCATTTACAATAATGTTTTAATGGTATAAAATTATATGATACTTGTCAAGTATAAGAATAAGAAAATTTATTTAAATATTACTAGAATGGAGTGATTTAAGATGATATATGGAAATATTGATGGAGTTAAGAACTCAATTTTAAACAAATTAGAATCTGCTTCTGAGTTAAGACTTTCTAAAGATAGTATCTTATCTGAAGAGTTAGTAGATATATTAGTCCAGGTAACGAAAGCTTTGGATAGAGAAGTCAGTGCGTCAATTGATAGAAAGGGAAACATAATAAGCTTGGCTATTGGTGACAGTAGTACAGTGGAGCTTCCTATAATTGATATAAAAGAAGGACGGCTCTCTGGTGTCAAAATAATACATACTCATCCAAATGGTAATTCGAGATTATCAGCACTAGATATGTCTGCACTTTTAAAATTAAAGTTAGATTGTATTGTGGCTATTGGAATAAAAGATAAGGAGATTTTAAAATATAACGTAGGGTTTTGTGGAATAGAAAATAATATTTTAATAGAAGAAGAAATAGGACCTCTAAATATAAATGAAATAACGGAATATGATATAACGAATAAAATTAAACATACGGAAAAATTGATGAAAACACATGAAATTCTTGAAGATGATGTAGAAAGAGCTGTCTTAGTAGGAATTGAAAGCGAAGAGGATTTAATAGAACTTAGAGAGCTAGCAAAGGCATGTAATGTAGAAACTGTAGATTCAATACTTCAAAAGAAACATAAAATAGACGCAGCTTTATACATAGGCAGCGGTAAAGCAGAAGAAATCAGCATTATAAGGCAAGCTCTAAGAGCAAATTTAGTTATTTTCGATGATGAACTATCAGGTTCACAAGTTAGAAATTTGGAAGAAGTACTTGGCTGTAAAGTAATAGATAGAACAACACTAATACTAGAGATATTTGCGAGAAGAGCAAAGACTAGGGAAGCAAAAATTCAAGTTGAACTTGCACAATTAAAATATAGGTTGCCACGTTTAACTGGGCTTGGAACAATGTTATCACGAACAGGTGCGGGAATTGGAACAAAGGGTCCTGGAGAGAAAAAATTAGAAATTGATAAAAGAAGAATAAGAGATGGTATTTTTGAGTTAAATAAAGAATTAGAAAAAATTAGAAATATAAGAGGTGTTCAAAGGGAAAGAAGAAGTAGAGAAAGCGTTTCAAAAGTATCTCTAGTTGGATATACTAATTCTGGAAAATCCACACTTAGAAACACATTATGTGAGTTGGCAGCACTTAAAAGTGTTGTACAAAAGGATAAAGTGTTTGAAGCAGATATGCTCTTTGCAACTTTAGACGTAACAACAAGAGCATTATTATTACCTGATAATCGAGTAGCAGCAGTAACAGATACAGTAGGATTTATAAGGAAACTTCCACATGACTTAGTGGAAGCTTTCAAATCAACACTTGAAGAAGTGGTATACTCAGATTTGTTAATGCATGTAGTAGATGTATCTTCTAGCAATGCTGAGCTACAGATAGAGGCTGTACATGGAGTTTTAACAGAATTAAACGCATTTGATAAGCCAATGATACTTCTTTTAAATAAAATTGATAAGGCTTCACAAGAAAATATTTTAATGATTAAAGAAAAATATAAAAACATTAAATCTATTGAAATATCAGCTAAATTTGGAACTAATTTGGAGGAACTATTAATAGAAGCTTGTAAAGAACTCCCATATACGCTTAAGAGTTTTAAAGTGCTTATTCCATATGCTGATCAAGCAATGGTGGCCTATTTACATAGACGGTCAAAGGTAGATTCAGAGGAATATAATGAACTGGGAACACTTATGTCAGTTCAAGGGGATGATGAAGTTTACAATAAGTGTGAAAAATATATTTTAGTGTAGCTTAAACTATTAGTATTCATAAAAAAAAAATTTATATATGTAATAAAAGTCATGAACATCTTATATAATTATATAAGATGTTCAATAAGTTTATAGCATTTATCTTAGGATTTAGGAGTAGATATGAAAGAGGAAAAACCAAATTCAGGCAATGGGAACAAAGCGGATAAAAAATCAGCGCAAGATGATGTGAATAAATACAGTGAAAAAAGGATCCTAGATATTATCTATGAGCAATTAAAGAACCTCCCTATAGGTTCGTCTGTAAATCAGACAATATCTGGCACTACTGGAGTAACTGATTCAACTGATGATTGTAGTATTAAAGCATTGGCAGATAAGGTTTTAAATATGAATATTTTAAGATTTGAATTAGATAGATTACAACTGGATTTTAGGGCAAGGGCATATTTTGAAAATGATGTAAAACCATTAATAGATACTTTAACTGCTCTATCATATGCATCTTATAATTTTTCGAGTACTGCAAGTAATATTGCAAGTACAAATTTTGGGCGGACATCAAACATAAAAGATGCTCTAGATCTAGCCGAAGATGTTGATGAAATTTCTGAAGATTTAGTAAAAGTATTAAAATGTAAAGTTGATAATTTGCTTAAACTATCAAAGTGTGATTGCAAATAGTTGATATGCTAATAAAGAGAACTGGTTTATTTTAACTTGGTTCTCTTTATTTTATAATCTAAAGAATTATGGTATAATCGTGGATAAAGAAATAAAAATCTGGAGGTATTGGAATGACTAAAACTGTTTTACAATATCAAAAAGCCTTTAATAGTGTAGTAGATAGAATAAAAATTGATGAATCCGTTTTATCGGTAATGGTTTTCGGAAGTATGGTAACAGGTGATTTATGGGAAGAATCAGATATTGATCTTTTTGTAATTGTCAAGCAAAAAACTGATGAAATTAGGAATATACATACTGAAGAAAAAGGTGTTCCTGTACATATTAAACTTATGGGTAAGGATGAATTTATAGAAATTTATTCTGATAATCTAAAAGGCGGATATATGCATAGAATTTTCTCATCTTCAAGGTTAGTATTTTCAAAAGATATGGATATAACAGTAAGATATGACGGTGGTAGATTTTTTCCGGATGTTGACCGTGAACGATGGGGAATGTATTTTTTAGGCAAACTCTTAAAAGATATGGGAGTATGTAAAAAATATTTATCCAACAATGGTATATATACGTCCTATAGCACTGCTATAAGATGTATTGAGAAGTATTCAAGACTATATATTAACTCAGCAGGATATATGATTAGTAAGGATGTTATGGCAATGGCCTTAAATTTAAATGAGGATTTCAAACAATGTGTTGATAAATTATTTTTCGAAAATACAAATATCGAAGAGGCCATTAAGGAAACTATGACATTTTTAGAGCAAAGCATAAACATAGATTTAAAAAGTAATTGTAACTTGCTTTTAAACTATATGAGAGGGAAAGACAAGTTTTTAAGTTCCGAAGAAATTATGGCTGAAGGCTTATTTGTGGATTTTGATATAGACATGGAAGAACTTTTGAACAAACTCTGGGAAAGAGATATTATTAAAAAGGAAACTAGAGATTTTAAGATGGACAATGATAAGATCTTATTTAAGCAAAATGTTTACTTTATATAATATTTTAGATATAAACAGGGGGCAATATGCAAAAGTATGAATTTGAATTTAATCCGGAATTTTCAAAATATATAGAAATATCAAAGCATATAAAAAAAATGATTGATGAAAATAACGTGGAGGATGGTGAAAAATTACCGTCCATAAGGAAATTATCAAAAATGCTCATGGTTAATGAGGTTACTGTAGTAAACGCTTATAAAAAGCTTGAAGCAGAAGGGTATGCATATCAAAAGATGGGCAGTGGAACTTACGCTAAAAAAAGAGATACAAATTTAAAATTTAAAAAAGAGTATTCGAATACCTTAAAAAAAATCTCTGGTGAAGAAATTAAAAAATATGTTGATTTTACAGGAGAAATCACCAGTAGTGAATTTTTTCCTGTAACAGTTTTTAAAGAAGTATTAAATGAAGTATTAGATAGAGATGGTGCACAGGCTTTTGCGTATAAGGAATCCCTAGGATATGAGGGACTCAGAAATAGTATAAGTAAATTTTTTTGGGATAGTAAGGTAAGTACTGAAGATATATTAATAATTTCAGGTGCACAGCAAGGCATTGATATAGTGTCAAAATCTATAATAAATGTTCATGATAATGTAATTGTAGAAAAACCCACTTATAGCGGTGCCCTAACTGTTTTTAAGTGGAGAAGGGCTAATATATTTGAAGTTGATATCCTTTATGATGGTATAGATTTATACGATTTTGAGGAAATACTTAAAAAAAACAAAATAAAATGTTTTTATGCCATGAGTTATTTTCAAAATCCTACAGGAGCCACTTATAGCCTTGAAAAAAAGTTGAAAATATTAGACCTTGCGGAATTATATAATTTTTATATTGTTGAAGATGACTATTTATCTGAATTAATATATGATGATAAGGAATATAAGAGTTTTAAGAGCTTAGATGTAAATGACAGAGTTATTTATATAAAGAGTTTTTCTAAGCTATTTCTTCCAGGAATAAGACTAGGATATATGATATCACCAGAGATACACAAGGAACATATTCAGAATTCGAAAATTAACTCAGATATATCAACTTCAAGTCTTATGCAGAGAGCTCTAGATTTATATATAAATAAGGATCTTTGGAGAGAACACATGAACTATCTTAATGTGGCCTATAAAAACAAGTATGAATTTATGCTAAATTGCATAGAAAAATATTTCCGAAATATAGTTACTTATTATATTCCTGAAGGAGGAATCTATTTTTACTTTAAAATTGCTGACAATTTAAAGAAAAATTCCATGGAGCTATTTTATAGCTGTAAAAATAGGAATGTATTAATTACTCCCGGGGTATTATTTTATAAAAATGCTGCAGAGGGTAATAATTATTTTAGGCTAAGTTTTTCAGAAATAAGTAAACCTAAAATAGAAGAAGGCATTAAAATTGTCTCAGAGATATTACGTAGAAATAAAAAAAAATAGCTGCAAGGTAGGGTGAGAGATTTTTGAAAAAGGGATTGATTAACATAGACTGGCAGTGTATTAGTAACTATTCAGAGGAAGAAATATCTTATTATTTATTCCTAGAGGGTAAAAGTATGGAATCCATATGTAAAATTAGAAATTTGGATAATTCTATTGTGCAAAAACACATAATTGAGGGTAAGATAAAATATAGATTTTTAGCAAAGAGTAATGACCCTTCTGAACTTTTCATGAGTATCGCTAAGGCCGGGAAAGAGGATAAAATTTATTTCTTAAATTCACTCCTAGATGATAATAAAAATAAACTAGTGGGGTTAATAAAAACTAGTTACACTGATATGATGCCAAAAGACAAAGAGGCAGCAGTTTGGATTTTAGGGGAATTAAAAGAAATATCTTGTCTAGATATTTTAATTAAAGCCTCTGTTTATAAATTCATAAATGTACGGAGAATGGCGGTTTCAGCCATGGGAAAGGTTGGAGACATCAGAGCTGAAGGTGCATTGCTTAGAGCTCTTTTGGATGATAACCCACAAGTGATAAGTTATGCGATAAAGTCTTTAGGTAAAATAAAAAGTGAAAAAGCTATTATAAAAATAAAGTACATACATGACAACACTGACAAAAAATACATAATTGATGCTGCAGAGAAATTTTTATTATTAATGGAGCAACCATAGATTTATATGGAAATTTATTTTAAGACATTTAGTGATAGATGGGAGAATTAGAATGAGTTATTTTACAATAAAAGATGAAGCAACCGCTGAATTTAAGGAGAAAAAGTCTGTTTTTATTGGACATGGTAAAAGAGTGGAAAATGAAGATGAAGCTAAGGAGTTTGTGCAAGAAATTAAAAACAAACACAAACAAGCAAGGCACAATGTTTATGCTTATATAATTGGTGAAAATAGAAATATACAAAGATATAGTGATGATGGGGAACCACAAGGTACTGGTGGTATTCCTATGTTAGAAGTTTTAAAAAAAAATGATATTACAGATGTAGCAGTAGTGGTTACTAGGTATTTTGGAGGGATTCTTCTTGGAACTGGGGGTTTGGCGAGAGCATATTCTAAAGGCGCATCGCTAGCTATAAAAGAGGCTGGGATAGTGGAAAAGGTTAAAGGTGTTTGCATACAAATAGTTATTCAGTACGATTTACTTGGAAAAATGCAACACATATGCGCTGAAAATAACTTTCATATAGAACACATAGATTATACTGATACAGTAAAAATTAAAATATACTGTGAGTTTAGTAATATAGAAGAATTTAAATCTAAAATAACTGGAATTAGCTCGGGAAAAGCAATTTTTGAAGAAGACGCAGCTAAAATGTACTTTAAATTAGAGCACAGATTGTATTGTTAAAAACACTTTTATTTTCTATTTGAAAAGTGCCTTATTCGATGATATAATGGGAATGTAATGTACTTATAACTAATTCATGAAGTATTGCTATATATTAGGCTCGGTTAGGAATATTTAAAACATAAAATAGTTAGTTGGGAGGAATTTGAAATGTCTGGACATTCAAAATGGAAGAACATACAAGCTAGAAAGGGTAAAATTGATTCTAAAAGAGGTAAAATATTTACAAAAATAGGTAAAGAATTGATAATGGCAGCTAAAGGCGGAGCTAGCTTGGAACTTAATGCTAAACTTAGAGATGTAGTTGCAAAAGCTAAATATAGTAATATGCCTGCAGATACAATAACTAGAGCAATAAAAAAAGGTTCTGGAGAACTTAATGACATAAACTATGAAGAAATAGTTTATGAAGGTTACGCCGCAGAAGGTGTTGCTGTAGTAGTTAACACATTAACAGATAAAAAAAATAGAAGTGTAGCAACTGTAAGACATGCTTTCGATAGACATGGTGGAAATATGGGAGCTAATGGATGTGTACACTGGATGTTTGCTAAAAAAGGACAAATCATAATAGAAAGAACGCAGGCTATGGATGAAGATGAAATCATGATGTTAGCCTTAGAAGCAGGTGCAGAAGATTTCAATGCAGAAGCAGAAATGTTTGAAATTATTACAACTGTAGAAAACTTTGGAGCAATTAGAGAAACGTTAGAAACAGCGGGTTTTGAATTCGCTTCTTCAGCGCTTACAATGATACCAGATAATATGACACCTGTTAGTATGGAAGGTGCAGCTAAAGTGCAAGCACTTATAGATATGCTTGAAGATGATGACGATGTGCAAGATGTTTATCACAATGCAGAGTTCCCAGAGGAATTTGAGGGATAGAGGAGTATTTGCAATAGATATAGGATAAAGATATAGTTGGATTTCAACCCGGATAGATTATTTATTAATTCTATTCGGGTTATTTTATATTTAAAGTATATACACATTCAACAGTAGCACTTTAGTTATTGTTCTGAATAAATAAATGTTATAATAAAACTGAAACAGTTGAAAAAAATATGAGAGACGCTTTACCAAATGCTGTTTTCATTGGATTTACAGGTACGCCAATAGATAAGGAAGATAAGTCTACCAAAGGAACCTTTGGAAGTTACATAGACAAATATGGTTTTGTTATGCAGGCTGTCGAGATGAAAATTACACTAAAATTATTCCTACAAATGTAGTATTATATATATCCGCTAAAAAAGAAACTAATCTAATAAAAATGTAAGTGGTAGTATTTTAGTCTGGGGGATAATGAGGTGTAAGAAATAATTTTGTGGAAATCTAACAGAAAGGGGTAAGGGAGTGAGTAACAAAAAATGTGCTTATTGTAATAAACTAATAACTAATGATAAAACTTATTGTGATGATAAATGCGAAAATTACTTTAATAAATTTCAGAACTTCTTTAAGAAGTACAAAGTCTTATTTGTTACATTAATAGCCATGAATACAATAGTTGCGTTAGTTGGTTCAATAATTACTATCACAAACTTACAGTTAGGTATATCAATAACATGTATAGGAATTATGATATTAAGTGGAACTATTATTGTGTTACCGTTTGCGACTACAGAAACATTTAGTAAATATTATCTATACAATAAAAGTACCAAGAAGTTTAGAAGGGAGGGCTCATTGAATTTCACACCATTTAGTATAATCGCTTATTTTGTACTAATACCAATTATTATGCTATCATTATTAGTGATATTAATTCTTGCAAATTATATAGTTATTAGAAAGCTTTATAAGTACTTATTTATTCTTATTAAAAATAATATACTGGAATTACAATGATCACTGTCATTATAATAAGCAATATACCAAAAGAAATTGGATTTTTTTTTGCTTATATATTTTTTAATTTTGAATTTAATCCGTTAAACAATAGCTTATACCCACTATAGGGAAAAATTATTGGTATTGCAATTTTAGCAGAAATTAAACCCAACACCAACCACGTTGGATTATTGTGTGTTACAAAAATTTCTTCAATTCATTAAGTTGCCATTCTCGTTCAAAAGTTATAGCATCAATATCATTGGAACTAATTAAGTCTATTGTTTTTATGGCATAATCTGATGCTACCATTGCATGTTCTCTCATATGTCCACTTGCTACTGCTTGACCAGTGACTCTAAATGCTGTTTTCTTTATTTCGGATTCACACTCCCGAGCAATTTTGTGAATTTTAAAACCAGCCTGTCTTACATCATGCATTCTCCCATTACCTGTTTGCCATAATTCATTTACCATAAATCCATCAACTATTGCATCTATTGAATTATAATCTATACCAGCAATGTCCAAAATATGTTTGGCCATTAGTAATGACCATTTTGCTAAAGCTACTTGGCTCATTTTTTCATATAATTCATCAATTTCCACCCTTAATTCACTATTATCTATTATCTTTATTTTCACTTTTGTTGTCATAACATGCCTCCTAAAAGTATGAATAATATTTACTTCACCATAGTTTACAGTTCTGAATTAATTGTGTAAATTTAATATACCATAAATTTACCGCTACATCATTACTTTTCTGTATAACAAAGTGATAAATGTAAACAAGTAAAAGCTCATGGATTTCATGAGCTTTTACTTGTTTACTAAAAGATGCTATAAAGTTATAAATTTTCAAATTCATTTAATGTTTTTAATTTGTTCTCAACCTTCATTTTTTCCATTCTTATATTATCTAATTGTTGCATTGTTTTTTTGTTTTCAACTTTTATGGTTCTAGTTGCATTACGTGGAAGACCAGACTCTGCAAGTTCTAGACTGTATTGTATTTCTTGTTCAAGCTTACTTTTATAAGTTTCTTCAAATTCTTTTTCTACCTGTGTTAACTCTTCGTTTAAAGTTGTTTTCATACTATCAATAACCTGCCTAGATACTTCTGATTTAATTTGTTCTTCTGTTTTCATAAAATTTTATCTCCTTTAGAATATATATTTTATGTTCTACAAATAGGAATGCCATTGTTAATAATGAACTCTAATTAACCAAAATTTAATGTTTTTATTGCTAAAGCCTAGATCCCATGGTACTTTGTTCCTATCGGAATTATGGCAACTAACTAAAGAATATCCTCTTGAATCAGCTCCGGTTACAACAGAAATATGTGTTATGTCATTTTTCTTTTCATATGCAACAAAATCTCCTGGGAGTAGTTTATAACTAGCCTTATATACTTTATCGTAGCTTCCATAGGCAATTACTGACGCTCTACCACTATATACCATATATCTTTTGAAACCATCTGCATTGAGCCAAGATCTTGTGGCCCCATTTTTGTCATAGCTCCAAGCCCCATTTGTTTTGAATTTTCCACCTTCAAAAAGAATTTGTGATGCAAAATTAGCGCAGTCACCGCCCTGAGAGTTATAGTCTCTGTATTTTTTATTATACTTGTACTCATGTTCTGATGTGCTTGCAGCTCCGCAATATTTATCAGCATATTCTACAGCTTTAGTTCTTCGCTCATCTAATGTAGATAAATCTCTTGGGTTTTGAGATAGTATATATTCTTTTATAGAATCTGCCTTAATATTATCTAAGTTTAGAGAATCTCCAAAAGGATCTTTATACCATTCTTTAGAAACTATGAAAGAATCATCTTTACTAGTAAGTTGCAAAACGTGATAGGTACCTATTCTTGAAGTGTTCTCTATTCCAGGTTGATTTTCATATACGTACTTGTATTCTGTTGAACACAATAGATAAATGGAGAAATTAGAATCACCACCTTTGATTTTTTTTATGATTACTGTTGGTTTAATGTCTATGAATTTAATGCCTTGTTTTTGTGCCCATTTATTTACATAATTCATTTTTCTTTTTTCGTATTCATAAGCCCAAGTGCCATACTTTGTCTCCATATTATAAATTGATTTTATTAATTCTAAATCACCACTTAGTATTGCCTTATTTCTTATTTGAAAAATTTCTTGGATATAGCTAGTAACTTCTTTTTTTTCATCATCTGTAGCAGCATTTGCATAGCAAGGATGTATAAATAAAAGAAGTATAGTAAATATGAATAATCTGATTATATAATTTGGTAATTGTTCTTTATTAAAAATTCTCATAATATAATACTCCTATTACTTAATAGATTTATTTATTTTGTCTAGTATTATTTGTGTGTTTGGTTCATCTAATGCAGCGCCTTCATACCATGGCTTGTTTAAATCTACAATTCCAGAGAAATAACGAGCCTTTAAAATAATTTCAGGTCTATACTCAAAATGTAGAATATCAAAATGTGACCATTTTCCTCCCCAAACAAATCCGTTTTTCTCAAAAACTTGAACAAGTTCACTGGGATATGAGGCTAAGCGTTCCCCACCCTGAGATTTAGAAGCCCACTTCCAATAATCTCTTTTATCACTAGCAAGATCTATAGCTATTCCATAAGCATGAGGACTTAACCTACTTGTTCCTGAAATTACTCGGTAATTGAAAGTACCACTGCATGGTAAAAAGCACCTTCTTACATTTTCATTTTTTTCTGAAAGAGGAATTAATTCATTCATTACAGATTGGAGTGAACTTGCAGCACTACTATTCTTATTAAATTGGTACTTCTTATAACCAATTTTAACTCCTGTAAGATTAGATTCTAAAGCTTGTTTTGTACTTCCATACATTTCGGATAATAAACTATAACACCTTGCACGACCAGGGTCAAAATTAGAGTCCATAATACTTTTAATAGGTGTTAATGGATATATTTGCTCTAAAGTATCTTGAAGGTCTGGATTTGCTAATTTTTGGTCGAAATTTTTTTCTGCTTTATCATCGTATATAAGTTTGTTACCAGACTTTAACACTAAATAGACATACCCATTATTTTCTTCAATATTTGTAATAAATTCAGGATAAGCTATCATTAGGCAAAGTAAATCTCTCTTCACTGTTAAATTATAGATATCGGTATCTTGATAAGTAAAAGTAACATTTGAAGCTGTGGCTGTTCTTGGGTTTTGAAAATTACAAAATAAACTAATAACAACTATTAAAGCTAGAATTTTTTTCATAACATAGCTCCCTACTGGATTGTGAAATATTTAATAGTGAATTTTTCTTATTAATACTTCTTATATATATAATTTCCTATGTGAGAGTAATATATGTGTGGATAAACATGCCAGGTGCCATCAACGTGGCAAGGCTTATTGAAAATAAATATGCCACTTGCCACGTGGGTGGCACCAAATTTATCCGTTGATAATAGCTCCACCATTCACATGAATAGATTCACCACTGATATATGATGCACCATCTGAGGCTAAAAATACATAAGTCTCAGCCAGTTCTACAGGTTGACCTGGTCTTCTCATAGGAGTGTTTTTACCGAATTCACCAACCTCACTGGCGCTGAAGGAAGATGGTATAAGAGGGGTCCATATAGGACCAGGAGCTACTGCATTAACTCGTATTTTTCTACTTGCAAGTGAAAGAGCCAAAGAACGAGTAAAGGTTACTATTGCACCTTTTGTTGAAGAGTAATCAATTAAAGTCTCATGGCCTTTGTAGGCTGTAACTGAGGAAGTATTTATAATTGTAGCACCCTCTTTTAAGTGGGGTAATGAAGCTTTTACCAGATAAAACATAGCAAAAATATTGGTCCTAAATGTCTTCTCTAGTTGCTGAGTTGTAATGTCTTCGATGCTGTTTTGAGGATGTTGCTCAGCAGCATTGTTTACAAGAATATCTATTTTACCCAATTGTTTTATTGTTTTAGTTACAGCATCCTTGCAAAAAGTATCTTCGCCTATATCTCCAGGAATTAAAATACACTTTCTACCTTTTGCCTCGATAAGTTTTTTTGTTTCTTCCGCATCTTCATGCTCATCAAGATATAATATGGCTATATCGGCACCTTCCCTTGCATAGGAGAGAGCGACTGCTTTCCCAATACCACTATCACCACCAGTAATTAAGGCGACTTTATTCATTAATTTGCCAGAACCTATCAAATTAGGATTTTCGAAAATAGGTTTTGGGTTCATAAGCGACTCTAAACCTGGCTGTTTATCTTGTTTTTGCGGTGGTACACTAGTTGGAAAATTCAAATTTTCATTCATAAAATCCTCTCCTTAGATAGTAAAATATTTTAGTAGGTATAGTTTGCGGCGAATTAGAATTTATATTCATGTCACATGCATTATAATAGACGAATAGCAAGGAAGGTATAAATATGTTATACTTAAAAAATGTGAGTACAATTAATAATAAATATAAAAAAAATTAAAGTTGATATAAGTGAAACATATTTATTTATACATAAGTGACCTATAAAGCCTTAGCTAAATGAAGATTAATCAGCCTAAACATGCTCATATCACTAATAAAGGGTGGTTTCTTAAATGCAATATAATCATGCGCGAAAGTTGTTGTTTCCAATTTTCAAGAAAATTCATAATAGAATATCAGTGATTTGTGACATTTAAAGTTAAAGACAGCCACTTTCAAAGGAGAAAAAAATGTTATTCGAAAACTTAAATCTTATTACCCCAATAAAGAAGGCTTTAGTAACTGAAGGTTATGTGGAAGCTACACCAATACAGGAAGCAGCAATTCCTACCATATTGGCAGGAAAAGACTTTCTAGGCTGTGCTCAGACAGGTACTGGAAAGACAGCAGCTTTTGCTATTCCTATATTACAAATTCTTTGCGGAAAACAAAAAGTTATAAAGGGACCTAAAAATATAAAGGCACTAATACTGGCACCTACTAGGGAATTAGCAATTCAAATTGGAGAAAGCTTTGATGCCTATGGTGAACATATGAACCTTACTAGCACTGTTATTTTTGGAGGCGTATCACAAAAACGTCAAACTGATGCACTAAAAGGTGGGGTAGATATTTTAATTGCAACCACTGGTAGACTACTTGACTTAATGCAACAGAAATTTATTAATATACACCATGTGGAAATGTTTGTATTGGATGAGGCGGATCGTATGCTTGATATGGGATTTTTGCGTGATGTGAAAAAGATCATTGCGCAATTACCTAAAATAAGACAGACAATGTTATTTTCAGCAACTATGCCAAATGAAATTTCAAAGCTTGTAGATTCTATTCTAATAGACCCTGTAAAGGTAGCAGTTACACCTGTGTCTTCTACTATTGAGCTTATTGACCAATCAGTATATTTTGTGGATAAAAAGGATAAAAAGCCATTACTTATTCATTTGCTAAAAGATAAGTCAATAGTTTCTGCTTTGGTATTCTCAAGAACCAAACATGGTGCAAATAAAATCACTAAAGACCTTAATAATTCGGGCATAGAGGCTCAGGCTATTCATGGAAATAAATCACAAAGTGCAAGGCAACTTGCCTTAAATAATTTTAAGCAAGGGATAACAAGAGTGCTAGTTGCAACAGATATAGCAGCAAGAGGTATAGATGTTGAGGAATTATCACATGTAATCAATTTTGATTTGCCTAATATACCAGAGACATATGTTCATAGAATAGGAAGAACTGGAAGAGCGGGTCTTGGTGGAGTTGCGGTTTCCTTTTGCGATATAGAAGAAAAACCTTTTCTTAAAGATATTCAAAAGGTTATATCAAAATCAATTCCAGTAATAGAAGATCATCCTTATCCTGCAAGTAATGAACCAGTAATAGTTAGTAAAGACGTAAAAAAAGCCACAACTGGAAAGCCTTCTTCAACTGGTTATGCTAGAAGAAATGGGCGCAATCAATCTGGGAGACAACAAACTAGGAATTCTAGATCAACAAGGTAAGTCGTTAAAAGTATAAAGCCAATGATTATATAACATAATCATTGGCTTTATTACTCCATATTAAATATATGGATTTACAATCCGCATTTTAAATTTCATGCGGACCAACTTTGTAATCTCCGTTCTTAGCACTAGCAATACTGCCTACGCTGAAAACTACAGGTAATCTACCTATTAACATAACTAACATCTCCCTTTATAAGATTAATGTTGGCTAGTTGACTACAAATATAGTATATCCTGACCACAAAAATTATATACATTAAATTAATTTAATTTTGATAAAACCACTAGTAGCAAATTTTTTTTATGTTCTTAGGGTGAGAGAAGAACTTATTAGCTTTGCAGGATATGCACGAATATGGTAAAGTATATTTATAAATTATTTGATTTGAGATGAAAAGAGGTGGCGCTGCACATGCTAGAATATAATGAAGTATACAATTCCATAATAAAAGAATTTAAGCTATGTGATTCTAGTTTAAAACAAACCAGCGAGACAGCTGAAGGTCTAACTAAAGCTAGAATAGAGATATGTAAACTTTTAAAGATGTCGGAGTACAACGCTGAAACTTTAAATGAAAATAAAAAACGTCTTATTGCAAAAATAGATATTAATAAATTGAATATAATAGATTGTGAAAAAAAGCAAATAGCATTAAAGGAAGAAATTATTATAAAAAAAAAGGAAATTAAGGTTATTAAAATCCATATAAATGAATTAGAACATAAGATTACGCAAGAAAAGCAAGAAAGCAGAAAATTTAGGGAAGCTCTTTATATTTTTATTAGTAGAGAGAAATTTAAAATAATAAAAAAGATAATCATCAGAAGGTATAGAAAAGTTTTTTTGAAATATTCTAGTGAGATAATTATAAAAACTGAAATTATGGAATGCAATAGGAGAAAAGAGAATATTAGAGAAGAAAAACAAAACTTTAATAATACGATGGAAATATGTAATAAGAAAATAATTATGATAAAGAAAGTCTTAGCAGAAACTAGAAAAAAAATTATTAACAATCAAAAATCGAATAGATTTATTTTTTTAAAGCTTCAAAAACTAGAGGAATATAAAAAAAATGAAAAGAAATTTAGGCTAGAAGTTCAAAAATGTGAAGGACAACTAGAATTTTATAAAGATAAATTATAAAATTCAAAGAATGTAGGACGTTCTATTATTAGAACATACTACATTCTTTGAATTTTAAGATTGGTTGTGAACTATATTTTATTTAAATGCTTTTTCAAATACTTCATTAACAATATTTTTAGAGGGTACACCTTCATGGACCTTAATTCCGTCTACATAGTAGGTAGGCACGTAATAGTAAGTATATTGTTTCGCTAAATCCGGGTGGAGTTCTTCATCAATTATTTTAATATCTATATCTGCATATTGTGGATTTTGTTTTTTTATTACATCCATCCATGTAAGTGCTTTTTTACAATAAGGACACCATTCAGTTACAAACATAATTACGGGTTTCATTATAATATCACCAAACTTTCTTATCAATTCATCAATGTATAGTATACACTATTTTTCTGGTTTTTAATGCATTATAGCAAAAAATAAATTGTGTGAATTTAAAAATGCTAATTATTGAAAAATTAATTAGTAAACTATATAGTTAGGTAATAATTTATTTGCTATAATAAGTTATTATGAAAATTAATTTTAAGTGAAATATTTGTTAAAAAATATATAAGCTACTTCAATGTAGCGTTAAAGAAGGCAGTGATTTTGTGGCAATAGAAAATATGGAATCTATATTAAAATGTCCTGTGTGCAATTTGTGTTTAGAAAAGCATGAAAAACAATACTTATGTTTAAACAATCATAGTTACGATATAGCTAGCAAAGGTTATATTAATCTTCTTTTAGCTAATCAAAAGAATACAAAAGAACCAGGGGACAGTAAAAAAATGATGGGAGGACGCAGAGACTTCTTAAATAAAGGATACTATCATACTTTTTCAGAAAGGTTAAACCAGGTAATAATTTCAAATATAAGTGGAAACAACATAAATATACTGGATGCTGGATGTGGAGAAGGATATTTCTTATGGGAATTAAAGGAAGCAATACGCATGGAACAATCTAACAGTATGCAAAATATGGAGTTTGAATTTTTCGGTGTAGATATCTCAAAAGCAGCGGTTACTTATGCGACAAACAGAGATAAAAAAATAAAATTTATAGTAGGTAGTAATTTTAACATACCTATAATGACAAATACCATCGATATAATCATAAGAAACTTTGCTCCTTCTGATGAGGCAGAACTTAATAGAGTTCTAAAGGACAAAGGTAAGTTAGTTGTAGTAACTCCTGGAGTACAACATTTATATGGGTTAAAGGAAATATTATATGAAAAGGCTAGAAAACATGAAGAAAAACAAACAACTTTTGAAGGATTTAAATTAATTAATACAACAGAAGTTAAGTACAATATTAACATAGAAGATGGCGAAAACGGCGAGGATGTAAAGAATCTTATTGCAATGACTCCTTATTATTGGACTTTTGACAACTCTATGAGAGAAATAGCGAGTAATACCTCTAAACTTTCAACTGCACTCCATTTTAATATAAGCGTATATGAAAAGTGTTAATAATATACTGAAATTGACTTGCATATTATATTCTTAGGAGGTAAATATGGAACTAGATAAAGAAAACTTCTTAAAGAAAACTCAGACTACTGAAGATGATATTATAAAAAATGATATAGACTTCTCAGTATTAAACAAAATATACCTTGGTGCTAGAATAGAAATAGTACAATAGAAATTGAGAAAGTTCCTGATAAGTATTACAATAAAGATAATAGATGGAGGGACTTAATCATGAGAAAACAACACGATAAACAATTTAAAGAAGATGCTGTCAAATATTA
>NZ_JAENWM010000137.1 GCF_016650035.1 Clostridium sp.
AGAATCTTTAATCATAGTATCAACTATTTTACCATCTCCCATTTTTGCACCCCATCTATTGTTTGGAAGTGCATATGGAGCATTACTCATATTTTCAGTTCCACCTGCTAAAATAATGTCTGCATCTCCACACATTATAAACTGTGCTGCCATGCTTACAGATCTTAGTCCTGACCCACATACTTTATTTATTGTAACAGCTGAAGATTCTTCAGACATACCCGCATATAATGAAATTTGTCTTGCAACATTTTGTCCAAGTCCTGCTTGTATTACATTGCCAATAATAGCTTCCTCTACTAGCTCTGGTTTAATACCTGCCCTTTTTATAGCCTCTTTAGCTGCAATGGTACCTATCTCTACAGCTGATAATTTTGATAATGTTCCACCAAATGTTCCTATTGCTGTTCTTACCGCGCTTACTATTACTACTTCTCTCATATTCAATTCCTCCATTTATTTATTTTAAAACGGGTTCGTTAATATTGTAACAAACTTTTGCATAAAAAAAAGGGTATTTTTAGAAATACACCCATTTATAGTTTATATCCTAATTATGTAATTATTTTATCTAACTCTTCAAGAAACCAAACTAATTCATTCTCATTATTAATAGAATCATATCTAATATTGTTCTCATTTCCCTTAGAATAATATTGTTTCACCTGAACAAATGAATTAAAACATTGAAGCATATTATTATAATTTGTACATTTTCTTCTAAATTCCTTAGGAACACTCATTACTATATTTTTAACCTGCCTACAGGCAAGAACATAATAAGTTATAGTTTTCTCATAGTTTTTTTCTTTAAAATAATACTCTCCCAAACTACTGCAAATCTTTAGCTGGAGTTTACTATTTTGTATTTCCACTGCTAACTCCAGAGCAGTATTTAGCAATTGTTGTTTTTCTTTATTATTACATTTTAAAGCTTCTACATACTTTTGCTTCAACACAATATCTTTTTTTTCAGGGATCCTATCCTTATATTCATCTGCTAATTCAAATGCTAATTCACCATAACCTAGGTCCACAAGTTCTAAAGTAGCATCATATACTATATCTAAGATAACCTGAGGATTTTTATATTTTGATAATATATAAGTAATTCCCTCTAGACAACCTAATATATCTGTTTTGTTCTTAGCCCCTTTAAGTTTAACAAATTCATACACAATTCCTGTATTCCATTTGATTATTGACTCCTCATTATCTACCATATCCAAAGCCTTTTTAATACTAATTTCTGCTTTCTTAATTTCACCAAATTCTAGGAATAGACTTGCAGCGGATTTATAGTACCAAGGTAACATTTCTCCCTGGTTGGGATAAGCCTTAAGCTCTTTACTGGCTAAACTATAATAATCATAAGCCTTTACATAATTATTAAGTTTCAATTCTATGCTACTTAAAATTATATATGAATTAAATACCATATATTCCAATTTAGCACTCTCTGCTTTTTTAAAAGCCAATTTGCAAAATAAAAGTGCTTTTTCATATCTTAAAAATTTAAAATATGTTTCTCCAATATTAAAATAAGCAAACACATTAAATTCTATGTAATTACTATCTTCACTCCTATCTTTCAATCTAAAAAAATACTCTAGAGCCTTTTCATTATCTTGTACTTTATCTGCATAGACTGCACCAATGTTATTTAAGATTGCCAAAATCCCCTTTAAATAATTGGCTTTTTCAAAACACTCTAAGGATTGCCTAAGTAAATCTAAATGCTCATCAACACTAGTTAATTCAGAGTACAGCTTTGCTATCGAATTTAATATTCTTCCTTTATAAATGATATGTTCTTCTTTGCAAAACTTTAAGGCTTCATTCGCTATTTCTCTAGCTTTATAGTATTCATTTTTTATGTAATATACATTAATCAAATATAGGTTAATATCTAGTTTCCCTTTAACATAATCTAGATTCTTAAGAATCTCTTGAACTATTTCTGCATATTTTATGCTAGCCTCTATTTCCCCTTTGTAAAAATAACCCTCTGTTATTTTTACTAATGCATCCACTTGATATTTTTTATCTTCTAAAAAAACAGCTATATCATAAGCATTATTAAAATTTTTAAGACTACTTTCAATATCTCCTTTTTTTCGTTGTATATCACCTAGCTCTATTAGGAAATTAAATTTTTCATTATCAACATCTTCTAATTTATCATTCATTCCCTCACGCCCTTAATCTTACACATTTTTTCTATTATATATCTGAGAATTCAACCTTTATCCTTTCAAGTCTACTATCTTCATGTTGCCAGTATAGCTTGGTCTGTAGTTCCTCATTTATTGTTCTTATCGGTAATTCAACAATAAACTCTGAGCCCTTATTGTATTCACTTTTTACAGTTATAGTGCCTTCATGCATTTCTACAAGTGATTTAACTAGTGAAAGTCCTATGCCACTTCCCTCTCTATTTCTAGTAAAAGATTTGTCCACCATCCTAAACCTTTGAAAAATCAACTCTAGTTTATCCCGCTCGATTCCTATTCCATCATCTTTAACAGAAATATACACTAAATTATTTCGAATTCCAACCTCTACTTTTATATTACCCTTTTCATCAGTGAATTTAAGTGCATTTGATAGAAGATTCAATAGTATTCTTTCTATTTTATCTGCATCAAAAGCCATAACTTGTTCTTTAATTTTCTTTTCAAATATTATATGTACGGATTTTATTTTTGCATATGTATCTATAGATTGAATCACCCCATCTATAACCTCAACAATATTATAGTTATGAAATTCAACATAACTATAATCAGAATCTATCTTTGTTAAATCAATAATATTATTGATAAGTCTAAGTAACCTAAGTGAATTCACCTTCATAGTTTTAAGATATTTGTTGAGCTTAAGCTGTGGATCTATTATGTTTCCATTTGAGGTATATAGCTCTAACAGTTGTATAGCACCCATAATTATGTTTAATGGAGTTTTAAACTCATGGGAAACATTAGCAAAAAAATCAGTCTTAAGTTTATCATACTGCAGGGTTTCTTCTTTTTCTTTGAATTCTCTAACTATATTTTCAAGCTCTATATTTTTCTCAGTTAATTCTATATTTTTAGACCTTAGTTCTTTGCATCTAATACTTGCTTTGCTCATAGTAAACCCCTCTTACAATAAATAATATATATATATATTGTTTATTCGACACACTTTACTAAACTCCTCTACAAATTAGTAGACAATTCCTATATCCCATTTAATTTTTCAACTAGTGCTACAAATTCTTCCATGCTTTCCACAACATAATCGGGCTCATGCTTAAGAATCATATCCATAGGCAGTGCACTCCACCCCACAACTACAGATATAATCCCTGCATTTTTCCCACATAAAACATCAAACGGACTATCTCCCACAAAAATAGTCTCCTCTGGTTTCCCACCCAATTCTTTCAAAGCCATAAATGCTGGGGTAGGATCTGGTTTATGTATTTCTGTATCATCGGCGCCTATAATAACATCGAAATAATCCATTAATCCGAAATGGTTTAATCCCCTAATGGCCGAGTCATTTAAACGGGAGGTTACTACTCCAAGCTTATAACCTTGCTTATGAAGTTTTATTACGCCTTCTTTTACTCCACTATGAATTGAAATCAGCTTTTCAAATTTTCCAATTTGAAAATTACGATAGGTTTTAATAGCTTCTTTACTATCCTCACCAAATTCTCTATCTAATGTAATTGTTAAAATTTCTCCGAAAGTTTTAATAATTTTCTCTTTATCCACTTGTTTATTTAAGTGCTTTTGATAAGTATGTTGAAAAGATTGTATAATCAATTCATTTGTATCTAACAAAGTTCCATCCAAATCAAACAAAATATTTCGAATTGTCATAAATATACCCCCTTGGCTTGTGTATATAAAATCCATATGTATAAAATATATATTACTAGGAATATATAAATCATTAATTAACCATTTCAATATTATATTATATCTTATACTATTGTATCATCTTTTATATTTTTAAACATCATTTCGTTAAATTGTCACCTGTTATGCTGCAGTATTAGCAACCTAGGTAATAAGCACAAAAAACTGTACTGGAATTTTCCAATACAGTTAAAGGTGACAGGCACTTGTAAATATCTGTTAGAAGAGAATGGAAATCTTTTTATTTTAGAATATGTCTTAGTATAAGTAACCCTTCCATCATTTTGGGAAACCCACATGTTGGTGCCACGAGAAGTATTGCATGTTCTATTTCTTCCTTTGTGCATCCACTTTTTAAAGCTTTTAAAATATGCGTTCTTAAGGCGTATTCATATTGATTGCTTACAGACAGGGCTATTTTAATAAGCCATCGGGTTTTCTCATCTATTGGACCACCTTTTTCATGTACTAGCTTTCCAAAATGCTCATAGGCATCATAAATTTCGCTATGATTTTCAACCAAGTATTTAAGATTCTCTTCTATTACATCTAGATTATCAAAATAATTATCCATTTTATCTCCACCTTACGTTTTAATATCATTAAAATAGTATATCCAAAAGTTATGATAATAAACCTTATAGAGCTACAATTTATCTGATGTCCAGCCCATTTTACTTTCTTGTACCTTTAATTTGTTATATAATATTCTTATAAAGTATCGCGATATTTTGCAATCTTAATCGTATATATAATGATGATAGTTAAAGAGATGGAGGTGACGGTTTGGAAGATGACATATTTGTTAAAATCTATAACAAGTATTTGCCATATGTATATAGATACCTTTATGGACTTACATATAATCATCAGACTGCAGAGGATTTGACCCAAGAATCATTTATTAAGGCCTTATGCGTTCTTCAATTTCCCAGTGAAAGTATTAAATCCTGGCTGTTAACCGTTGCTCATAACCTTTACGTTGATTATGTAAAAAAAAACAGAAGATTGGATTTTAGGAAGGATAGTTTCCTTAATCAAATTAAGGTGCAGGATTTCACTGAAGGACTAATGATAAATGAAAGTACCAGTTCAGCTTTTCTATTAATTAGACAACTTCCAGAAAACCAGCGACAGGCAGTCCTCTTATGCCTAGTAGATGAACTTCCATATAAACAAGCAGGAGAAATTTTAGGCATCAGTGTCTCTGCTGTGACTAATTTGATTTACAGGGCCAGAAAAACTCTTAGAGTCTTAAGGAGGAATAATAATGAATAATGAGTTTCAGGAAAAACTACAGCTATATAAAGAAGGCAAATTAAGCCAAAATGAAATGACAGAAATAGAATGTGAGATAGATAAATTCTCTGCATTGACGGATTATCTGGGCGACGATGATAAAGCATTTTTAGAAGAGCTTGCGCAACAGATGCCACAAGATCATTACGAAGAAAATAAACCTGCTAAGCTTTTAAAGCGCAAAGTTAATTTAAGGATCATTTTGATGAGCGCAATTTCAGTTTGTTCTGTTTTAATAGTCATTATGTTTTTGTATTTTACAACATCAAAAATTGTGACGTCATTATTTGCACTAGATTATAAAGAAGCATACGTAAAGAGATCAACAATAACTCAATTAGTGCAGATGTTTAATCCCCAATATGAGTTCCATGGAAGTAGCGGTGATCTGTCACCTTTTGCACAACAAAATATTCATGTGTACCTTGATAACACTGTTGGAAATGCGCTAATAAAGGAAACTGAGATAAAAGTCAAATTTAGTTTTGGAAGGCCTGTCAGATCAGAAGCAGCATTTGATTTTTCATTGCAACCAATGGAGTCCTCTTCTTTGTTAAATACCGATGACTCTAACCCTAACCCCATACCAGATTTTACAATTCTAGAAAAAGCTCCTCAAGGGACAAAGGCAAAAATACTTATTAGGTTCAATAAAGCTTTAACCCCCCAGCAGCTAAAAGTGCATTTTATAAATCAAATAAGTACTGAAGATACTACACCTTTAAAGTTTACACCTTTGGCAGCAATGGATTCAGATTATATCTTAGCAAATCCTTCATATTATAGTTTTACACCCGTTTATCCATATGGTAATGACAATTATTATAAACAGTCCGAGAGTAGATTATTAAAGCAAACTCAATATGATAACATGGATGATAAGGCCCACAGTGAGTCTTTTATTAGCAATCTCAATCTTATAAAGAGCAATAAAAGGCTACTGCAGGTAATGTATTATGAAGATATGTTCGAAAATACAAACATAGATGATACAATTAAACAAGTTGAAATTAATGGCGTCAAATATGTGGGTATGTATATTTCTGCAGACAGCAAAGAACTATTAAAACTTAAAGGTAATTCACTTATTTACGGGATACAGGTGGAGAGCATAGTTGTATGGTAAAATAATTCTGATAGTCTAGCCTTATATATAAAAATCAAATTAGCAGCTTCACCTAATGAAACTGCTAATTCTAAATACGAACCATCTACTACCTCCTTGTATAATCTAATTATAAGTTTAATAAGAAACCGCCTCTAAATAATACGAATGATTTCTTACTTATCTTTATTAATGTTAATGTTTATTTTTATTCATTTCTAAATTTAATATTTATACTTATCTTTGTTTTTG
>NZ_JAENWM010000087.1 GCF_016650035.1 Clostridium sp.
AGAGTTATATACAAGCGTTAACATTAAAAAAATAGCGTTGAATACAAAATTCATGAAAAGAGAAAGTAAAATAACACCTGAGATATTCTTATCTCTATGCCTTTTTAGTGGTGAAGATTTGTGCAGATCAACCTTATTAGATCTAAGAACTAGGTTAGCAAGTGAGACCTTCGCTCTCACAAGGGTGACTGTCACTTGTCGAAATATATTGTCGTAAACAAATTGTGTTCACAATTTGTTTACGACCCCCGGGGTTTTAGCAGAGCGAATTTGCTAAAAATCAAAATAAAGAGTAGGTGTTATTTCATACTTATCATAAGCATTTCTAACTCAAGCTCAAGACAAAAACTATGATTATCTAATTTCCTTTGTAGTATTTTTTCTATTTTCTTTATCCTATAAAGCACAGTATTTCGATGCAAAAATAGTTTTACTGCGGTATGACTAACATTTTGGTAACAGCTCAGATAGATGGATAGTGTCTTAATATAATCTGTTTTTTCTTTCTTATCATATTCTATAAGGTTTAGGAGACTAGGGTGGATTTTGTAATTACTTTTTACGTTCTCAAGAAGAGTGTATACAGCTAGATCTTCATAATAATGAATATAACCTGCTCTGTTTAAACTTGTAGCCAATAGCAGAGCTTTTTCTGCTTCTTTATAGCTTACGGATACTTCTAATAAGGTATTATATGTTCTCCCTATGCCTAAGCAAAGAGAGTGCAGCTTACAAAACTTTTCTATTTGAAAGAGTGTATCTTTAATAAAATCAATCGTATTACCAGATGCAAGCACCACAATAGCGTTTGATGTAAAACTTGCTTTAGAATGTGGAAAACTTTTTGAAATTATGGATTTTATAGGTGAATAGTATTCTGCATCAATGTGATGATTTTCTTTATTACATATAATAACTACCTGCAGGTATTTACCTAATATCCATTCTAGAGATATGACCCTACTATGAGCTATTGATTCACTGTCAATATTGCCTTCTGCTAAATCCTTTAAAAGTTCTTGAACTAGGCTTCCCCTTGCCTTTGCAATAGTGTCTAACTTGGAAACCTCTAATGCAACAATAGATGCTACAAATGTTAATGTATCTTGGTCCAAAGAAGTTATAGGTCTCTCATATTCTAACAATGCCATATAGCCTTTTAATTGATCGTCTATTCTAATTTCAGTAACTAAACGGCGTATGTACCTTGAAAAATCTCCAGATGTAAGAAATAATGGAGAAGCTTCTTTAAGTTGCTTTTCAAATCCTTCGTGTCTTAAAACTTTAACTATGTCTATAGAGCAGTAGCCACTACTTATTATTTTTTGCCACACTGGGTCATACACTTCTTTTGCACTTGAATAACCTACAAGGTTATAACTTTCATCAGTAAGTACTAGTGGATTGCCAAGCATTTTAGCTGCTTGTTTTATGATTTGTGAAATTCCCTGATCTAATGTTATGCAATTAACAAGATTTGCATAGTCATACTTTATAGTGTTTTGTAATTTTTGTATATGCTTTGTGTAGTATTCTAAGACATTATTTATAACTAGAGCTTGGGAGGTGTCTTGGGGCAAACAAAATAGAGGTATGTTATAACTGCTACATAATTTATAAATTATGTTAGTTTTTATATTTATGTTGCAGGTTGTTAAAATCAGGCAAGAAATCCTTCTGTTTTTAGCCAATGTTTCAAAGTAATCTGAAATTGTAGTCAAAGTAAATAAATCTAAAGTAGATATGATAAGACAATGATCAAATTTAGTGTTTAATAGTTCTTCAGAGTTTGTGGCAATGCATATTTGATTTATTTGGTTGTTTAAGCCTAATTGACCCGTGACAATACAAGAATTAAGAATTTGAACATTTTCAGATAACTGATAAGATGTTATAGCCATAGTGACCTCCTTAACTTAGTTAAAAATTTATTAATAAAAATTTAGACATATCTCTTAAAGCGTTAATATAACTAGCATTTTATATACTTAGCACAATAGAATGCCTAAAAAAACCATATTTTGCACAAATGATTATGACATAATTATAACGAATATTGTAAGAGAGTTAAAGATGTTAAGCTTCATTAATTAAATATAAATATAGCAAAGAAGTTTAATAGCTCTATATGATTTTTAAATTTAGGAGGATGAATTATGAAAAATTATCCAAATCTTTTTAATCCTATTAAAATTGGGAGCTTGGAGATTAAAAACAGAATTTTCCTTGCTCCTATGGGGACTGCTTTTGGTGAGCACCTTGTACACAAACCAACAGAGAAAATGACGGCTTATTATGAGGCACGTGCAGCAGGTGGTACAGGACTTATTATTATAGAACAATCAGTTGTACAAAAAAGAGGATTATGGTCTTTAAATGGTGGGGGTCTGTGGTCAGATGATTTTATTCCAGGCTGGAAAACGGTAGTGGACCGCGTTAATAAAGCTGGTGCCAAAATTTTCATGCAGGTAGGTCACTTAGGACCTTCAACTATTGAATCCTTTAATGGAGGACTTAAGCCTGTGGCTCCATCTTCAGTGCCGGATGGTTATCTTGACAACGAGGTGGATGAGCTCTCATTAGTAGATATTGAAGAGCTTAAGCGTGATTATGTAGACGGAATTATACGCTGTAAAAAGGCTGGGTTTGATGGAGTTGAGCTACACTGTACTCATGGTTATATGCTAGCAGCCTTTCTTTCGGGGCGTTCTAATAAGCGTACTGATAAATATGGTGGTACCCTAGAGGGAAGACTTAGACTCCCACTTGAAATTATACAGATGGTAAGACGTGAAGTTGGACGTGACTATCCTATTATTGCTAGATTGGCTGCTCATGAAGAAAATGGCGGACGTACGTTAGAGGAAACTCGTGTTGTTGCAAGGGCATTGGTGGAAGCTGGATTAGATGGACTTGATATATCGTCGGGTTCTTATGCCGAGCTTGATTGGGAAATTCCTCCTTCATATTTTGGTTATGCTATGAATATGGAAAACACTGAAAAAATAAAGCATGCAGTTAATGTTCCAATTTTAGCTAGTGGACGTATTACAGAGCCTAGGCTTGCAGATCAACTAATAGATGAGGGAAGATGTGACATGGTAGGCATCAATCGGGCTGGTATAGCAGATGCTGAGTGGGCAAATAAAGCTGGAGGCGGAGACACAGAAAGCATAAGACGCTGCATAGGTTGTGTACGGTGCATAGATGCTGTGTTCTCTGGTTCACTGCGTTGCACTGTTAACCCTTTCGTAGGTAAAGAAAGTGAAATGAAGATTACTTCAGCTGAAGTTAAAAAGAAAGTATTAGTTATTGGCGGAGGTCCAACTGGTTTGGAAAGTGCTATACTCTGCGCTAAGCGAGGACATAAGGTTACATTAGTTGAAAAGAAACACAAATTAGGAGGCCAGATCAATTCAGCTGCAGTACCTCCACATAAATATGAATTAGGCAGTTTAATAACTACACAAATCTATCAAGCTGAAAAATTAGGTATTGATATTCGAACTGAAATAGATGTCGATACAAATTTCATTAAAAACTTTGGAGCAGATGAAGTAGTTATGGCTACTGGTGCAAAACCATTCATACCTAATATTCCAGGCATTAATAAGCCCTTTGTTATAACTGCTATAGATTTGCTTGAAGGTAAAAAACATGCAGGTAAAAATGTAGTTATCATAGGAGGAAATATGATAGGCTGTGAAACGGCCGAGTTTTTAACTAATTATGGAAAAAACATAACTGTTTTAGAAATGCTTGATGAGATAGGCGCTGATTTAGCAGTAGTTCCGAAACCTCATACTTTAGCAAAACTTAAAAGACTTGAAGTAAATATGCTTACAAATTCAAAAGTGATTTTAATAGAAGATGGAAGAATTATTTATGAAAAAGATGAAAACAACTGCACTATTGAAGATGTTGATACTGTAGTTGTTGCAGTAGGTATGAGAAGTGATAATTCACTTATAGAAGAGCTTAGGTCAAAAGGTATACCTATTCATGTAGTTGGAGATGCAGACTATGTGTCACGTATAATGGAAGATTTAGCTGGAGTTTATGATGAACTGTTAGAGGTATAGATTAGCGACATAGAGATTGTAGCAATGGTTATTGTTTTTTCAAAATATTTGTATCTAAATACAGTGACCATAGTAATTTGGCTTAATAGAAAATGAATATTGTAATGTAATAAATCACTAAATACTAACTACATTAGTATTTAGTGATTTATTTTGCACGAAAATATTCTGCCTGCGATGAGTTTGCTAAATGTATGAACGTAGTGAATTCGTTTATTGGTTGCTAACTAACGAATATATTTTTTTATCTGGTCTAAACTTTCATATTCTAAGATGTTATCTATTATAATTTCTAATGTTGGTGCATCTAATTTTTGTATACTCTCCTTTAAATTAGCAAGTGAGACCTTCGCTCTCACAAGGGTGACTGTCACTTGTCGAAATACGGAAGCTAGCAACACATCTTGTCCGTTTCACTTCCAATCTGTGTAAGTGGTCAGTCCCTTGTCAAAAGCTGGAACAGTTTTTGTTGCTTTAAATCATGAAGCTAATGATTTAGGAAATACTTATGTGGAAATTAATCTTACAACGCAGCATTTGTGGTTTTATAAGAATGGTAAGCTTATTACAGACGGAGATGTTGTTACTGGTATGGCAACCAAAGATTGTGAAACACCAACAGGTATTTATAAGCTAAAATATAAATCAAAAGATGCAACAGCAAATGTGTGAAATGAAAAAATTAGGACAATCTCTGTCTCGGTCGAAGAACTTATCGTCTTAAGCTCTTGTCCCAAAGTATTTCTCTTCTAAACTTTAATATCTACTAGCTTGCCATAATTAGTTATCCCAGCTTGACCTTGAAATTGTTTTTTGATTGGGCGTTTTACTCATATTACCACTTTCTCTATAAAAAAACATTAGCCTTTTTAAGGGTCCTGAATATAAAATCTGAAAAGCAATAATAAAAAATATTACATATTAATGAAAGCAGGAATAATATAGCTAGCTGAATTATCATTCCCCCTGGAATTTTGGTTCCAAGTACATGTATACCTATACCATAATTCATGATACTTAATGTAAGTGTTAGAGCAATGGAGCTTATGATGTAAATAATAGTTTTTCTATTTGTATAATATCTGCATACCCCAAGAGAAACCCCTATAACTCCGTTGGTGCATAAAAAAAACAGCCCTTCATGCGTGCTAATAAGCATAACAAGAATACTTGCCACAATATATGACAAAAAACCAGCTTTAGGATTTATTCTGGAAACAATAAAGATAGGCACTGCACTAAATATTGTAACAAATATAAATATTTCTGAAAATAAAACAGGTATCACTTGAAATAAAGCTGCTATAACTGCAAATAATGCTCCTATCACAAGAGTTTTATTCTCCATACTAAAATTCCTTTCATCAATTAATTCATAATATAATATGATTTTGAACTAACACTTATTACTCTATATATTTAGTTCAAATAAGAATATAATACTAAGTTTAAACAATATACTATATTATATATATTAATTCAAAGGAGCTAATTAATGTCACATGAAAAACGCCCAATAAATGATAGAAGCGTACCTCCTAGGGATGCAAATGTAACTGTGCCCCCTATCGAATCTATTGAAAAACATAAAAGAAAACTTGATCCTTCAGACATAAAAGTACCACCTGGATATAAGATAGATGTATTTAAACAAGATTTAGATACCCCAATTAACATGATTTTTACTGAAAATGGAGAAATGCTTGTGGCTGATGCTGGAGTTATCTCTGGAAATGGTAAAGTTCTACGTCTTACTGATAGTGGCACTGAAATAGTTGCAGAAGGATTTAATCCGCCACTAACAGGAATTAATTATCACAATGGAAACATTTATGTATCTCATAGAGGTTTTATTACTATAATAAAACCAGATGGAACTAAGGAAGATATTGTGTCGGGACTTCCAAGCTTTGGTGACCATCATAATAATCAAGTTGTATTTGGCTGTGATGGAAAAATGTATTTCGGACAAGGTACAGCAACCAACTCAGGCGTTGTAGGTCTTGATAATGAAGGTTGGAATCAGAAATTTCCTTATTTTCATGACTATCCTGGTGCGCCAATTGTTTTGAATGGTCAAAACTTTAAAACTAAGAATATTCATGTCCCACTTGATAAGATGCCTGCCTACACTGGGGCGTATTCTCCTTTTGGTATCCCTAATATGGCGTTGGAATCGGTAAAAGGCATAAAATGTGCTAGTGGCAGTATACTTAGGGCAAATCCTGATGGTTCAAATCTTGAATTAGTTGCCTGGGGTCTTAGAAATCCATTTAGAATGAAATTTGATAGGTATAATAGACTATTTTGTGCTAATCATGGAGCAGATGTGAGAGGTAGTAGACCAATAGACAAATGCCCCGATGAATTTCAATTGATTATGTATGGTGCTTGGTATGGTTGGCCTGATTATTCAGGAGGGATGCCAGTTACACTGCCTATTTTTAAGCCTGAGGGAATGCCCCAGCCTACATTTCTACTAGCACATCATCCAATGATGCCTCCAAAACCATTTTCAAATTTTCCAAACCATTCAGCAACCATGGGTTTTGATTTTAATTACAATAAAAATTTTGATGGGTACGGAGATGTATATATAGCTGAATTTGGATCACTAGCCCCTATGACTACCGGAGGCAAACCTTTGCCAAAAGTTGGGCATAGGGTATCTAGGATTGATATGAATACTGGAAAGATATATATTTTTGCAATTAATAAGTCAGGATATGCAGCAACTTATACCGGAGGAGGAGGTTTTGAATTACCTACAGATGTAATATTTGATAAAAGTGGATCAATGTATGTGGTAGATTTTGGGTTGCATGTTCCAGGAGATCCAGGTCGATTTATACCTAGTACAGGCGTAATATGGAAAATCACTAAAAGTTAATAATAACACTAAGACAATTTCCAAAGATTGTTTATTTATATTGCATTTATAAACACCCATATAGGAATAGATAGGTGTTTATAAATGCTTAACCTTTAGTCACATTTTTCAAAAGTAATGATTAGCAACACAGAAATTGTCCACTGCGTTACCAATTTCTGTAACGGGGTCGTGTCAGCAACATAAAAAAAGGAAATTGACTATAACCATGCACCACTAGAGTAACAGCGACTAGAAAAAGTATCTTTTCATCCACTCCCACTTCTTTCATTCTCCCTTATATAATTATTCTTACACAAACTATATTTCTACATTAATTTCCAATTCACTCTATACAGAGTAACATTTTTATAAATAAATACTAATTCATTATTCCTGTCCTATAGAGAAAGCCCACCCCCTAGATTTCTCTATAAAATAAGCTTTTACAGTTACATATATTTAATTTTTTAGTACTCTCTAAAATGAAAGCCACAAAAACTGAAAACCAATTGCCACTTTTGAAAGGCGACAGGCACCTTAAAGATATTGGTAGTGAAGTGAGCACTATCTATTGCTACTCAACATTAGCAATATCTGCATCCTCTAGCTTCTGCAAATTAATATAATTATTTTCTATTATTCTTTTTTCTTGCTTGTGTTTTAAAGAGGATTTTACAAAAAAAACAACTGGATAATAATATTATTAATTCAATTAAAATAGTTGGTTTTTTTATAACAGAATAAGGATACATAGCAGCATAGGCTATATATCTACACAGAAATGAGAAAACCACGTGAACAATTTGTAAATACAATTTGTTTTGCTAACAAGTGGGGGGATAACAATTGATAATTGTTATCTGCCCCAGAGGTCTACAAGGAGGTAAATCTCCGCAAGAAGTCGTTAATATTGCAGCATCGCAGATGATGATTTAATTCCACCTTTCTTATAAAAGCTACTATTGAAATATAATTTTCACCTCTTTTTAATAACCTTTTTAGCTTGCTTGACTTTTTTACAGTTTTAAATATATCTAGAACCTCATTTCCACCCAAAAATTAGCGAAAACCCCTAAATTCAAAGCTCTGCTTCTCAGATCTACTAAAAAAAAGTTTATGTTTTCATGCGCTTTTCTTTCTTTTGCTGATACATTTTTAAATCTGCCAAATGGAACAAATCACTTAAAATGTTGCCATCTGTCGGAAAGTAAGAACACCCCATACTTAATCCTCCAAATGCCACACCTGATGGATTATTGCGGAATTCTAATTTCTCCATTTCACAGCAAAAGGACTCAACCTTATCCCCCTCATATAGAAGAATAAATTCATCGCCCGACATTCGATAAAAACCGTCACTTATTTCAAACACTCCTTTTACGGTGTTTACAAACTCAATAAGATAAGCATCCCCCCTAGCATGTCCAAAACAATCATTGACAGTCTTAAAATTATCTAAATCCACAAAGATAATTGTGAAGGGAGTATTGTTTTCTATTTTTTTGAGGGCATCCTCATATAGTCCTTCTCGGTTTTTCAATTTGGTAAGCATATCATGCTTTGTTCTTTCACTTAATGTGTTCGCAGTTTTATTAACCAATACCAACGAGTAAAATAGTTTATAGGACAATATTGCATTGACCGTTATGACAAGAATTATAATAGATTCTAATAGATAGGAACTACCTTCTACAAAAGTATAATTCAGTAAGTAAACTAAAAAGAACCATAATAAACTCAGCACTAAGAGGGAGTTCATCGTTGAATTTTCTATATTACTAAGAACATAAATAAACTTTTTTCTTACAAATTTCAAAAAGAAAGGAATGGTTATTGCATAAAATATAGTCTGAAAAAGAAAAGCTGATAAAGATAACCTATTTTCCGATAATAAATAACCCCCTCTATTAGATAATGAAAATGCAAGCATTGTATATATCCACGATGAACTCATAATTATAATTGTATATTTCACGGACTGGTCATATAAATACTTCAGTGGAATGATATATATAAAACCTACGATCATAAAAAGGCCATTGCCGTCTAACTTTCCAAAATAAGAAGATTTAGCAGCCACAAGAAATATTAGTGCAACAAAAATAATTGTAAAAACACATAAACAAGCCAACGTAACGAATGGTGATTGTTTCTTTTCCGAACATATATATGAAGTGTACAAATTAACAACTAGCATTTCTATAACGATTATAATATTAAAAACTACCATCACAAACCCCTCCTGATATGCAACATTTCATCGAACTCTTTTTTATAAGTTTTATTTCTAAGGATTACACCTTTTACATAGTGTTACTATTCCCTATGTAAGTTGCCTCACTCTGGGTTACGTTACTATTTTGAGTATTGTTTGTTGGCATGAAAGCAAGCTCAGCCAATGCCTCGCAAAGACCCCTAGGGGTAACCCGAATGGTGTCGATATTAGCAAACAGAACTTGTCCACTGCGTTACCAATTTCTGTAACGGGGTCGTGTCAGCCACATAAAAAAAGGGAATTAATTAGAATCATGCACTGCTAAAGTAACCACGACTAGAAAAAGTATCTTTTGATCAAATATCACTTCATTCTCTCTTATATAAATATTTAATCTTAAATAAACTATATTTGTACATTAATTCCCAATACTAATTTACAAATATTTTTTAATTTTGTCACTATAATGACATATAAAATTGTTATTATAAGTGCATAGAAAGTAATTGATTTTTTTAATTAGAGTCCCCCTTTAATTAAATATAAATTTAATATAACCCCTTAAAAGAACTGATGTAATATTTAATCAGTTCTTTTTATTGTATAAATATCAAATCATATGTATGAAAGCCGTAGAAGAGCTTTAAAAAGAAAAGATATAGCAAATTTTACTAGCAGCACGGCTTGTCCGTTTCACTTCCAATCTGTGTAAAAGGTCAGACCCTTGTAAAAAACTGGAACAGTTTTTTGTTACTAAAATAGGTTATATTACTATTCTCATGGGCTATTCCTGTACTATTAAGATCTTTTTCCAATTAAATCCCCTCCATCAACCTATATTTTCACCTATGTATTTCTTCATAATCTTAATAAATTTATTCCAGTATGGTGGATATTCATTGCTACCACACTTACTGATTTTATTGCGATGAGGGAATCTAATCACAAGCTCCCACTGTGTTCCATCACATATATTGTTATCATAATATTTATCTTTCCAACAAGCTACTTCCAAAGAAGTTAGTTCTTCTATAAAATCAAGCCACTGCTCTGATGTCAGAGGTGTTTCTTTAAATAATACCTCTGGATGTCTGTTTATTTCGCTCCTAGGATGTTTCAAATCAACACACATTCCACTTGGAGTTTTTGCATACCTTATCACTTTGTTCTTTCGTTTTCCATTAATAAATATAGAATGAGATGTGTCAAAATACCCGCCCACTGAAAACTCAAACGAAGTCATTTCTAACAAATGAAACAAATACCTACCACCAAAATTCTGTTTACAAACTTTACAGTGCCTAGCTGGGTTAGTATCTGAAAGACAACACCCACCTAATACTAATTCTTCACGGTTTGATGCTTCAAAGGCCTCATGCGTTGGCATACCATATAAAATCATTATCGTGTCAGTTGCCCCACAAGCAGGGCATTTTTTCTTATGCATATTATAACCACTCCTATAATAAAAGAATTGAATAAACTGTAATCTATATCTTCAAAGTCATTTAGAATCTCAATCAGTGTTGTTCTATTACCTACTTGCAACATTATATTGTTGATTATTTTATACTTTGTCTTATCAAGACCAGATAAGATAAAAGCAACGGTTTTCTCACCAAAAAAGCCTTTGATCTTAGTCATGAAAATCTCTTATATAATTATTTAAGCTTACATAAACTATATTTCTACATTAATTACCAATTTCCTCTATATAGAATAACATTCATGTCATCAAATACTAATTTACGATTAAATGGATGAGCTAAAAAGCCTACCCCATAGCTGTCAACCTAAGACAACTCAATATTTTGTCTGATAATAGTGGGTTTATACGAAAGAAATATTGCTAAAATATGAGTAATTGTATATCCTATAAATAGGAAGAAATTTCTGCAACTGCCACCGAGGGTAATGAGTGTTTAACAGAGTTGACGGAGGCACTGCGCAATATTTCTGCTATTCTCACCGCTAAACCAGAAATAATCGCTGCTTTCCACAGTCTTTTTAGCAGTATCGGTAAGCTTGATGTGAGTCGAAAATCCTCCAGCGCCTTTAATGAAGCACTAACTGAGGCCGGTTCCATAATACATTGGTATCCTAATGATGTTTATGAAGATGCTTTAGAGGCTGTGAAATCTGATAACTATTGTGCCAATCTTGTTGGTAAAAAGCGTGATACACAGAGTAACCCCTTTCTGTTCCACAGCGATGACATATTAGTGGGGCTATTTTTACTGGGTCCAAATCGCCTTTATCCAGAGCACTGTCATCCAGCATCAGAGATGTGGGTAGTTCTCTCAGGAACAGCCCAATGGAAGAGAGGGTCGGAGCTGTGGCAGACTAGAAATCCTGGTGAGTATTTTATTCATACTGAGAATCAAGCTCATGCAATGAAAACTTTAGATGAGCCATTATTGGCCTTGTGGGCATGGACAGGTGAATTAGAACAATGGGCTGAGTGGGTACATGATGAAAAAGAGGCTTAGTAAAAAGAATGTGCTGAATGCAGTTCACCTTTGAAAAGATATTATCATGAACTTATGGTAATATCTTTTTTTCGTTTTTTTATGGTTTTAATTTAAGGGTATCATACTTAGCAACAAAGCTTGTCCGTTTCACTTCCAATCTGTGTAAGGGGTCAGACCCTTGTCAAAATCTGAAACAGTTTTTGTTGCTAATGTATTGCGCGAAATATCTCCTGAAGTATATTGTTCCTGATACAGTTTTTTAAGTTCTTCTGTTAAATTCGAACTATAATAATCCTCACCTATTTTTTGATAAAAATTAAAGATAGGTTAAATGCACGGCACTTATAGGAATCGATCGTGCCACCACACAGATTTATTTCGCATAGTTGATTCAGTTCACAATTAGTTAGTTTTTGAATCCTGATTTCATTCATTGTCATAACCTCCATAAAATATTTGGCAAAATGCCATCTTTATTATTATGGACGTAATGAACAATTCAAAGTGCCAAATTTATTATTCCGACTTTTTTTAAGAAACCCACTAAAAACCATTGGTGGTTGACCAATCCACGTAAGGAATATGAAAAGTCAGGATAATTATAAAGTCGGAATAAGTGGTGTGAGAGGTCGCTAAATAAATAAATTATTTAGCTCCTACTCGATTATTAATCAAGTATTTGATTCTTTAGTTCATAAGTCTAATTGCGTGATACCCTTCATGAATCGTAGTCATTATCTTTCTTGGCTCAGTTGCATCTCCTATACCACTTAGATCTTTCACCTTGTCTTCCAACACGTTTGCAAGTGCATTGTTGGACTTATAGCCCGCTGCAATCACAACAGTATTACATGCAATTTTAGTTACTACCCCATCTTCCTCTATTTTTGTAACCTTAGCTGGTGCAATTACATTAACATCCCTAGTTAAAAGTAGTTTCTAAGGGATTGGTCATTGTTTTTGCTATGGTTCGCAGTTAAAAGCACATCATCAAGCATTTCAATGATGGTTACACTATCTGCTGTTTCAATGTAAAGTGTCCGTGTTGATGAACAAATTAAAGGCTATATGGGTATTCTATTTCCTGATGGTAAATGTACAAATGAAGATCTTATTACAATGGTAGACACAAAACCTACAATGGAATCCTTTGTCCAAACTCAAAGACACACTCTTGAACCTATACTATTAAAAATGCATCTTCTCGCAGGTATAAGTAACAGGTTCGATAACCTTTTGAACCTGTCAACTTACCTTTACCAGGCAAAGCATGCACTTATTCTCGGTAAATCGAACTCGGAACCTCATCTAATTTCAATTTATAATGATCTAGTGGTTCTGATTACTTTAACACCCTAAAAACCTACATAACATCAATATTCAATAGTACAAAAACAAGCAAGGCTTTAATCATTCATAGAAATACCCTACTTTACCGCCTAAACCGTATAATGCAGCTTACTGGTATTGACCTTGATGACACAGATACCTGCACACACCTACTATTAAGCTTTTATTTGAAGTAGATTAGGAAACTCAATGAAAAATTTATATATAATTTTTATGTGATTATATATAAATATAAGCGAAAGGATGTTATTTATGATAAAATTTCAATCTAATATTTTGATTTATATGCTATAATTCTTAAAAAGAGGAGGCAAATTATGAAACAATTAGAAAAGAATTGTAAAGTTGCGCTTATACAGGCAGCACCTGTTCTGTTTAATAAGGATGCAACTATTGATAAGGTTGTTCGGGAAATTCTTGAAGCCGGAAAGCAAGGTGCTAATCTGATTGTCTTTCCTGAAGCTTTTGTTCCATGCTATCCATATGGAATGACCTTTGGATTTACTGTAGGCGGTCGCAGCGAAGAAGGTAGAAAAGACTGGAAAGTTTATTACGACAATTCTGTTATTGTACCAAGTGATGATACAGACCGCATCGCCAAAGCAGCCGGTGAGGTACATGCTTATGTTAGTATTGGTATCACAGAGAGAGATATCAATAATTGTACCCTTTATTGCACTAATCTGTTTTTCTCACCTGAGGGAAAACTTGTCGGCAAGCATCGTAAATTGAAACCAACCGGTGCAGAGCGCTTCATCTGGGGTGACGGTAATGAAGGTGCCTTTCCAATTATCGATACTCCCTGGGGGAATATGGGCAGTTTGATCTGCTGGGAAAACTATATGCCGCTTGCACGTGTAGCTCTTTATATGAAAGGAGTTACACTTTATATTGCACCTAACACAAACAACAATGAAGAATGGCAAACCACAATACGCCACATAGCGATAGAAGGACGTTGTTATGTAATTAATGTTAATCAATATGTAACAAAAGATATGTATCCTGATATCTTCCATTGTCCGGATGAAATAGCAAAATTGCCAGACGATGTTCTTACTGGTGGTAGCTGCATTGTCGATCCATTTGGACATTACGTCACAGAACCTATATGGGACAAAGAAGAAATTATTTATGTAGATATCGATATGGAGCAGGTCCCACTTAGTCGTATGGAATTTGATGCAACAGGGCATTATTCACGCCCAGATGTTCTAGAACTTATTATTCATGAAAACTAAATGGTATAAGCAAGTGAGCCCTTCGCTCTCACAAGGGTGACTGTCACTTGTCGAAAAATACCTAACATAAGTAGTCTACTAATTTCTTAGCAAACAGAACTTATCCACTACGTTTTCAATCTTGTAACGGGGCCGGATCCGCCTCCTAATAAAAGGCACAACCTCCATTGCAAATATCAAAAGGGTAATCAACAAATTCACCCCGCTCATAAAAAAAACGCTGGTATGAACAATTCGTTACCACCATTTATTTTGCTGAAATTTCCATACCTTTTTCACTTTTAAGCGACAAATCAAAACTTGCTATGCAAACATTCCAATCCTCCTTAAGAATCTAAAATACAAAAATGAATAAGTTACCATCATATACAGAATTCCCTCATCATATTTTTCAACTAATTTGAATGTTCCACTTTTACTATATTTACCCATGCATTCTCGAATTCCCAATCTCTTAGCAAGGCGTACCCAAGTGTTCGCCAAGAAACCCTGGGTAGAAAAAATTTCCACCCAGGGTTCTTTGTGAGCGAGCCTATGGCGAGGCCCACTTGCTAGCACCAACCTGTGCTGCTAACTTGTCCAGCCTATAATTCAAATTTCTTAGTTGTAGTGGAGTAATACTATTAAGCTGTTTACCTTGTTCTGCTATCGCTCTCATTTGTAATAGCTTTGTTTCTTTGACATTAATCATTATTCGTCTTTCCCGCGTCCACTTCATTTCTTGTTGTAGCTGTTTATGTAGTTCTTCTTTGTTATCTATTTGCTTATCTGCAATTGCATCTAAATTCTGTCCAATGTTAGAGTCTATTGCATCATTACGTATCTTAACAAAATTAACATTTTACTATACAATTTCCTTAATAAAATTCTTTAGTTATACCCAATTGTCACAGCTAATGCAATTAACAAAGCTTGAGTTAAAAAAAGTGCCCCATAAACAGGTATAAACCATTTCCACCACTTTTCAATTTTCACTCCTGCAATTCCGCAAATAATTGGAGTAAGTGCTGTAGGCCAAAGAATATTAGATAATCCATCTCCAAATTGAAACGCAAGAATTGCGGTTTGTCTTGATATTCCAACTAAATCACTTAAAGGAGCCATAATTGGCATACTGGTAACCGCCTGACCAGAGCCTGATGGAATAATAAAGTTCAACATAGTTTGAACAACGAGCATAGCTTCACCTGACAACCAATCAGGTAGAGTAGTTAAAGGAATTGACATATAATAAACTACTGTATCAATAATATTACCGCTAGTTAACACTACTAGAATTCCACGTGCCAATCCTATCATAAGACATGCAATTGCGATGTTAGAAACACTCACTGCCATTTTTTCAGCAATATTATTAGGACTCCAACCCATGATGATTGAACTTACAATACCCATGGATAGAAATACTGCCGCAAGTTCTTCAAAATACCAGCCTTGATACTTAGTTCCATACACAATAACCGCAATACCAGCAACTAATGTTAATAAAACCATTTTTTCACGTATGCCATATGGATGATTTTCTATATCATCTTGACTCATTGAAATGTGGCTAAAATCATCACCATAAACAAGGCTTGTTGTAGGATCAGCCTGAACTTTTAGTGCATATCTTATTGTGAACCCTGATGCTACAACAATCATTATTATATGGCTAAAAATTCGAAAACCCGCCCCAGAAAGCTGTTGTACACCAGCAATACCCTGAGCCATACCAACAGTAAATGGATTCATAACTGCACCACAATAACCAAGCCCTGCACCAAGTGCAACAATGGCAAGCCCAACAATGGCATCATAACCCATTGCTATAGCAATCCCTACGAAAATAGGTATAAATGGAAAGGTTTCTTCAAATATTCCTATAGTGGAAGAAGCTGCTCCAATTACAGCAATAAATATAGGTATAATAATAACACGGGATTTTCCTTTTAATACTTTTAGCATTCCTGCTACTAAAC
>NZ_JAENWM010000076.1 GCF_016650035.1 Clostridium sp.
CAATTATATGTCACCTGATGAGTTTGAAATAGCCTATAAAAAAGCAAATAAACTTAATGTATCAATCGCAAGTTAAATTTAAGGGGATTACTAATAACTTTCTCATTTTAATTTGTACTTTTTATTGACATAGGACCAAGGAGTATGATGGTAACTTTAAATTGTGTGATGAAAACATAGTAGAAAATATAAATACTTATGAAAAGATGATAAAATATTCAGCATGTGGTGGTAGAGCAGATCTAGATACTATAGCATTTATGAATTCAGAGGAACTTACTCAAATTGAAATTCAGGATCACAATATCAAAGAAGAGGAAATAATAAATGAGGCCGACATAAGGAAAAGGATTTTATATAAACCACAAATAAAGCCAAGAATCTATGCAAGTGCTTCAAAATACATGAGCTATAGTAGCTGTCCAAGAAAATATTATTATGAAAATATTTTAGGTGGAAGGTACGAGGAGTATACGAATATACTGGAAGTTAAATTACAAGAAAAAGCATTAGATATAGCAAGTGGAATAGACATTATAAAGAAACTTGAAGATCCATCTGAAAATAATAAGCTAGTAAATGAAGAAAATACCCCAGACAGTATAAAAGAAAACAAAATAAAGGCAACAGATAAAGGGCTACTTGTTCATAAGGTATTAGAACATATGGATAAGCAGGGTAATGAGAATTATGAAACTTATATTAAAGATATTTTAGATGATGCTTATTTAGAAGATGAAATAAAAACCTTTGTTAATAATTATTTAGAAATAGAAGAAAAGGAAAATAGTGAATGTACTTATGGAGAGCTGATAAAAAGCAGTAGCGAAGTATCCTATCTTTTAGCACCACTGTCTGATAAAAAAATGATGATAAATGGCTTTATTGACAGACTGAAGTTATATAAAAAAGGTAAAAAGCGAATTGCAGTAATTATTGACTATAAAACCAACAAAGTAAGTGACATATATAACGCAGAGCATTTTAAAGAAGTATACTCTGATCAATTAATGATATATGGGAAAGCAGTAAAGGCATTACTGAAGGCTGATGAGATAATTCTAAAGCTGTATCTGCTACAAACAGGCGAAGTGGTTTCTATTGAATATGATGAAGATAAGGTGAATAAGCTTATGAAGACTATGGATGAAGGGTTCTACAAAATGAACACGGCGGTGAGTTTTGCGGATTACGAGAAAGTTACAAGTGAGAACTGTAGTTGGTGTAAGTATAGATAAGGATGTTTGTAGGGGATATTATAAAAAAATGTTTTTAAAAGCTATCAAAATGAAATAAACATTTTGATAGCTTTTAAGTTAAAATCCTGGGTTACGTTCATTTAAGACTAGGGTTATTTTTTCAGTAGATACTTCTAAAAACATATCTAAAGTATTTATTTCAGTTTTACATAGTTCTAGAATTCTTCTTCTTGATAATTTTCTTTGATAATAATCATGGGTATATCTATTTCTTAATTTAATAATATTTTGTAATTTTTTAGAATCCTTTGTAGATATAAAGCCGAATGTACTTGATAAATCTAATATTTCTGGGCCGGATTTATTTGGAATAAAATTGTCAGTAGAAACTAAATATGTTTCACACATATCAATTATAAATTCGCAAAAGGAATTAAAGTATGAAATCATTGCTTCATCAATAATTTCATCCTCGCCATTGGGACTTCTTTTTAAACATTCTCTAATCCTTACTAAAAACACTTTGCTTTCAGAAAATTTTTCTTCTAACTTTTCCTTTTTATATTTATAATAAACCATTTTTATATTCCTCCATAGATTTCAAATTAAGGTCTCTAATTGTTTCTAAATACTCTCTATCTCTCTTAAAACAAGAATATCCAAGTATATAATCTAAATAAGCTTCTTCTAGTATAATGATTTTATCTTCACTTTCTATAAAAATTTCACTAAAAGGGTAGATAAAATCGTTAACGAAAGTGTAATGGATATCCTTGTGATTAAAGTAATGCGGAAGAATAGTTTGTAGAAAATCCTCAATTTCCATTTCTTCTTCCCATTGAAGCTCTCTATTTAATAAAATCATAACATCTATATCACTTCTACTTTTATCAAAACATGGTTCGTTGTAACTACCAAATGTACAAATAGATATAATTGTGTCAAATTTGTTTAAGTTTAATGTGCAATTACTTAACTTAATATCACTCATGCTTTCCCCTCATTTCTCCCATAAGTATTTATTATAATTATATCCATAAATAGTTACTTAAACAACTACTAGCTATTAGTTAAGTTTAAAATAATATATATTATAATAGTATTATCACCAAAACAAGAACATATATTCGTATCGTAGAAGTTTTTTTAATATTAAGGATATAGAACTTGAAGCTTTAAAGAATAATGATGAATTACTAATAATACGAAAGAAGGCCAGGGTTTATGATTAGATAAGCGATTTTGTAACTTTTAATAGAGTTTTAGAAAAATATGGATTATACTATAATTGAATTGTTTGAGCGTTCAATTAAGTAAGTTACCTAAAATATTAAATATAAAGGATTGAAAATAAAAATGATAAAGAATAGTTTTGGAAACACTTCATTAAAAGTGAATTGGCAAGGGGAAATTATATCTATTCAACCCAGAACGAGAGTTTGGAGATATCTTACGGATAATAGAACACATTATCATTTAGGATACAATTTTTTTATTGTAGGGTATAGCAGTGAGGATAAAAAACAGTTTACAGTTGCAATTTCCGAAAAACAGCAGTTAAAGTGTTTATTTCGAATAGGTGATGTTATTGAGGGTACAGCCTGGACAAAAAAATATGCAGAAAGAGAATTTGCAGACTATTACAAGGCTGGTGCTTTAAACATTTTAAACAGAGCCTCAGATAATCCTGAAATGATATCACCACCATGGATAATGATGCCCCCAGCAATGCAGACGTATGGAGAAAGAGGCGCTAGGTTATTAAGTAAAAGCTTGTGGAAAACAAAATGCTTTAAGTGTATTTGGGCCAATATGGCGAATGTTGAAATTCAATGGGATTTTGATAAAAATCTAAAAAGATATCGATTTGAAACCTTTTGTTATGGACCAATATCATGCAAATTTTACAAAATGGGTAGACCACGTTCAGTTCCATGTAAAAATAGGGGGACAGCTATTGATGATGGATGTCTAGATGGGCTTTGTATTGAAGGAAGAGGGGAAGTGTAAGCAATGAAAAACAATGCTATTTATAACAAAAATTTATACAATAATCCACAGTTAGTTTTAGAGGGATATATAAAGTTTGACGAAAATATGCAAGAAGGGTATCAATTTTTAATTGAAAATCAATATGATAAAGCCGTTAGAAGTTGGATAGATGTTTGGAATAAATTGATGGATTACATGGAAAATGATAATTTAAAGACATTTGATAGCTTTGACAATATTTATAATGGTGCTCAATTTGTAGTGAATTGGTTAAATGATTTTGATAATTGCCTATGTAACATAGTTGCAAACTCTAATAATGGCGAGGGATTAGAGGTTTATGGGAATTTGCGTATCAGCATGAATGAACAAATTATAAGTTTTACAGATACTAGCGAAGAGCTAACTCTGGAAAATGCAAAACGAGCTATAGCAGAAACCCACTTTTATTTAGGAAATATAAAAAAAGGTGAGGAGTTATTTGAAAAATATTTATCAGAAAATCCAAGATGGGGATGGGGTTGGATAGGATGGTCTGATCAATATTGGCTTATAAGAACGATAAAACCTGATTTTTGTAAAGGTGAGGAATTGCTTTTAAAGGCCCTTAATGTATCTAATTTAGTTAGTAGAGATGCTGTAGAAGGAAGACTTTTAAATTTGTACAGTGAATCAGATCAAAATGAAAAACTAAACAGCCTGGAGAAAGAAATAAACCTAAATATAAGGACAAAAAATAGTTCTAGAACACAGGTGATAGTCAAAGGTGAAAAAAATTATAATATCCTTAGTAATAAAATAGGAAGAAACGAGCAATGTTCTTGCGGTAGCGGTAAAAAATATAAAAAATGTTGTGGGAAATAGAATAATAACTTATGATATAGTATAGACAAAGGTGAATTAAATGAGATATGTGTTTTAATAAAAATACTAAAATTCATAATTTGACATGGAGGTGAATAAAAATGAAATTGAAAAAAATCAGATTTGATGATCACGAAATACTAAACAATCTAGAAGTGGATTTTTGTGGTAGTAATGGGATTCCTTTAAATACTGTAGTTTTAATAGGTAATAATGGAACAGGCAAGACTACCTTGTTAAAAAGTCTATATGATTCTTTCGAAGTGGATGAGAAGGGCTATAATGCAAAAAATGTACTGAATGTTGAGTTACACTCTGGTCATTTTTATACACAGGTCCAACTTGATGATGCGGAAGTGGGAATGTTAGATCCTCATATTATAGGGGATAATACTAATAAAGATGCTCCTAAAGTTGTATACATGCCTGCAGAAATTAGCTTTGATAAGCTTAAAAAGGTAGATAATACATTTAAGTTTTCTCCTAGTTTTTTAAATATAGTAGATCAAAGCATAACAGAAAATATCCCTTCATTTATAGCTACAAAGATAAATAAGGAGATATTTAAAAATAGAAATAAAATTATTGGAGAAGTAATAGATAAGGTATGTGATGAAATAAATAGTATTTTTTCTGTTATGGAAATAGATGTTAAGTTAATAGGTTTGTCAGAAGATGAAGATACAAAACCAGTTTTCAGAAATAGCTTTGGAAAAGAATTTGATATTATTGGATTATCTTCAGGTGAAAAACAACTATTTTTAAGAGGCTTATCTTTGAAATTTTTAGAGATTAATAATTCAATCATATTAATTGACGAACCTGAAATATCACTACACCCAGAGTGGCAGCAAAGGATAATAAAGGTTTATGAGAATATAGGGAGCAATAATCAGTTGATAATTGCAACTCATTCACCACATATAGTAGGAGATATTAGAGCGGAGCAACTAAGAATACTTATTAAGGACAAAAATGGAGTATCATTATTTGATAATGAAAAAATAGATGAGACTTATGGTCATACCATTGAAAATATTTTAAAAAATACAATGAAATTAGAAAATGTGAGGAATGATGATATCTCAACAAGGCTTAAAAAGGTGTTAGATTTATTAGAAAAGGATTTATTTGAAACAGTGGAGTTCAATGAAAGTTTTGATTATCTAAGAAAATATTTGGGTGATTTTGATAAGGATATAATGCTTATTAACTTAGAAAAATCAAGAAGGAAAAGAAGGTAGTAATTAATGTTGAAAATTAATAAAAATATAGAACCAGCGTTCCTTCTTAAATTCAAGAGAAAAAATATTCCTAAGACATGGTACGATTATAACAATGGAACTATTAAAAGCGAGTTAAAGGAATATATTTTAGAAAATGAGCAAAGTAAATACTGTCTTTATTGTGAAAAATCAATCTATAATATTAATGAAGGACATATAGAACATATTAAACCTAGGGATTTATTCCCAAAGTTATTTCAAAAATATAATAATTTAATAGTCTCTTGCAATGAAAAGAATAGTTGTGGCAGCGCAAAACAAAATAAATATTCTGAGGAATTTATTAATCCGGTAATTGAAAATCCAAAAGATTTTCTTACATATAACCTGGCCAGTGGAGAAATTATTCCAACATATAAAGATGTAGGGGATATAAGAAACAAAAGAGCGTCATACACTATTGAACTTCTAAATCTTAATAATTATGTTTTAAAAGATGCAAGGAAAAACTTGATACAGATTTTAGAAGTGTACAGAGCAAATGAAGAAATTACAGCCTATCTGCAATACTTTTTAGATGATGGCTATAACTTTCCAAGTTTAATAAGGTTCTACATGGAAGGATAAAAAAAAGGTGTAATTGTAGAAAGGGTTGTTTGTAGGAGATATTATAAAAAAAATAAGATATTCTTAAAAGCTATGAAAATGTAATAAACGTTTTGATAGCTTTTTATTTATAAAATTTTACAAGGTAAATTTTTATCTTTGGCTAATGATATCATATAAATATAATAACAAAAAATTAAAAGCAGATGGGGGATTTTAATATGGATAAGGATTTAATACAACTGTTAGGATTAAATGAGACAGAGGTAGTAACAAATTATGGTGATGATGAAACAATACTATTTACTGTAGTGCTTGATGAAAGTATGGGGAGTGAGATGAGAGTAGGTATTATTGGTATTTAGTTAGGTCAATTTATTCATTAATTATTCAATTAATCATAGCCTTGTGGGCAAATAAAAAACAAATATTATAATTTTTTTAAATATAAGGAGGAAATAATTATGAAAAACAACAAAATCTTAAAAATTGTAGCAGTTATAATATTCTCACTTTCATTTGTAGCATGTGGTGCTAAGCCTGATGCAACAGTAAAAAATTTCTTCACCAGTGTTCAAAAATCAGATATTGCAGCAATGGTAAATTACATCAATAAAGATGTAAATGAAGATAGTTTCCAGTATGAAGATGCTGATCAGGAGAAAGTAATCAAATCTGTTTTTTCAAAAGTCAGTTATGAAATAGTATCTTTCAGCGTTACTGGCAAGACTGCAGTAGTAAAAACAAGGGTAACTTCCATAGATTTGCCTAAAATATATGGGCAATTAATGACTGACATGTTGCCTACACTATTTGCTCAAGCTCTTTCGGGTGAAACAGAGGATGCAGACGCTCAAATAATGACATCTTTCATAAACTCTTTAAACGATCCTAATGTATCTAAAACTACAGTTGATGTTGATATTAAGCTTATTAAAGGTGATAAAGGATGGTTAATTGAAGTGAACGATGATTTGGAGAATGCACTTACAGGAAATATGAGTAAGGCTTTAGCTAGTGATCTAAGCGGAGCAGAGGATACTGAAGTTAAAGCAGATCCAAAAGTCTATCCTGTTAATGAAGAAGCTAAAATAGGAAGGGCTGCAATTACAGTTACAAATTTTGAACTATCAGAGGGGAAAGATTATGATGTACCCCAAGATGGCTATGTATTCGCAGTTGTAACATTAAAGAAAAAGAATACAAGTAAAGATACCATATCATACGGTGTGGATGAATTTAGGATACAAAATGATAAAGGTCAAATAATAGCTCCTTCCTACACAGATATAGGGAAGGCATTAGGTGAAGGAGCGCTTGCAGCTGATGGAGAAGCTGAGGGAACTATTACTTTCGAAGTACCAAAGGAAAGTACAAGCTTGACTTTTATGTTCTACGCTAATGATGAAGCACTGTTAAAATTCAAAGTAAAGTAAAGTAAATACAAATAATCAATGTTTAACTTGTCACTTAGGTGGACTAAATAGAGGAAGGAGATAATGACTAATTTTATTAAGTGGATTAATAGTGGAGAATACACAGCCTATGGAGAGGTTTTTGATGTAGGAAATGCAATCAGAAAAGCACTCAGACAGTTTGAAGGCAGAAAAGCTCCTTTGGATTGTGGGGGTATCTACTAGAAAATGGGGAAGTTACTTATTTTCAGGAATAACATTAATTGTAATTTATTTTACGATTGGTGGTTGTGTATGATAAATAGTTAATAAGTTTCTAGATATTGATTTTGTCACTTATTAGTAGAGGGACATCATTTTTAATTTCAAATATGACAGCATTCCCCTAATTTAGCAATGTTAATGTGATAGAGTGGAATTAAGAGAATTTTTAAAAATATTATGTAGAAATTTAATATATATATTTAAATTGGAGGTTATGTATAAATGGATTTAACTAAACTTAGAAGCATCTCATTCTCAAATATACTAAAGTTGAAAGATCAAAATATTATTCCGTTTTATAATTATGGTTATTTTAAAAAACTATACAATGGGCATGAAATTTCAGGTTACTGTACTAAATGTGAAGAAAATGGTTTAAATATGGTTTCAGGTAAAAGTCTTAGTCTTATGACTTATGGAACTCATACAATTGATTATATGGGCTACTTAACCGATGCTCCATTACACAGGGAGGATTGGCATAAAGATGGTGTAATGTTTGTGTTCGAAAATCCTGGTAAAGCACCGAAAAAATATAACGGGTTGGATAGTGAAAAGGGAATGTATCGATACTGCGAGGAATTGCCATATAAAAAAAGACCTATGTTAAATTCATGGTCATGGATTGGTTGGGATAATAAGACAACACAAAGTGATTTCGCTTATCCAGAATTCTTTAATCAAAAAAATTATGGAGCGCTCATTTTGTCTATTATTTTATTATTTAAATTGGATAATGCCTATGTAACTAATGCAATCAAATGTGGTACAGAAAGTGGAAATAATACTAGGAAATATCGCAGAGAAACGGTAAATATGTGTGTAACGACACATTTGCTTAAAGAAATTGAGATTTTACAGCCAAAGGTAATATTTGCTTTTGGAAGACAAGCATCCAGAATTATAGAAAAAGCATCCCCAAATTCTAATGTGATTTATTTGCCACATCCAGCAGCTCGTGTAAGTAATTTAGATATGAGACGGTCCTATTCATATGGGGTTTTAGAGGCGCTGTGCGATGCTTCTGTAGTTGAAAAAGATAGTGAAGAGTATTGCAAATTAATTGCATTGTTTGAGTCCTATTTATAATTAAGATGAAAATGAAATTAGGATTAAGAAAACCAAGCTTAAACAAAATGATTAGCAGCAGGACAAGCCCAAAAAGAATAGATGTTGCCACTTGCCACGTGGGTGGCACCAAACATTAATCTAAATATTAAAGGAAGAAAAAGACCTGCACTTATAGTGATGGAGCTTAGGAATACAGGGAATGGATATATAAACGGAAGATATATAAACACTAATGCTTATGAAACAACTAAAGCAGGTGATGTAAATATAAAGAATTTTACAAATGAAGAAATAATAAAATTAATCGAACAAGCTATGCACAATATTAAAAAGGAATTCAAATAATCACTGGCTGTATGATTAAATTGTTAAATAACCTAGTGTATATAAAATATGAAAAACAAGGAGAGTATATATGTTTATATTAATTGAACCAGTTCAAGAAATAAGGATAATGCCCATGAGTAAAAGTGGAGAATTTGATAATAAAACAATCGCTCAAGTGCAGAAAGAATATTTCTTAAAGGAGTTATTTAATAGGCAGGATTGTAGTTATCATTTTAAAAAAACAGGCATAAAAAGTCATAATGGAAGTTTAATATTATTTCAATATGATAATAAAATAATTGCATCGGCACAACTGAGGAATGTAGAAAAGTATGATGGAATAAAAGATGGGAAGTATTACGGAGAAATTACATTTTATAAGGATACTATACAAGTTTTTGAACCTATCGAAGCAAATGAACTACAAAAAATAGACTCCAATTTTAAGCAGTTTTCTAATGCTAAACAGTTTTTTGGTGCAAATAATAAAAAACAGTTAGATATGAATAAATTAAAACAAATACTTGATTTAATGCATAGTAAAAAGAATCAATAGTAAGATTAAGTTTTCTATATTTATAAAGGCCTTTAAATAATTGCTTTTGTATATAAGTAAAATCAAGAAATACAATTCTTTTTAATAACGTCACCTATTGTAATTGAATATATAATACAGTATAACAAGGGAAAGGTACAGTTTTTAGATAAATGCATAATACGGTATTGATAGAATAGAATCATCTTAAAGTTGATTAATTTAATTTTAATAGGATGTGAAAAAATATGACAGACTTAAAGACTTTTATAAAAGGCGAGAAAAACGCATCAATAGATCAAATAAATATCAAGGATATAATTGGCTACTTGCCAATTAATAACTTGATAGATTCAAGGATTTTCTCTAGACTTTTGGATGATGACAAGATGGTAGCTAGCTACAAAATGTATTGGTTGCTTGGAATATTAGAGGAGCTTAGCATTGGGAATACAGAGATTGAGTTTAAAAAGCTTATTGCTAGGATGATAGTATATGCTTGGTACCCTCAACAACAATTCAAATTGAATTTTGGGTTCTCTGATAACTTGAAAAAACCTATTGGTTATGTGGCTTTGAAGAATGAGTTTCCAACCAATTGTAATGAAAAAGAACTACTGGATTTTTTATATAAAAGTGAAGATAAAGATCTGAATAGAATGATGAAGGAACTTACTTATAATGTACCATATAGATTATTATCTCCATTTTTTTAAATTCCAGAATTTAAAAACAACTTAATTGTAGATTTATCACAAGGTAGCGAAACTTGCTTGTACAAGATAATCAAAGGGGATAAAGATAAAATAGTAATTAATGATTGCTGGGTAACTTATTTGAAGGAAAACTACAGAGTGATTAAACCATGGATTTATTATAAGCTTGTATGTTTTTTGCAAAAGAGAAATCCAAATGTACCGGCTATTGTGTTTAAGCTTGAGGCACCAAAGAGAAGAAAGCTTAAAGAAGCAACAGGGCTATGGAAAGAAATAATTAGTGTTAATAAATTAAAAGATATTTATACTGGTGCTGAGTTTAACAAAGCTGAATTTGAGAAGTATGGTGTTCTTAGTATTGACCATTTTATTCCCTGGAGTTTTGTTCTCCATGATCAAATGTGGAATCTAGTACCAACCTTTAAAAATGTCAATAGTAAGAAAAGTGATAAACTGCTCTTATATGATAATTATATAGATGATTTTTGCAGTACGCAATATAAAGCATTTTCCTATATTTGTGATAAGAAGATAAAGCATAGCCTTGAAGAATATGTGGACGGGCTAAATCTAGAGAATCCTTATGAGTACTTTAAACATAGTACACAGGAAACCTTCAGTAAAAATATTAAGCAATGCATTTCACCCTTGTATCAAATTGCTTTGAATCAGGGGTTTCAGGTGGTTGACAGGGTTATTTAGAGGGATAAATAGTAATCTGAGCCGAAATTATTTAAGAAATAGAATTAAACGTTTTTAGTAAAGCCTATGTTAAAAAGTATAAAAAGGTAGAGTGAGAATCAATAATGAAGGAATATAACAAATTAGTCAGGGATTTAATTCCTGAAGTAATAGAGAAAAGTGGTAAAAAATTTGATACACATATAGCGAAGACGGTGGAGTATAAAAAATTGCTGGAAGCAAAACTTTTGGAAGAAGTTAATGAATATTTGGAAGACAATAATTTAGAGGAATTAGCAGATGTGCTGGAGGTATTGGTGGGACTCGCTGGTTATCTGGGGTATACAGAAGAGGAATTGTTTGAGAAAAGGAAGGAAAAGAAAGTGGAACGTGGTGGATTTGATGCGAAAGTTGTTTTGGAAAGGGTTTGGGAATAGGGGAATAGTATTTTACTGCCGATACACATGGAAGGCTATTTTCAATACTAACAAGAAATAGACAGAGGCGCATTTTTTTGAATAGTAATTTTTAAGGTGGTAGAGTGTTGTTTATAAAGGAATTTAGGGGCAAGCCTTTTTAAGGAGTATATGTTGTGATATGTTGGGAGAAATATAAAATATAAGGTAAGAAAAGGGGGAAAATGATGGCTAGTTCTTTTCATTCAAATGATATAAGTATATCAGATATATTAATTTCCATGTCTAAAGCTGATGTACAACTTCCAGATTTTCAACGTGGTTGGGTTTGGGATAATTACCGAATAAAAGCGCTTATTGCAAGCATATCTAATTCATATCCAGTGGGTGCTGTAATGTTTCTTGAATATGGTGGGGACAATATAAGGTTTAAATATAGACCATTTACAGGAGTGGATTTGGTTGTAAGACCAGACAAGCTTGTTTTAGATGGACAGCAACGTCTAACTTCTATTTTTTGTGCTATGTTTAGTAGAAACGTGGTGGAAACTATAACTGAAAAGAAAGCAAAAATTAAAAGATTTTACTATTTAGATATAAAAGATTGTTTGAATCCACAAGTAGACAGAGTTGATGCAATTTTATCAATTCCTGAGGATAGAAAGTTAAAGTCTGACTTTGGCAGAAAAGTTGATTTGGATTTATCAACTCGCGAAAAGGAGTTTGAACATCATAAATTTCCTCTTAATATTGTATATGACCTTATGGCCTGTGCAAAGTGGCAAAATGAATATCAAAAGTATCACAGATATGACACGGTCATTTTAGATCAGTATTCTTTGTTCACAGTAGAAGCTTTAGTTCCAATTCAATCATATAAAGTACCAGTTATTACTTTAGATAAAGCAATACCAAAGGAAGCGGTATGCCAGGTTTTTGAAAATGTAAATACTGGTGGTGTAGCACTGACAGTTTTTGAACTTGTCACAGCTACATTTGCAGCGGATGATTTTGAACTTAGAAAAGATTGGGAAATAAAAAAACAAACTCTTAACAAGCAATTAATTTTAAAAAACGTAACAGCCACAGACTTTTTGACATCAATGACTTTACTTACTGGATATAAGAATCATAAAAATAGAGGAACTGCAGTAAGCTGCAAGAAAAAAGATGTACTTAACTTAACGCTGCAAGAGTACAAGGATAATTGTGAACAATTAACAGAAGGTTTTATACAGGCAGCAAAATTTTTACTAGAGCAACGAATATTCTCGCAACGCGATTTACCATATAGTACACAACTAATTCCAATGGCGGCAGTGTTTACAATGTTAGGAGATAAAGTTCACAATGGTACAGTGAAAATAAAAATAGCTCAGTGGTACTGGTGTGGTGTTTTTGGCGAGATGTATGGAGGAGCTAATGAAACAAGGTATGCGCTTGATGTTACTGGACTAATATCATGGATTATAGAAAATGGGCAATATCCCGATACAATAAGCAGAGCTTATTTTAATCCTATGCGACTAATATCACTACAGACTAGACTAAGTGCTGCATATAAAGGGGTAATGGCTCTTCTCCTAAAAACAGGTTGCTCTGATTTTATTAGTGGGAGTGCCATGGATTTTACAACGTTTCTAGATGAAAATACTGATATTCATCATATTTTCCCACGTGCTTATTGTGAGGGAAAAGGCTACAATAGAGAAAAATGGAACTCCATAGTAAATAAAACTCCTTTATTCGCGAGAACTAATCGTATATTAGGTGGAAATGCTCCAAGTAAATATCTAAATAAAATTGTAAATGATAGCACAGTTATTGTTGAAGATTTAGATAAACACATAACAAGCCATAAGATAGATATACTTTCGATTCGAGCAGATGATTTCGATGGATTCTTTGTATATAGAGCAAAGGCTCTTTTAGATCTTATTGGTGATGCAATGGGTAAAACTATATCTAATAGGGATAGTGCAGAGACAATTACAGCATTTGGCGGTAAATTATAAGAATTCTATTACGCTGTTAAATCGATGAGGGGGATATTTTAATTGAGGATTGTTTCGTGGAATTGTAATGGAGCTTTTAGAAAAAAGTATAAAGCTATTAAAAAATTAAATTGCGATATTTATGAGATTCAAGGTAAAGAAAATAAACCTACATTCTTCTTATATAGGAAGAAAGAAAGGCATTTTCATATAGATTGTTTTTTCGGTGAAAAAGAAAAAATTAACAGCTTAGAGATAGGCGAATTTGATGATTGGATAACTCTAAGTGATCATATGCCTGTAATTTTAGATAGAATACTTTAATTTGAAAGCAGGTAATTTGTAATATAAACAAGTCAACATTTTAGTCTATAAATTTCACACTATGAGGCTGTTTAAAAAACATTTAAGCATAATAAAATTTATTGTAACGGATAGGCATTTACTGCTTATTCGTTATATTTTTTTGAAAGTTACTGGGATGGAATAACATTTGGTAGAAAAACCTGTTTTAGTCTTTTTTAATTTTCAATGTGACAGTATTCCCCTTATTTAGCAGAATCAATATGGTAGAATGGTTTTAATGACGGATTTGAAAATAATATGTAAAGATTTGAAGTGAGGTAGCTATGGGTAAAAACAAGAACTTGCCACTTGCCACGTGGGTGGCACCGAATGATAGCTTTAAGTTAGGAAGCATAGCAGAGGATTTATTTATCGATATATTTGCGGAAGTTTTCGGACCGGAAAACACAAAGTATTTATCGATACAGCATCCTTTCGTTGATATATATGGAAATAGTAGATTCATAGATTTTGCACTAGAAAGTGAGGGACAGAAGATTGCCATTGAAATAGATGGTGAGACTTGGCATAATCCTTCTAAGGTCTCTCAAGATAAGTATTATGATGATTTACTTAAACAGAATAGCCTTATATATGAAAATTGGAAAATTTATAGATGGGTATATAATCAGTTACATACAAAGCCTGAGATGGTAAAGGACGAGATCCAAACCTTCCTTGGCGAATTACCTATGTTTAAAGAATTAGACGAATATCTTCCAAAACAAAAGGGGAAGGCCTTTGTTCTTAAAAATCATCAGGCAGAAGCTATAGAAAATCTTGAAAATATGAGAAAGAATAATGAAACAATAGCGCTTTTATATCATGCTACAGGTACAGGAAAGACAATAACAGCAGTAACAGATGCTAAGAAGCTAGGAAAGAGAACATTATTTATAGCACATACAAAAGAACTGGTGAATCAAGCTAAAGAGGCTTTTGAAGCAGCTTGGACAGAGGTTTCTTGTGGTGTATACATGGGACAAGAAAAAGTTACAGATACGTATATAGTTTGCGCTAGTATTCAGAGTATAAGTGCTAATTTAGAAGAATTTAAATCCGAGGATTTCGGATACATAGTAATAGATGAAGCTCATCATGGAACTGCAGATACTTATAGAAAGATTTTGGGGTATTTCAAACCTGAATTCACCTTAGGGCTTTCTGCTACGCCAGAGAGGAGTGACGGCGAGGATGTTTTAGATATATTTAAAAATGTTGCTCATAAACTGGATCTTAAAACTGCAGTGGAAATTGGAGTGTTAGTACCTATTAGATGTATAAGAGTTAAAACTAATGTGGATTTATCTTCTGTTAGAATTAGTGGAATAAAATATAATTCTCAGGACTTAGAAAGTAAGCTATTTGTACCAGAGAGAAATAATCTCTTAGTAGATACTTATATACAATATGTAAAGGATAAAAAGACTGTAGTTTTCTGCGCTTCAGTATTTCATGCAGAGGTAGTGGCCAAGCTATTTAAGGAAGCAGGTGTTAAAGCAGAATCCGTATCTGGAACTACAAAGTCAAGGGATAGAGATAAGATACTTAAAAACTATGAAAATGGAGATATACAGGTATTATGTGCTTGTGATTTATTAAATGAAGGCTGGGACAGCCCTAAAACACAGGTTTTATTTATGGCAAGACCTACTATGTCAAAAACAATCTACATGCAGCAGCTAGGACGTGGAACCAGAAAGGCAGAAGGTAAAGACTATTTAATGGTATTTGACTTTATAGATAATGCAAAATTATTCAATATTGCATTGTCAGCTCACAGAATGTTTGATTTATCGAAGTATGTACCAGGAAGTTATGTAGTAGCTTCAGACAAGCATAGAAAAATAGATGAAGACCTATTTAGAAAAGGAGAAAAACCGGTAGCCTTCTTAGATTTTCCTGTGGATGCTACTGACTATGAAATAGTAGATTTATTCAATTGGCAAAGTGAAGTCAAGGACTTAATATCTCAAATAGAATTTGTAAGAATGGTAGATGTTCAGTCTGAAACCTTAGGAAGATACATAAGGGAGGGTAAGATAATACCAGATTTAGAAGTTCCAATGGGAGCTCGCAGCTTTAAATATTTTAAAGAAGAGACTATTAAAAAATACGCAAAGGAATTTAATTGGGAAATTATAAATGCAGCTAATATGAAAGAAAAATTTATGGAAATGGTTAAAACAATGGACATGTCTTATTCCTATAAACCAGTACTTCTAAAAGCAATGATTGAGGACGCGGATGAAAAAGGAAAGGTATTAATAGAAGATATTGTAGATTATTTCATAGATTTTTATGAGGGTAGGAAAAAGAGTGGGCTTAAGGCTGAGAAGAAAAAGTGTATTTATAATAATGATGTGATTGATAGAAAAGATGTGAAAAGAAATATATTATCTAATCCTTTTAAGAGATTTGAAGATATGAGGTTTATGAGGAAATGTAGGGATATTGAGTATGTGGAGTTTAATAGTAATGTGTGGAAGCAGCTTAGTGGTGAGGAGAAAGTGTGGATAAGGGAATGGTGTGATGAGAAGCTGAGGGAGTATTACGGATAATAATATAGCTTCATTATAAAGATACTAAGATTGATTAATATGAACATCTTGAGGGGGAACACAAATGTCATTATTAGAGAAAGCTGTATTAGGATTGATAAATGCAAAAAGAACAGTTAAAAGTCCTATTTTTATAAAAGAGTTTGAAAAGGAAAATCAACAACTTAGAGATTTAATAGAACTTTCAAATAGAGTTAGTTCAGATAAAAAGAAACTTATAGACCGAGATATTGCTTTCCTAAAACAAGGGTTGGATGGAGAGCAAAACGTGTATTATGAGCTTAAAAATTCATTTATTCCAATGCTATGTCTTCATGATATTAGAATTGATTATAATGATTACATAGCACAATTTGATTTTATTATTATCCATTATAAATTCATAATGGTATTAGAAGCTAAAAAGCTTAATGGTGACATTGAGATTACTTCTGGTGGTGATTTTATAAGAAGTTTAAAAAGTAATTCTGGTAAGGTGTTTAAGAAAGAAGGAATGTATAGTCCAATATCGCAGAATGAACGTCATGTTAATATACTTAGAGAGATTTTATTAAAAGAAGGTATTAGCAAAACTATGCCAATAAAATCGGCTGTTATACTTGCTAATCCAAAAACAATTGTGAATAAGAATAAGGCTCCAAAGAGTATTCAAAATAATATATATAAATATGACCAAATTACAAATCTATTAAATAAAGAAATAAAGGATGATAAAAATAACAAAAATGTTCTTGAAAAATATATGTACGAGATATCAGATTTTCTTGTTAAAAATAATAAACCAATATCAATGAATAATATGGCTAAGTACTCATTAACAGAAGAAGATCTCATAAAAGAAAAACAAGAGAATCATACTGAAGAAATCATACAGCAAATTGAAAAAATTAGTAATGATGAGGATCCTAAAAATGATGATACAGAGATTTATAAATTACTCAAAGAATATAGACTTAACACCTCTAAAAAAGAAGGTATTAAGGCATACCTTATATTTAATAATGGAGAATTAGATTTATTAATTCAGAGTAAACCAAAAACAAAAGATGAGCTTCAACAAGTTAAGGGCTTTGGGCCGAAAAAACTTGAAAAGTATGGGGATGGGATATTGGAGATTATAAATAGAGGGAATTAATAACTTGAATTTTAAAAGAACAAGGTTTATTTATAATAAATCAAGATATTATGAATAAAGGAGAATTATTATGGCATTTCAGACACCACTTACAGTAAATGAAGTGATTACAAATATTCATTCGAAAAAATACTTGCTCCCTTCTAGCAACAAAAACTGTTCCAGCTTTTGATAAGGGTCTGACCCCTTACACAGATTGGAAGTGAAACAGACAAGCTGTGTTGCTATTGATGATGAAATATATGGATGATTCTAGCAATCAAAAGGTATTTTAATAATTAGCAGTAGTAGCACAATTAAAGCTATTTGTTAACAACCCATTATTCTTAAACTGTTCAGAGTTTGTCTATAACTGGAAGTTGGATGATTAGTAACAGAAGCAGATAAAAGGTAGATGTTGAACATAAATGGCGATGAATTAAAGAAATGGACAATAATATTTTTGAACTAGTTTTAGTTGGTGTAATATTTGATTGTATAATTAACACCTCAATAATATTGATGCAAAGGAGAACTGAATGATGAAATTGTTAGGAATACAAATTGAAAAGTTTAGATCAATTGAAAAGTGTTATATTCACTTAAATGAAACAAATGCAATAGTAGGTGAAAATAATGCAGGTAAAACGGCTATACTTAGAGCATTGAATAGTGTATTTAACTATGAATATGAGGAAAAATATTTCAAAGATAATACACATCAATTTGCAATTAGAAATAACACAAAAATCACTTTAACATTTAATGATGTTCCTGATAAAGAAATATATTCAACCAAAATAAATAGTGAAAAGTTGATATTGGTTTTTTCATTTGCATACAGCAACAATAAAAAAACAATGTATTGTAGTATTCCTCAAGGAAAAGTCCCTGTTGATGATGATTTTATAAAATTACTTAAACAAGATATCGATTACGTTTATGTACCAGCAAGCAGAAGTAATCGTGATTTAGCCTGGACTGAAAATTCAATATTTAAAAGACTAATAACATTATTTACTCAACAGTATACTCAGAACAGAGATAATATTTCCAAGAGGGTTCAAAGTGTTGCAGATGTGCTTCATTCTACAATATTAACAAAAATCGAAAAAGAGATTAGTTCTTTAAATATGTTGGGAGATTCTGGGAATTACAAATTGGATTATATGAGCAGTATTGATTATACAATTTTTTTGAATAAATTAGGAATCAAAATAATTGACCATGGAAGAGAATTTCCAGTAGCTGAGTGCGGTAGTGGAATTAAAAGTCTCACTGTAATTGCGTTATATAGAACATTGGCCAAGAAAGAAAACACAAATATTATACTGGGTATAGAAGAACCTGAGACTAATTTGCACCCTCAAGCACAAAAGAAACTCATTGCATCACTAAAAAGTAATCGTCAGGAACATGAAGTTCAATCTATTTTTGCAACACATTCTACGGTTATCGTCGATGAGCTTAATCATGAAGATATTATTTTAGTTAGACGAATAAATAATTCTGATCGGGGATTCGTATCGACAGTAAGCCAGTTAGATAATAATTTTTGGGAAATGCATAATATTGGAGAGTTTAAGCATTATGATTTTTTCAAATACCGTAATAGTGACTTTTTCTTTTCAAAACATGTAATTGTTGTTGAAAGCACAACCGATGCACAAGTGGTAGAAAAGCTTATATCTCCAAAATTGAAAGACGATTTTTATTATGTAAGTATTCTTAATTTGAACGGAGTTAAAAACTTAAAATATCCCTATTTTTTACTGAAAGATTTACATATACCATTTTCAATAGTGGTTGATCGAGATTTTTTCACGCCATATTTGCATGATAGGTTAGCAGATAGTCGCGCTGATAATACAGGACTGCCACAATATGCTAACAGAATTGATGATAGAAATCCTGTTATTAATGCTATTTTTACTGATGCAACACAAAAGGAAAAATTGCGTTCTATATTTGAAAAATCGTACTCTGTTTCATATGATTATTTAAAGCAGTTTAAAATTTATTCAATGCAATACTGTTTAGAAATGGATTTAACTTGTTCAAAAAAGGCTCGAGATGAATATTATCGTATTTTGAACATACCAATTGATGAACGTAACCAAAAATCTCTACTGATTTCTAGTAAAAAAAATATTAAAAACCCAGAGAATATTTTTAAAGTGTTAGAAAATATATCGATTGTGGAATATCCAATAAGTTATAAAAAAATTAAAAATGCATTGATAGCAGATGTGCAAAGTACAATTAGTAGTGTCTGAATGCTTCTCATTATTCATTTACTTATTAAACTAATAATGGTTACTTCAATGTCTTGAAGTTTAATGAATATTTTCTTAATGAAGTGACTGTAGAAATTTAAAATTCTTATTATCCAACTACTAATTTGGATAATGATTTAAAATACGGATGGATTGTATTATGGCGAGATAATTGAGAGAGAATTTGTTTAGACCAGCTAATTAAAGTCAACTATAAATTCAAAAAAACAGTTATCAATTTTAATGCACAACAAAAAGACCATTAAGAAACACGAACAATGGTAAATTTAGTAATTGTTTATTTTAAATTAAGCTACCGACCTAGAATTA